>CAZWYD010000001.1:0-39655 GCA_964637815.1 uncultured Planctomycetia bacterium
TCCAGTCAGGAGATACTATATTTGTCCCTTCCATAGGAGATGTGGTGGCTATTGCCGGTAATGTGAAACGGCCTGCGATATATGAAACAAAAAGTGAAGTGCCTTTATCTGATTTATTGGCTTTTGCAGGGGGTATCACGCCTACAGGAGATTTACAGAGGCTTCAGGTAGAGCGTATCAAGAATAACGAGAGACGTGTAATGCTAGATATAGAATTGAATCGCCTAGAACTCGGAGAATTCTCGTTAAATAAGATTAACATGAGAAACGGTGATTTAGTAATAGTTTCGCCTATAGTAAGACTGAGACATGACTTTGTGTCTATCCTTGGAAATGTTGAACGTCCTGGGGACTACGCCTTGTCAAAGGATATGAAAGTAAGTGATTTGATAAAAAGGGCGAAAGAGTTTATGCCAGGCACCTATTTACAGAGAGCTGAGTTAGCTAGAGTTACCAGAAATAGGACGCGCGAGATCATACCAGTTAATTTAGAAAGCATAGCTTTGGGCATAGCAGAAGATATTAGTTTGAATGAATGGGATATTTTACTTATATACTCTGAAGCTGAAGTTCAGCCTGTTTCATTCGTAGAAATAGACGGCGCTGTCAATAAGCCAGGGCGATATGAACTTACTCCAGGCATGAAGGTCACAGACCTTATTTTTAGAGGAGGAGGGTTAAAGCCGGATGAGATTATAAGGGGATCTGAATTGTTCCATATTATGCCCGGAGAGCAGCCCGTAGTTCGTAATATAGCTATTAGGCAATCCTCGGGCATAAATTTTTCTGTTGACAAAGACATGATCCTTCGCGCAGGCGACGCGCTTTTTATAAAATCAGAACCAAGTCTTACCAAGAGAAAAGTAGTTATTGTCGAAGGCGAAATAAGATTCCCCGGGTCTTATTCAATAACAAGAGGAGAAAGACTTAGTTCTCTTCTTGAGCGTACAGGTGGTTTTACAGAAGATGCTTTTTTAGAAGGCGCCTTTTTTACGAGAAAGTCCATAAAAGAAATGCAGGAGAAGATGAGAAATAAGTTTCTTGAGAAGGAAAATAGGTCCTTACTGGAAGAACAACAGGCAATTTTATTAAGAGGTTCAACCGTTGGGATAGTAGCTAGTACTGCAACCTCAGGATCGTTAGATACAAGAAGAAGCATGTTGGATTTTATCGAGTCAGTTGAAATAGAAGGGCGCATGGTAACAAGACTTATGCCTCTTTCTCAGCTAAAAGGTACTAAACATGATATCCTGCTCGAAGATGGAGATGCCCTCATGATACCACAGATACCTTCGGCTGTTGCTGTGATGGGGAGTATTAACAATCCTACGTCAATACCTTATGAAAGAGGAAAAGGCCTTGAGTACTATATTCGTAAAACAGGTGGCTTGACAAGACATGCAGATAAAAGTGGCATCTATATACTTCGTTCCAATGGCGAGGCAGTCAGTAAGTTTACGATGTCAAAGAAAATCGGGCGGGGCGATACAATAGTCGTTCCTCAGAGATTTAAATATACGAGGCCGGCGTATGATATTTTTAAGGATATGGTAGATATGATTTCTCGTATTGCCATTGGTATTGGTATTATCGCAGCGTTAGATTAATTGTTACATAAGGAGAGATTATATGGAAAACAACAGCGGCATTTTATATTATGTTAATATTTACAAGAAGCAATGGAAGTTTGTACTGGTTTTTGTTGTCATATCCATGTTTTTCGCAATGATTTTTTCTTTGTCAAGATCAGAAACTTATTCCTCAACCGTTACTATTTTGACACAGGCGGCTGGCGTAGGCAGTGCAAGCGGTTTAGAAGGTTTACTGGGAATTAGAGCATCTTCGGATGACATTATTGTTACTATACTTAAAAGTGGACGCATGGCAAATGATATAAACGATAGATTTAGTAGAAGCAAATACAAGAAAAAAATTTGGTGGAAAATTAGTGTATGGAAAATACCAGCTGGTTTGAATATAAATGTTAAGGGGGCAGACCCTGTGCTTACGAGAGATATAGCAAACTTTGTTGTTGATAATCTTGACAAAATAAATGAAAAGTTGAGCATTACGCCCAAGAAGCCCATGGTAAAGCTCTTAGATCCTGCTGTTCTTGGTGTTAAGTTGCCAGATCCTGCATTGAAAAATATGTTTATAGCAGGTATGTTGTCATTTTTATTAATAAGTTCCTGTATATTTTTATTGGAGTATTTTAAAAAACTAAAGGTCAAGTCAAGCTAAGAGCATATTATGGTAAAATGTAGAGTGTGCGGAGCAGAGACAAGGAGTTTTCTATCTTTTGGAAAAATGCCCTTGGCGAATAATTTTTTAGATAAAAACATGGTCGCTGAGATAGATGAAGGAAGGACTATCGAAGCGTGTTACCCTCTAGAGCTTTTCTTCTGCAAGGGGTGTGGCATGGTGCAGATCGGAGAGATGCTTTCCCCGGAAAAGTTATTTATAAATTATATCTACCTCGCCTCTAATTCAGAGACAATGAAAAAACATATCAAAGCACTCGTAAAGCGTATTAAAAATAAACACCTTTCTGGTAAAGATGATTTTGTTGTCGAGATAGGCAGCAACACCGGCGACCTCTTAAAATTGTTTAAAGCTGATGGGACGAGGGTACTTGGCATAGAACCAGCAAAGAATATTGCTGCTATGTCTAATAAGAATGACATCGAAACAATGGCTGTTTTTTTTAATAAAGAAACCGCTCATGCCGTAAAGCAACGTTACGGTAACGCGAATGCAGTAATAGGCCGACATGTTTTTGCTCACATAAAAGACCTTGATAGTGTCATAAAAGGAGCAAGGGATCTTATTGGAAAAGATGGCGTATTTATCGTAGAGGTACCATACCTAGTAGATTTCATAGAGAGAAACGAGTTTGACACTGTATATCATGAGCACCTCTCGTATTTTTCTGTAGGAACTTTAAAATTTTTATTCAATAAATATGATATGGAGATAGTGGATGTGGAAAGGGTTTTAGATATCCATGGGGGCTCTATAATAGTATATATTAAAAATAAAGCTTCTAATGCTAAGGCTTCAGAAAGAGTAAGCGAATTAATAAAGCTTGAAAAAGAAAATGGCCTGGATGATTTCAAGACTTACGCTGATTTTGCTGATAGAGTGCTCAAGTTTAAAGAAGAGCTTCTAAGTGTCTTGAAAGGCTTAAAGAGCCAGGGGAAACGGATATGTGGCTATGGGGCTCCTGCTAAAAGCACCACATTGCTTAATTATTGCGGCATAGGCACTGATGTATTGGATTTTGTAGTAGATAATACTCCTACAAAACAAGGATTATACCTTCCTGGTAGCCATTTAGAAGTCTGTTCAGATGAATGTGTTCTTAAAGAGCAACCAGACTATTTTTTACTTTTGGCATGGAATTTTGCTGATGAGATAATCGGAAAAGAAGACAAGTATATAAAAAAGGGCGGTAGATTTATAGTCCCTATACCTAATGTACGCATAGTCCAATCTTAAATCCATGATAGAAGGCGTTAAGATAATACCAATAAGGTCATATGAAGACCAGAGGGGCTTATTTGCAGAGATGTGCCGTAAAGATAACCTGCTTACTGATATTATAGCGCATATGCAAATGGCAACTTTTTCATGGACAAAGTCCGGCGTATCGCGAGGTCCTCACGAACACCGCTATCAGACCGATAGTTTCTTTTTTATAGGCCCATCCGATTTCAGATTATACCTATGGGATAATAGGAAAAATTCTCCAACATATGAAAAGAGGATGATTGAAGAGGTAGGAAGATCAAGGATGGTCGCAGTAATAGTCCCTCCGGGTGTAGTCCATGCCTACAAGAATATAGGCGATACAGAAGGACTATCTATAAATTTTCCTGACAAGCTCTATAGAGGGATAGATAAAAAAGAAAAACCGGATGAGATAAAGTACGAGACAGATAAAAACAGTCCTTTTATCATAGATTAGAGGAGAGAAAAAGCTTTTATGAAGATATTTGTAGCTGGTGCAAAAGGACAACTTGGCAGAGAGGTTATGGAATATTGTAGGTCACTTAACATAGAGTGTGTCGGGAGAGATTTACCAGACTTTGACATTACAGATCTGGATAAGGTTTTGTATATAGTAAAAGATATAAAACCGGATCTTATTTATAATTGTGCTGCTTATACTGCTGTGGATCTTAGCGAGAAAGAGTATAAAAGGGCTTTTCTTGTAAATGGATTAGGAGCACGCAATCTTGCTCTCGCTGCAAGACGTCAAGCCGTAGGCATAGTTCATATATCGACAGATGCTGTATTTGACGGTACAAAAAGTTCCCCTTATAGAGAAGATGATATCCCGAATCCTGTAAATACCTATGGTGCCTCGAAACTATACGGGGAGGTATTAGTGAAGGAACAAAATCCTGACAGTTACATATTAAGGACTTCCTGGTTGTATGGTGAATATGGAAAGACTAATTTTGTAACTGCAATTCGCAAAAATGCCATAAAAGCCCTAAAAGAACATAAACCTTTAAAAGTTGTAAACGACCAGAAAGGCACGCCAACGTGGACTAAAAATCTAGTAGAACAGACGTTTAACCTCTTGAAAACAAATGAGTTCGGAACTTATCATTGTAGTAATGAAGGAGAGTGTACATGGTTTGATTTTGCAAAGGAGATAGTAAAAGCTTATAAAATAGACGTTGAGCTAGAACCTTGCTCTACAGACGAGTATCCTAGTGTAGCTAAGCGAGGGAAGGAAAGCGTGTTGGAGAATTTTAATCTTAATAGAAAAGGATTAAATATAATGCCTTCTTGGAGGAAGGCATTCGAAGATTTTTGTTCTTCACCCCCCCATATTTAATGTCTTTTACATGTATATAATTCTTGACACGCAGAAGGCATTTTAATATAATAATAGAACGTTCTATAACAGAACGTTCTATTATGGTACAGCCTCAAAATAATTTTTTAAAACCTGCCGAACAATTACGCAATCTTCAATTATTAGAAGAAGTTGCAAAAGATTCTACTGTATCCCAGCGGAAACTTGCTTCCTGTTTAGGAGTAGCATTGGGTGTTACCAATGCCTGCCTTAAAAAAATGATCAGAAGAGGTCATATCAAAGTAAAAGGCATAAATCATAAAAGGATAGCATATTATCTTACGCCATTAGGGTTTAGTGAAAAAGCCAGCCTTACTTATCATTTCCTCCAACATACCGTAAATTATTACAAAAACTTAAAGGAAAGCGTATTATCAAAGCTAGATTTAATCTCCAAAGCCGGTATTAAAAAGGTGCTTTTTTACGGTGCAGGAGAGGTAATGGAGGTAGCTTTAATTTGTTTAAACGAAACAGGCATAGAGCTTGTCGGGATAATAGATGACTCAAAAGATAAACAAGGAAAGAGGATATTTGGATATGCTATCCAAGATCCTTCTTTTATAAAATCTTTACATCCCGAGGCTATATTGATCACATCTATTAGATACAGGGATAAGATTTTGGCTGATTTAAAAAAGACCGAAGAATTGCAAGGCGTCAATTTTTATTCTTTATAATGGTTTTTAAACGAAAGGATTATTAAAATGCTAAATGGGAAAACAGTTTTAGTTACAGGTGGCACCGGTTCATTTGGGCATAAGTTTACAGAGATGGTATTAAAGAGATATAAACTCAAAAAACTTATTATATTCAGCAGAGATGAGATGAAACAATATGAGATGAGTAAGGTTTTTGATCCAAAGAAACACAAAAACATCAGATTTTTTATAGGAGACGTAAGGGATCCAGAAAGATTGCACAGGGCTTTTAACAAGGTAGATATCATAATTCATGCAGCAGCCTTGAAGATAGTGCCTACAGCTGAATATAATCCATTCGAGGCAGTTAAGACAAATGTATTGGGAGCTGAAAATATTATAAATGTGGCCATAGATAATAATATTAAAAGGGTTATTGCGCTTAGTAGTGATAAAGCTGCCAATCCTATAAATCTTTACGGTGCAACCAAACTCTGCGCAGAAAAGATGTTTGTAGCCGCAAACAATTATTCTCCAGCAGGAACAAAGTTTAGTGTAGTGCGATACGGAAATGTGTTTGGTTCCAGAGGAAGCGTGATCCCGTTTTTTAAAGAATGCAGCAAAAAAGGGTTTATTCCTATAACAGATAAGAGGATGACGCGTTTTTGGATTACCTTGGAACAGGGAGTAGATTTTGTATTGAGCTGCTTAAAAGACATGCGCGGAGGAGAGATTTTTATTCCTAAAATACCCAGCATGAAGATAGTCGATTTAGCGAAGGCGATTTGCCCTGGCTGTAAGCACAAAATAACAGGAATAAGACCAGGGGAAAAATTACATGAGACATTAGTCTCTTCCGATGATGGTATTTACACTTATGAACTTAAAGACAGATTTATTACTTATTCTAAAGTAGCAGGTTGTAATAATAATGGCAGAAAAGGAAAATACTTGAGTGCTGAATTCAAAAGTTACAGTAGTGATAATAATTCCGAATGGCTAAATATTAGACAGTTAAAAAAACTAGCGGGATTATAAAAGATTAATATGAAAAATATTCCTTACGGTAAACAGTATATAGACAGTTCAGACATAAAAGAAGTAGTTAATGTTTTGCGATCTGATTGGATAACGCAGGGGTCTAAGGTTGCAGAGTTTGAAGAAAGATTAGCGCGTTATTGTGGCGCAAGATATGCAGTTTGTGTATCAAGCGGAACAGCTGCTTTACATATTGCTTGTCTTGCAGGAGGTATCGAGAAAGGCGACGAAGTTATCACAAGCCCAATAACCTTTGTTGCTTCCGCGAATTGTATTTTATATTGCGGAGCAAAGCCAGTCTTTGCAGATATTCAAGCGGATACGGCAAACATTGACCCCGAAGAAATTAAGAAGAAAATAACGAGTAAAACCAAGGCAATAATCCCTGTTCATTTTGCTGGTTTACCTTGTGACATGAAAAGAATTTTTGACATAGCCAAGAAAAATAATCTTATAGTAATCGAAGATGCCTGTCATGCCTTAGGAGCAGAATACAGAATTAGGGATAAATGGGCCAAGGTTGGTAATTGTGGTTATTCGGATATGAGCGTGTTTAGTTTTCATCCAGTTAAGCATATAACCACTGGTGAAGGCGGAGCTATCACCACAAATAATAGAAGGCTGTATGAAAAATTAAAGGCGTTAAGAAGCCATGGCATATATAAAGACGCGCGTACAAAAAAACAGGGATCATGGTTTTATGAAATGAGAGATTTAGGGTTTAACTATCGGATAACTGATTTTCAATGTGCATTAGGGCTTAGTCAGCTTAGAAAGATAAGTCAATTTATAAGAAAAAGAATATCTATTGCAGGTAACTATAATGGAGCATTTGAAGATATACAGGATTATATAACGTTGCCTACGTATTCTAATAGTAATAAGACGCATGCTTGGCATTTGTATCTAGTGCACCTACAATTGGATAGATTAAAATGCTCTAGAAAAAAGATATTTTCAGAATTGCGACAAAAAAAGATAGGCGTGCAGGTACATTATATACCTGTTTATAGGCAGCCATTTTATAGAAAGAGAAATTATAGTAAAAAAGGTTTTAGTCACGCAGAAAAATATTACAGAGACTGTATCAGTTTACCTATTTATGTTGATTTAGATAGCAAGTCTCAGGAATATACGATTTCTTCTGTAAGAAAAATAATAATAAAATATTCCAAGAAGAGGTATTAAATGTGTGTTAATTTTGTAGCAGAGGTCTCTAGTAATCATAATCAAGATTTAAAACGCAGCTTAAAATTTATTGAGACAGCAGCAGCTATTGGCTGCAGTGCAGTAAAATTTCAACTATTTAAGATAGATAAGCTTTTTGCATCAGAGATAATTGAAAAAAGCAAAGATATAAAAGCTAGGAAAAAATGGGAGCTTCCTCTTAAATTTGTACCTATTTTATCTAAAAAATGTCACGAGTTAAATCTGAAATTTTCTTGCACACCTTTTTATACAGAGGCCGTAAAAGAATTACAACAATGCGTAGATTATTATAAGATTGCATCTTATGAGCTTCTCCACAATGATTTGATTGAGGAGTGTGCTAGGACTGGTTTCCCTCTTATTCTATCAACAGGAATGGCTACGTTGGATGAGATTGATTCAGCAATAGAATCATTGAGATCCTTGAAAGTGAAAGATGTTACCTTGCTTCATTGTGTTTCAAGTTATCCGACGCCTGCTGAACAGTGCAATTTGGCTGCAATTAAGATATTGCGAGAGAGATATAAGTGTAAAGTGGGATGGTCAGATCATACAGCTTCCAGAGCTGTCATATACAGGGCAGTACATAAATGGGGAGCTACCATGGTTGAGTTTCATATGGACCTGGATGGGAAGGGAGTAGAGTTTTCAGGTAAACACTGCTGGTTACCCGATGATATCAAAGAGGTGATAGAAAATATAAAAATGGGTATTAAGGGAGACGGAATAGCTAAAAAGGCACCTTTAGCAAGCGAGATTTCCGAAAGAAATTGGCGAGCTGATCCAATAGATGGCTTGCGACCATTGCGAAAAATTAGAAAAAAGTGGAATTTAATATGAAAATTGGAGCTATTGTTCAAGCACGTTTGAATTCAAAAAGATTACCAAGAAAGGTTTTATTGCATTTGGCAGGAAAGCCAGCATTATGGCATGTTTTAAATAGATTGAAGCATTGTAAAAAATTGGATACGGTTATACTCGCTACATCTACTGATAAAGAAGATAGAAAACTAAAAGATGTTGCTGATTTATTAAATATAAATTCATTTTTTGGGAGCATTAATGATGTTCTTTCAAGGTACTATTATGCTGCAAAGGAATATAATCTAGATGTGATAGTTCGCATAACAGGTGATTGTCCACTGATTGATCCTTCAATTGTAGATGAAATTGTAGAAAATTATAAAAGAGATCAATATGATTACTATGGACTTTCTGGTGATTTTCCAGATGGCCTAGATGTAAGCGTCTTTAGTTTTAAAGCGCTAGAGATAGCTTTTAAAGAAGCTAAGCTTCCTTCTCAAAGAGAACATGTTGTCATGTTCTTTGAGAAGAACAACGATAGATTCAAGCTTGGTTTTTATGAAAAATTTCAAGATAAAGGAGATTATCGCTGGACGTTAGACGAACCCGAAGACTACGAATTTTTAAAGGCTGTTTTTAATGAACTTTATAATGAAGAAAAAGTTTTTAACTATGAGGGTATATTTGCATTATTGGAAAGGAAACCAGAATTAATGAAGATAAATAAGCATATTATAAGAAACGAGGGATATCTGAAATCATTAGAAGAAGATAAAAGATCCGTAACTTAGCGAAAGAAGGATTTATGAAAGGCCCTGATTTATACAAGAAAGCATTAAAGTTTATACCCGGAGGTACTCAGTTGTATTCAAAGCGTCCAGAATTATATCTACCAGGATCTTGGCCTACTTATTACAAATCTGCAAAGGGTGCTGAGATTACAGATTTGGATGGAAATAGATATATCGATATGAGTATTTTCGCTGTTGGTGCATGTGTCCTAGGATATGCGGATAGGGATGTGGATAAAGCAGTGAAAAAGGCCATTGATAATGGTTCTAGTTCTACTCTGAATTGTCCCGAAGAAGTAAGACTTGCGGAGTTACTTTGTGAATTGCACCCATGGGCAAAGATGGTACGATTTTCAAAAGGAGGAGGAGAAGCAGCATCTATTGCTATTCGTATCGCAAGGGCTTATACAAGCAAAGACAAGATTGCCTTTTGCGGTTATCATGGATGGTGCGATTGGTATTTAGCAGCAAATTTAAGTAGCAAAAAGGCATTGGATGGTCAATTAATGCCGGGCCTTCCTTCTTTGGGAGTACCAAGGGGTTTAAAAGGGTCAGCTTTTCCATTTAGTTATGGTAGAGTTGATGAATTAGAGGGTATTATAAAAAGACACGGCAAAAAACTTGCGGCTATTATTATGGAGCCCGCAAGGGATGTGCCAGACAGGAATTTTTTGAAAGATGTCAGGAAGTTAGCTGATTCGATAGGAGCGGTGTTAATATTTGATGAGATTACATCCGGGTTCAGAATGAATACAGGAGGGATTCATTTAACCTTAGGGGTTTATCCTGATATGGCTGTATTCGCGAAATCTATGGCAAATGGCTATCCCATAGGGGCAATAATAGGTAAGAAAAAGATTATGCAGGTGGCTCAATCCACTTTTATTAGTAGCACAAATTGGACAGAGCGTACAGGGTTTGCAGCGTCTATTGCTACAATAAAAAAGTTTAGAGAGAAAAATGTGGCAACCCATCTTGTAAAAATCGGAAAAAAAATTCAGGATGTGTGGAAGAAGACAGCAGAAGAAACAGGGCTAAAAATTAATGTGTCAGGGATTCCGCCATTAAGTCATTTTTCATTTGAATATGATAATGAACTTGCGATAGCTACATTCTTTACTCAGGAGATGCTTAAAAGAAGGTTTCTGGCATGGACTCAATTCAAATCGTCATATGCCCATAGGGATATACATATAAATAAGTATTCTGATGCAGTCTATGAGACATTTCGCAAAATCAAGAAGGCTATAGAAAAGAACTATATTGAAAAACGTTTAAAAGACTCGATAGCAAAAAAAGGATTTTATAGGCTTGTTAAAAATTAAAATGGAATATCGAGAATTAGGTAAAACAGGACTAAAGGTTAGCATGATTGGGTTTGGCTCAGCTGGGTTAGTGATGGATTATGGAGTAAATGTCCCAGGAGAGAAAGCTAGGTTAGATAAAAAGCATGTGCAAAGTTTAATCGGCAAGGCACTTGATAGTGGCATTAATTTGTTTGATACGGCGCCTTCTTATGGAGAAAGTGAAAAACTATTAGGTTCTAATATTCGCTCAAGAGATTGTTATATTGCGACAAAGGTGAATATATCCAGAGGGGACGAAGATTGCGTTAAGTCTATTAGGACATCAATAGAGAATAGTCTAAAGAATTTAAAAAGAGAATATCTAGATATTCTCCAAATTCACAACGCGACAGTTGAGGATATAAGACGTTTTGAGATCATGGATATCTTAGTAAGACTGAAAAAAGAGGGCTTGATTAGATTTATAGGTGCCTCAGTATATGAGCCAGAGAATGCTACGGCAGTGATCAGGGCAGGATATTTTGATGTATTGCAGATTGCATATAATCTTCTTGATCAAAGGATGGGCGAAAGCGTATTAGATAATGCAAGAGCTCAAGGTGTTGGGATTTTAGGCCGTTCAGTATACCTGAAAGGCGTATTAACAGAAAGAGTGAAATATTTTCCTGAAAACTGCTCAGTGTTAAAGAAAGCAGCTGAAGATATAAAAACGCGGATGGAATTAAGTTCATGGAATGAGTTATCTCATTTTGCTATAAGATTTGCTTTGTCAAATCCTCGTATTGGTTCTGTGCTTTTAGGTGTTCGCAGCAACATTGAATTAAGCCTTGCAATTGCTGCTATTGAGGCAGGAGTGTTAGCCGATCATGAACTAGAAACATCTTATTTTCTTAGAATGGATGATAGATTTTGGCTCAATCCTTCTAATTGGGGCATTGATTGATTATGAAAATAGTATTTCGCTGTGATGCATCTTTTGATATTGGATTAGGTCATTTGGTAAGATCTTTGGCCTTAATAGAAGAACTTGTCTCGCGTAATCATGTTATCCTAGCAACAATCGAAGATGGAGCAAAGCCATATATTAGCAAGAGGGTTAATGAATTTGATACATTTTTTAAAGAAAAAAATGAAGGAGAAGAGGAGTTTTTAAGGCGCATAAAGGTTATTTTGAAGCCTAACGTTGTTGTTATAGATAAAAAATATCCCTATAGCTCAGAATTTCTGAATCAGTTAAAAGGAGAGAATATCAAGATTATAATGATAGACAATATCTGTGAAGGACTTTGTGCTTCAGATGAGATCATATTTCCTACAGCGCATCTTGATAAGACCCTGTTAGAAAAATATTTATCACAGGAGAAGATTGATAGTGTGAAGACAGGGTTTGAATATATAATCTTACGCAAAGAGGTCTTGGCATTAAAAGATAAAACCCAGCCTGGTTTACATACATCGTCGAGAGTTGTCGTGACTACTGGTGGTACTGATCCTGAAGGCGTTTTACTCAAGTTGATTCCTTGGATAAAGGACATGGCTTTAGATGCTAGAATCTTGTTATTACTTGGTCAGTCGTTCAGATTTAGAAATGAACTTAAGCACTTGGTAACTGATTTGCCAAACAATATTCACCTTATGTCATATTCTTTAAAGGAGGTTATAAAAGGAGATATAGCAATCTGTACTTTTGGTGTGAGTGTATATGAAATGATTTACCTTGGCATACCAACTATATGTATCTCACACAATATCGAAAATGCAGATGGTGCGAGGATGTTAAAGAAAAGATGCGGTGTTATAGAAAATCTTGGTTATGTCGAGGATATTAGTGTTCAGAGTTTACATTCAGCAGTCATAAAATTGTTATCTGACAGAATGCTTTGTCGCAATATTTTCGAGAAGTCCCGTAATTTAATAGATGGTAGAGGCATAAAGAGGATTAGTCAGATAATTACAAGGGCTAGATTATATGTCTAAAACTAAAGCTTTTGTCTATCCACCTACAGGCTTGGAACATTATGGTAGCTTAGTAGATTCTATAGATGGCTTCGACGTAATTGAATGCGAGTGTTGTGGATTTAAGCATATTATTCCTATCCCGACGCCACAGAAATTAGATGATTTATACAAGGATAGATTTTATTCAACCGAGAAGCCTAGATATTTTAAGGAAGCAGAAGAGGATATAGAATGGTGGGAGATGACATACCGCAATTATTACAAATTATTTGAAAGTCATCTTTCAAAAAACAGCAGGAGATTGCTTGAAGTTGGGTCAGGCCCTGGGTATTTTTTGAAATGCGGCAAAGAATTAGGATGGTCTGTGGTTGGATTTGAACCATCAAAACAGGCGTATGAGTATTCTCAGAGATTTGATGTAGAAGTTATAAACAAATTTTTTGACAAAAGAGTCACAACTGATCATGACAAGTTTGATGTTGTATATATGAATATGGTTATTGAGCATCTGCCAGATCCATTGTCGTTGATCAAGGCTGTAAAAGAAGCATTAAGGCCTGATGGAATTATTTGCATTATTGCACCCAATGATTATAATCCTTTGCAAAAGATTGCCAGGAATGATTTATGTTGCGAATCATGGTGGATAGCCCCACCGCAACATATAAATTATTTTGATTTTGAATCAATTGCAAGATTTCTTGGAAAGGCTGATTTCGATATTGTAGAGTCTATGGCAACTTTTCCCATGGAGTTCTTTTTATTGAGTGGGGACAATTATTTGAGCAATAATGAAGTAGGTAGAGAATGTCATTCCAGACGCAAGATGTTCGAGGTAAATATGTATAAAAATGAAGCGGAATATTTGAACAAGGTCTATAGAGATTTGGCTTCTAATGGTATAGGAAGAGAATTTCTGATTATCGGAAGGCTGCGTAATAATGGATAATAGATTTTAGAATTGGAGCGAAGGAATGAAGAATACAGTTGTTTTATTTAAGCCAAGGACATATCCTAAGGGTTCCCGCAACGATAGAATGACCCCTGTGCATTTACCGCTGGGTTTATTGACAGTAGCATCTCCTTTAGTCAGGGATGGTTATCGCGTTGTTGTATATGATGAAAATTTTGAGGAAGATATTAAAACTAAACTACAGGTCTTAAAAGACGATATTATCGCGATTGGAATAACAGCCCAGACAGGGTATGAGATTGTGGGTGGGGTAAGGATGTCAAAATATGCTAAAGAGACGTTAAAGGTTCCTACTATATGGGGAGGTTGGCATCCTTCGACTGTACCACGCCAGACAGCAGAAAACATATACGTAGATTTCGTTGTGAAGGGCGCAGGGCAGCAGACTTTATTAGATTTGATAAAGGCTATAAATAATGACCTGTCTTTTAAGGATATCGAAAGTATACTGTATAAAAAAAATGGTAATATCTTTGAGAATCGCACCAGGAGGTTAATGGATATAAACAACTATCCTTTGCCTAGTTATGATCTTGTTGATGTGGAGAAATATATTCAAGACGGGTGCAATAAAGGTACGGGTATATCAAACGATGTCCATTTTAAAAAAGAAAGAATGCTTATGTATGTTACAAGCTATGGATGTGTACATAGATGCAGGTATTGCGCAGCTACCAGTGTATTTAATCGCCAGATAACACTTTTAAAGGCCGAAACAGTAGGAGAACAGTTAGAGTCTCTTGTAAAAAAATATAATATCCAAACCATATTTTTTATTGATTCCAATTTCTTTGCTAGCGCAGAAAGGGTTAAAAAGATATGCAATGAGATTTTAAAAAGAAGACTAAATATTAAATATGTAGCAGATCCACGCGTGGATCACATAATGAGATGGGATGGCAGTGTGCTTCCGCTGTTGAAAAAGAGTGGCTGTGTATGGTTAGGTGTTGGCTCAGAATCAGGCTCTCAGAATATTTTAGATTATATGCAGAAGGACATAAAGGCTTCTGATATCATGAAGGCAGCAAGAAAGGTTCTTGCTGCAGGCATAGACGTGACTTTCTTTTTTATGTTTGCCATGCCAATGAACGAATCAAAAAAGGATCTTTTTGAGTCTTTAAAACTTGCAGCTCAATTGAAAGAGTTGTATCCAAAAATTTTACTCCCAATGTATTTTTATGACCCATTTCCAAGCACGCCTATGTACTATGATGCAGTAAAAAGTGGATTTAGAGAGCCTAACTCTCTTGAAGAATGGGGACATCGCATACCTGATGTTATAGACAAAAACCCTTTAACTCCTTATGTAAGCGATAGATATGTGGATATGGTTAAAAGAGTTATAATCTTTTATCTGCCATTGACATATCCCGCAGATATGGTTTTGGGTACATTAACGCATATTAAAACACAGATGAAAAAAGGAAGATATAAATATCTTCTTAGGTTTTTACATGTATTGGCCCGGATTAGAACAAGGCACCAATTTTATTATATCCCTGTTGAATGGATGGTATTCAAATTTGTCCAGAAACTAATGCCACATAGGATATATAAGAAATAATCCAAAGGAGGAAACAAGTAATGGGTTATAGATGTGTTATGTGTGATTGTAAGGATTGCAAGAAGATTACGAATGTTAAGCTTGTAAAGCTTAATTATTTGTCAACCAAAGATAGGATAGATACAGAAGAAAAGAGTCATATAATGTGTCCAGCTTGCGGATTTATATCAATATACCCAAGGTATACTAAAGAGGCGTTAAAGACTTATTATAAAGATATACCTACCTCTCAATTTGATGATGATGTCTTGAAAAATTATACACATCTTTTTTATAGAAAGACCATAGATCATCTTGACGGTATTGTGGGGTTAAAAGGAAAAACGGTTTTTGATGTGGGTGCGTCGCAAGGGCTATTGCTAAAGATGATAAAAGATAGCTTTGGTTGCGATGTCAATGGATTAGAGCCCAGTCAGAAGTGCGTGAAATTCGCAAAGAAGGAACTAGGGATTGAGCTAGTCAATAAAATGCTAGAGGATATCGATATTGAGAAGGGCGAATTTTTATATTTAAAGGAAGGTTTCGATGTTGTTTTAAGCTTACATGTTCTAGATCTTGTATCTGACCCAAAGGGATTTTTAGAGTCTTTAATTAAGTTGACAAAACCAGGAGGCTATATATATGTTGATGTGCCATCTTGGTTTGTCGAACGCTATCCTAATCCACGCTATGGAAATACCCTTTGTGCTATACACCATAATCATTTTAGCCCCACTTCTATAATAAAGTTTTTTGAAAAGGAGAATTGCATAACGCTTGCAGCTTATACTGAATTATCAGAAACTAATTACCCCACACAGCGATTTTTGCTTAGGAAGTTGAATTATATTGAAGGGATAGAGAGCGAATTTGTGAAATATTTTGAGTCTAGACATAATAATAATTATGAAAGGGCATTCTCTAAAGTTTTAAACTATCTCGGGCAATTTAAAAGAATAGTATTTTATGGTGGCGGAGAAGACTTGTTTCGTTTTATTGAGACCCATAGAGATTTTTTTGAGAAGAATAAGGGTAGATTTCAATGTGTTGACTATAATGAGAATAAGATTGGGAAGAATCTGTTGATGTTGAAGATAGAGCCTGTGAAGGGATGTCTCTTGGCTCCTAAAGATACAGTTGTCTTGAGTACCTCTACAAGCCAGATGGTCCAACGCCATATAAAATCGGATTTTGATAAGCTGAACACAAATTTAAAATTCGATAATTTGTTTTCGGACGTAGCGTTTTAATAAGGGTGACCTCAAATGAGAAAAAATGTTTTGATTGTCGGCGCAGGAATAAATCAATTGCCTTTGATAAAATTAGCAAAACGTAAAGGGCTGTATTTTGCGGTAGCGGATTTAAATCCCGATGCAATAGGGGCAAAATATGCGGATCGTTTTTATAATATCAGTACTAGCGATATTCAGGGGATGGTGCAACTGGCAAAGAAATTGGATGAAGAGATAGGACTTGATGGAGTCACAAGTATGGCAGCGGAAGTTTCAAAGACTATCTCTGAGGTGGCAGAAGAGCTGGGATTACCTGCTATTAGCAATGAAACTGCAGAGGTCACGACTAATAAGTTAAAAAGGTACGAGCGGTTACGCAAATGTGGCATCTCTATCCCGAGATTCTATCCTGTCAAGAACAGGAAAGAAATTATGTCAGCTATAAAAGATCTGGGCTTACCAGTTGTTATAAAGCCGGTTGATAGCGCTGGCGCAAGAGGCGTCCAGAAGATATTTGATGTGGCAATGATTGATGTAGCGTTGAGGGAGATTAAGAAATATTCAAAAGCAGACGTGTTTATTATAGAAGAATTTTTACAAGGGACTGAGCATAGTTCAGAATCGATAGTTATTGATAACGAGATATACACTACCGGGTTCTCAGACCGTAACTATGACAAGAAAGAGATAAACCCGCCTTATTTTTTAGAAGACGGAGATAGCTTGCCGACAGCCTTGCCGGATAACGTATATGAAGATACTCTGCAATTGGTTAAGGAAGCCATAAAGGCGCTTGGTATAAATTTTGGCCCTGCGAAAGGCGATATCTTTATTGATAAAAAAGGCCCTAAGGTTTTGGAGATGGCTTCAAGGTTAAGCGGAGATTATTTTTGCTGGGAGACAGTACCTTTGCATAATGGGACGGATATTTTAAACGTTTTGCTTGATATAGCAGTGAGCAACAAACCAGATGTAAGTTTATTGAGTCCGAAATTCAATCGAGGCGTTGCGTTACGTTATTTTTTTCCAAAAAAATCAGGGAGAATAAAGTCAATAAAAGGCGTAGATGAGGTGAAGCATATGGAAGGGGTTTATTTCTTTAAATGGGAGCCTGCATATGAAAACATCGATGTTGGAAAAGAAATCAGAATCCCTACATGCCATGCTGAAAGAGTGGGCTGTGTTATGACGCATGCTGATACAAGGGAAAAGGCTGTCAGGATAGCAGAAAAGGCAGTTAGTGCAATAACCATAGAGGTGGAGTAAATAATATGCAAAGAATGATGAAGATATTGTATCTTGGGTCAGGACATGCTTCAATCCAGGCATTTTGCAATCTGGCAGAAAAAAAATTCAATATAACTGGATTAGTTCTTTCAAAAGTTCCGAAAAATATACCTTCGAGGTCTTCTGGTAGTGACGCTATTAAAAAAGCAGCCATGCAGTATAATATAAAAGCATATTCTTATACTGAATTATTAAAGGCTGTAAAAGAAACTTCTCCTGAGTTGATAGTTGTAAATAATTTTATTGATATAGTACCTCCGAAAATTATAGATAATTATAAATGTATCAATTTGCACTATGCCTTATTGCCTAAATATAGGGGGCTGCATGCTACGCAATGGGCATTGATAAATTGCGAAAAGGAGGTGGGTTTTACCGTACATTTTATGACGAGAGGGTTTGATGATGGTGATATCCTGTATCAGGGCAGGATAAAGGTCTGTGATAATGATACTATAAACACGCTATATTCTAAGCTTAATAAAGAATCAGCCATGGCATTGCCAAAGGTGGTTGAGCAGATTGAGAAAAATACCTATAAAGCGGTTTCGCAGAACGAACGCATGGCTACCTATGTGCAGAGAAGATATCCGTCGGACGGTCTGATAAACTGGAATTCAACGTCATTAGAGATATTTAATCTGATAAGGGCGCTGGCATATCCTTATCCAGGCGCTTATACTTTTTATAAAAATGAGAAATTGATAATATGGAAGGCATCGCTTTGCAAATCTCCTTTTTATAAAGAGATACCGGGCCGTGTGGTTAAAATTACAGAAAAAGGTATTTTGGTAAAAACCAGAGATAATCTTCTTAATGTCGAGAAAGTGCAGTATGGTAAAAACAAGACACGGGATGCTAGCGCGCTTTTTAGGAAACCAGGGGCAAGATTAGGCATAAGTATGAACGATTTAATACAGAAATATATGGGACCGGCTTAGATATGTTTTATTATAAACTTACACCCGCGAGTTGCAAAAAGATTAAGACCAGATACAGAAAAATTGTAACAGGGCTTCCTGTAAAGGAATCTGTGCGTATCTTAAAAGAGATGCATAAGTTTGAACCTAGATCGGTATCTGGCCAGCCTCCAATTATCTGGGATTGCGCAGAAGGAGTAAATGTGTTTGATAAATATGGCAATATGTGGCTGGACTGGAGTTCTGGAGTTTTAGTGGCGAATTCCGGCCATAGCAGAGGCAGGATTAAGAAAAGTATCTCAGATCTGATTAATAAAAGCCTTATATTCTCCTATTATTTTCCGACAGAGGTTCGGATCGAACTGGCAAAAAGAATAATAGCTATTTCACCTAAGGGCTTGGACAAGGTATTTTTATTAACCACAGGCGCAGAGGCTACTGAAAATGCCTTAAAACTTGCCAAGACTTATGCGTTAAAAAAATACGGGAAAGAGAAAAAAATTATCTTAAGTTTCATTAATGCATTTCATGGACGCACAATGGGTGCGCAGCTAATGGGAGGCAATCCAAAGGCCAAGGAGTGGATAGGCGAGTTGGATAAAACATTTATTCAGGTTCCATTTCCAGATGGATTTAGGGATAAAAATACAGATTTCCACTTTTTCTTAAAGGAATTAAACAAAAATAACATAGCCCCTTCTCAAGTTGCGGGCGTAATTATGGAATCATATCAGGGAGGAGGAGCAAGTTTTGCACCGAAAGAATATGTAAGGAGGCTTTTAGAATGGTGCCATAAAAGCGATATTTTGTTTATAGCTGATGAAGTTCAGTCAGGTTTTGGTCGCACCGGTAGGCTGTTTGCTTTTGAACATTATGGCGTAGTTCCGGATATTGTATGCTGCGGAAAAGGAATTACAAGTTCTCTGCCCATGTCCGCTGTTATAGGAAGGAAAGATATATTGGATTTATACGGGTCAGGCGAGATGTCGAGTACTCATGGCGGACATCCATTGTCCTGTGCTGCTGCGTTGGCTAATATTGAGATTTTATTTGAAGAGGATTTGATTGGGAATGCGTTAAAGTTGGGGAAAGTGTTAACAGCTTCTTTGGAAATATTGAAAAATAAATATCCTGATATTATCGGAGCTGTGCATGGTAAAGGTCTTGTCAGTGGCCTGCACATTATTAGGTCAAGAAAAAATATGGAACCAGATACTGATAAGGCGCATTCTATTGTAGAGAGATGTTTCAGGAGAGGTTTGCTTATATTTTCTCCTGTGGGATACGGTGCTGCTACCATAAAGATTGCACCGCCTTTGATTATAAATAAAGAAGCGCTTCTTGAAGGAGTTTCTGTGTTGGACGAGGCAATAAGCGGGGCAGGAAAAGAGATATAGGACATGACAAGGAATCCGCAGTTAAAGATTAGAGAAAGATATGATGGTGCAGGGATGTTGAAAGATATCCGATTCAGGCACGTCTTGCTCAAGAAAGACATGAACTTTAAATCCGATAGCTACGAGACAGCTATAGTGATATTAAAGGGAAAGTGTCGTATTTATGTGCGTGGCATTGAATACCGCTTGAAACGTAAGGATGTGTTTACAGAGAAGCCAAGCGCAGTCTATGTCTCTGTTCAGGATGCAGTTAAAATAAAAAGGGACTCGGAATTTTGCGAAATAGCAATATGTCAAACTCTCTCTGCTGAAAAGAAAAAGACTTCTCTTATATTAAAGGAAAAAGTTAATAAAGAGGAGCGCGGTAAACTCCCTTATAAAAGATATGTTTTTGATATAATCAGTGAACAGTTTAATGCCGGCACCATGCTCATTGGCGAGACAATTAATTTTTCTGGAAATTGGTCGAGCTATCCTCCACATAAACATGATGCAAACAGTCTTCCCTATGAAACAAAGATGGAGGAATTGTATTTCTTTAAGCTTTGGCCAGATAACGGCTTTGGATTCCAACGGTTATATACAAAAGATAGGTCGATTGACAAGACATTATTGATAGAAAATAATGATATCGTGTTGATCCCTAAAGGTTATCACCCTGTATGTGTAATGCCGGGTTATAAATTATATTATCTTTGGATTCTTGCAGGCAAAAATCGGATACTGAAACCCAACGAGGACAGTGCATATGCATGGACTAAGACATAAACAGGAAAGCACAGGCAATATGATGTATTTATATTCTGTTTTTCACTTGAACCTAATGTACTCTTCTATAAAGGAAGAGGATTGGCCAAAGGTTATAAAGATATGTTACTGGCCCATATTGGATATTATAAAATCCTTGGAAATTCCCCTGGGGATAGAAATTTCCGGACATTCGTTAGAAATGATTAAAAAGATTGATTCGAGATGGATAAGTTCATTCAAAAAATTATTGAAAGCCGGAAAAACTGAACTTATAGGAAGCGGTTATATGCAGATAATAGGACCCTTGATCCCGAGAGAAATTAATGCATATAACCATAAATTTGGATTGGATAGTTATAGAAAAATACTGGATTGTGTTCCGGAGATTGCATTAGTTAATGAGCAGGCTTATTCCTGCGGTTTAATAGATGGCTATAAAAAGGCAGGATACAAGGCTGTTATAATGGAGTGGGATAATCCTTTTCGTTTTCATCCGGAATGGGATAGCAGATGGAGGTATTATCCCCAGATGGCTAGCGATGATTGCGGAAACTGTATCCCTGTAATTTGGAACAACGCAATCTTGTTTCAGAAATTTCAAAGATATGCACATGGGGAGATTGAGCTTGAAGAATATATGTCTTACCTAAAAAGCCATTTTCTTGGAGAAGAAACAGTACTTTCATTATACGGGAATGATGCTGAGACTTTTGATTTCAGGCCGGGTCGTTTTCACACAGAATCAGATATCCATAAAGGCGGAGAATGGAATAGAATCAAGGTATTACTTAAGGGATTAAAAAAAGATTCCAAATTTAGTTTTATTTTGCCATCCGGGGCATTGAAGTTTACAAGGCAGCCTTTGGCAAATAACAGGATTCATTTAGAGTCATGCGCTCAACCTATACCGGTTAAAAAACAGGAAAAGTATAATATTGCAAGATGGGCGGTGACTGGCAGGAACGATACTATAATCAATACCAAATGCTACCGTCTCTATGATTATTTAAAGGATTGCAATAAGAGCGGAAAAAATAAAGCAGAAACAGAAGGCTTATGGAGGAAATTGTGTTATTTATGGAGCAGTGATTTCAGGACTCATATAGAAAAAGCCCGCTGGAGAGTGTTTAATAAAGATTTAAATTATACGCTAAAAAAAGCAAAAAAGATTTACGAAAGCACGATTACGAAAAATGAAAAGTTCAAACCAAACAATCAAATAATTCCAAGTTCGATACCTGAAGTTAGGCGCATAAAAACAAAAATAGAGATAGAAAATAAAAAAAATGAACTGATTTTAAATTGCAATAAAGGCCTTACAATAACTTCTTTGATATTTAAGGACATAAGTCCATGTCCTTTAATAGGGACGATTTCTCATGGTTATTATGATGATATAAGTCTAGGGGCGGATTATTTTACAGGTCATACGATTATAGAGGGAGCTGATTTAAAAAAGTTTACTGATTTAGCAAGTGTAGTACCAGACATATTGGATGGTTTTAGCAGTCAAAAGCCGTATATTCAGGTAAGAGGCACTATTAAATTGGGCTGTGGGACAATAAAGAAGGAGATAAATTTTTATTTATTAGAATCCAAGATAGACATACGCTATATTTTTAATCTTAATTTCGGAGTCCCTGTTTCTTTAAGGACAGGCATCGTCACATTGTTACCTGAAGCCTTTGATAAAAATACGCTGTATTACAAGACTGTAAATGGCGGTACGCATAAAGAAACCTTTAGAATTGGCGGGACTGCCTCAATCAATTTCGGTGCTCCGGTTAGCAGGATGGTTACGGCCAGCCATTGTTTAGGAGCTACGGACGGTTGGTTAGAGATGGGTGACAAAGATAAGAATATCAGAATTTATTCGGATAAGGCTAAGATGTATAGCGTGCCAATGTTAGAATATAAGACTGTTTCAAATTCATATTTTTTAAGATGCCTTAATTCTTTAAGAGAAATAGATGAAACCTCAATAGAGGGAAAAGGTTTTAAGGGCGAAATAAAATTTTCTATTATAGCAAGTAAGAATAAACAAAAAGAGAAACGGTGTAGCACCTAATTATATAGTGACCACTTTGGAAAAGAAAGCAAAAATAGATATCAGGAAGGAGTTCGAATATGAGCAGAGTAAGTTTTGAAAATTTTGGAAAACTCGCGCGGTCTTTAAAAGACCCTACTTTGGCATCAGGAAGATATAGCATACAGGAAGGCGATAAGAAAAAGATTACAGGAGACGTCATAAAAAAACTTGAGTTAAAACCGGAAGATCGTGTTTTAGAAATAGGTTGCGGCGTAGGAGATTTGTTAATTCCCCTTTCTTTTTTTGTCAAAGAGATTACAGGCATTGATCATGAATCCTGCCTGAAGAGCCTGTGCAGAAGGCTTGGAAGGGTCGATAATATCCGACTTATTCAGGGAAATTTTTTTGATATTTGTCCGAATAAGGCCTATGATAAAATATTATGTTATAGTGTTATACAATATATTAAAGACAAAAAGGAAGTTTTTAATTTCATAGATAAGGCCTTACGCCTATTAACACCTGGAGGAATGGCGCTTTTCGGAGATATACCGAATCAATCTACGAAAGAAAGATTTCTTAACTCTGAACATGGCAGGCAATTTGTCAAAGAGTGGCAGGTTTTGATGAATGTGGAAAAATCCAAAGGCCATAAACAGATAAATTTAACACAGGACAAAGGATTGGCAAGGTTTGATGATAATCTCACGCTAGCTGTATTAAAGAAGTTTCGGCTGAAGGGATATCATACATATATTCTTGCTCAGCCACCTGATCTTCCTTTTGGAAACACCCGTGAAGATATTCTTATTGTAAAGACATCATGATATATCAAGGAGAAGGGATATGAGAAACAGCAGGCAGAATCTAGTAGAGTTATGGCGTACAGGACCTTTTAATTTACCATTAAAGGATAAAAGGCGTTTTACTCTGAAATATATATTTCCTAGTGGCAGGCAGGCTATAGCTTGTTCATTAAAGCATGCGGGCTTAAGTCGTTCCAGGAGGATGGCTTTCCCAGAATGGAGTTCGCATTGTGTTATAAGCGCATTGGGAAGGCATGTTACTCCTGTGCCCCTAAATGAAGTTCTCAAATATGGCATTGAGATAGACGCTGTGTTATTGTATGAACAATGGGGTTGGCCTTTTACAAACTCTGCATGGGAGGCTCTGGAAGAAAGATTTAAGAATAAAATAATAATATTGGATATGGTTGATTCAGCCGATTTTTATTTTAACAGGAGAGAATGCCCAAACTGTAAAACTTTAATAGAGATTTTGAGTCTGAACAAGATATTGGGCTTGCGTGGTGGTGGTTTAGCATATTTTAATAGAAGACCTTTGGTATTCGCGCCTACCTTAAAATCACAATTGACAAAGATGCTTGACGATCAAAGGAAAAACAGTATCTTTAAAAAGGATTTTGGATACAGGGACTATTTTCAAAATAGCGATCAAGCAGTAAATCCTGCAATCGTAAACTGGGTAAAACAAAATGACCTTTTGGGCGCAATTGAAGCAGAAAGGGAAATTAGACAGAACAACCTTCATTTTTTATTAAGGAGCCGCTTTTCTTCCTGTTGGCCTAAATGGATGGTAGATGTTGTAGAAAATGGCGCGGGCCCAGGAATAGCACCAATTATGAAAGGGGCAGGGGAGAAAAGGTTAAGGACGCTAGCGTCTGTTTTGGAAAAAGAACATAAAATGAGAGCTGTTATTTACCACTTTAACTGGTCAGGAAATCCGCTGAAACCGTCTTATGAAAAGTGTCTTGCTGTTCCTGTACATGGTATGGTTAAGGATTTATACAGTATTTTAAAGAACATAAGGTAATTAGTATGAAATTTGCGGAGTTCAATGATTTTACGCCTCAAGAATGGGATGACTGCATAAAAGCGGTTCCTGAGTCTACGTATCTGCATAGTTCATGGTGGTTAAGGTATTTGAACGCGATGCATTCTGACGTAGTCAATAAAAGCTTTATTTTATTTGAAGGAGCGTTGCCTATAGCAATTTGCCCTATCGCTGTGCATAAGACAAGCAATTTGGGGATGGAATACATGGAGGCGACGTTTGGCGGTTTTTCAAGCATTTATCCTGCAATAATTAAACTGCCTCCGACTCAAAGAAGGCGGGTTGTCCGTAAAGTTTTTGCTCTGATGGACGAAAGAATGGAGATGTGTGAAGTTAAAAACTCCAGGCTTTTCAGACATCCTATAAACTTAGATGTTATGAACGGAGGGCTCAGTATTACTAATATGACCGAGGGTATTTCACATGGTTATATCCCTTATGTGAAGAATTCCGTGATAATAGATCTCAGAAAAGAAGAAGATTGCCTGATGCATGAGATGAGCCAGTACCAGCGGAAAAATATAAGAAAGTCAGAAAAACAAAAGTTGTCTGTAAAGGAATACAGGGGCGAAGCCAAAGATACAGATGAAATTTTCGATGATTTTAAATCTGCACATTTCAATAGTTCTGGCCGGCTTACCAGGCCTATGGAGACGTGGGACATGATGAAGGATTTGTTAAAGAAGAATATGGCCGTGCTATTTGCTGTCTCTACAGAGGAAGGAAAGAATATTAGTTATTTATATTGCGGAGAATTTCACAAATTCTGTTTTGGATGGTCGCAGGTTAACCTTAAGGAATGCGAAGGTTTCCATTCTCCTCGCCATCTTTTAGAATGGGAAGCCATGTTGTTTTATAAAGCAAGGGGGTTTTATTTTTATGAAATCGGTCCCAAGAATGATTCGTCTCAGCCGAATCATATTCCTACATATAAGGAATCGACTATCTCTCAGATAAAGGAGAGATACGGCGGAGATTTATATTGCTGGCTTTATTTTGAAAAATTTTTTGATAAAAGATTATTCGAGACAGTATATAATGATAGATTGAAAAATTTTTTAGCCTCCAATTATTTTTTACGCAAGGATACAAATGAAACATAGAAGAACAGTTATATTTTTGGATTATTTTGAAAGCCTGGAAAGAGTTGCACCTCTTGTGCATCGAATATGTTCGAGGTTTAAGGAAAAGCCTGTCGTGGTATCTTCTAATTTTGATCACAGCCCATTAAATAAATATTCAAATTTTGAGTTAGTTTATTTTGAAGAGTTTTTATCAAAGGAAGATTTTGTGTTTATGGAACAGTTTGTTTTTGATTTGACTCATCGCTGGTATGCAGGCTTAAGAAATAACGAAAGATTGGGCAAGACAAGGCAATATCTGGACATTGAATTTGGCTTCTTGGCAGAACATAAGATACAGCCGTTTTTTGCCTTCATGGTAAAAAAACTTGAGATCGCCTTGAAAATAATAGAATATTATAAGCCTACCCACATGATTTTGATAGGCGAGCCGTGCATATTTAAAGAACTTTCTGAGTTGATAAAAGAAGACATTGGTATTTCTAGCGCATTTGTCAATTGCAAGGAAGAAAGGTTTTCCATAAAAAGGGCGTTTAAAAAGCTGCGCTATTTTGCATCAGAAATAGCATCGGATACTTTTGATTTTTTCATGCGTTTTATTGTAACTAGGAGAAAACTTACAGGATGCGAGGTTTTTATAGACAATCGCCTTTATTTTAAATCCAAGGATTTAGCGAAACAATTTCAGACCTTTGTGTATGTTATAGGAAAAAGCTTGCAGATAAGATTGAAGCTCATCAAGGAAAAGAAAGTTTTTGCCCCTATCCTGGTAGATGATATGGTGAAGATACCTGATATTTTCAGCAGTTTTTATTGGAATTGGAGGTTAATAGAGAGAGATAAAAAATTCCAAGATAATTTCAGGTATAGGAATGTGCTGATATGGAAGATTATGAAAAGAGCCATAAAGGAGCTGATTATTATTGATTTTCCGAAAATAAGAAAAAATATCATTTTTTTACAAAAATTATACAACGTTATTACGCCAAAGATGGTTGTTTTAAGAGAGGCTGTGCGGACTCCGGAAAAGACAATAGTATATACAGCCAGGGAAAAAAGTGTTTTGACCCTTGTTGCGCAACATGGTATCTTAGCTGCCTCCGGAGTATATACGGCTATTCATTCAAACAAGATAGCTTTATGGGGCAGGGTTGGCATTGAATGGTATAGAGGCCATAATAATGATGTATCAAAATGTGTAGTTACAGGCAATCCGGATCACGATTTTTGGTATTTTGAAAAAAATGGCGAAAAGGACAAGGTAAAAAGCATGCTTGCAAAGATCGGAATAAACCAAGGCAGGGATATCATTGCATATCTTCCAGGATATTTTAAACTTAATAGGCGATTAGATCTTTCAGTATATCACTCTCAGGATTCAGAATTTATATCGCTGGAATCTGTCCTGAATGTTGCAAGATATTTTCCCGACAAATGTTTAATAATCAAAATTCATCCTTATGATACTATTGACATAAATTTTTTGCGTAATTACAGGGTAAAATATTATCCGAACGTTTTCATTGTAAAGAATGAAATTGATACAATAAACCTGATCCGCGAAAGCTCCTTGGTAGTTACTTCTCTTTTCTCATCTGCCGGCATAGATGCCGTTATACTGAAAAAACCTCTCATTACGCTGAATCTCTATAATAAGGAAGACTTTGCCCCTTTCGCACGACGCGATGTAGCTGTGAGTGTTAATAAAACAGAAGCATTACTCGAAGCAGTGAATCAAATTTTTATTGACGGGAAGATAAAAGAAATAATGAGTATAAACAGAGATGCTTTTATATATGATTATGTTTATAAGATAGACGGTAACTCAACAAAAAGGCTTTGGGAATTAATCAAAGGCTCAATATATGAGCAGATAGAAAAATGAAGCACAAGATCATTTTATTTTTTCCAACTATAACAGATACGGATATTGAAGCGCAGTATGAATATCCATGGATGCCGCTATCTGTCCTTGCCCTTGCCAAGCGACTGATAGATGATGGCTATTCGGTTAGAATTATAGATGAACGCGTCGAGGATGAATCTATTTGGAAAGAACAACTTAAGACTATACGGCCAGACGAACTTGTTTTTGCGGGCGTTTCTTGCATGACAGGAAGGCAGATTCATTATGGATTAAAATTTTCTGCTGCGATTCGTCAGTTATTTCCTCAAACTAAGATTGTGTGGGGAGGTTATCACCCTACGATATTTTCCAAAGAAGTAGCAGTGCATCCTTTTGTAGATTATGTATTTGCAGGCCATGCAGAGAAAAATATTGCTCGGTTTGCTAGGATGCTGAGCGAAGAGAAAGAAGAGGAATTGGAAGGGATATTGGGTCTTTGTTTTGTGAAAGCGGACGGATCTTTTGTATCCAAACCAAGGATAAAAGAGATAGATTTAAGTGTTTTTTTAAGTATGCCACTTGAACTATTGGATATATCAAAATACCTTCATCCTGATACACAGCGCATGCCTTTTATATCTTCTGTCGGATGCGTAAATCGCTGTTCTTTTTGTTATCAAGGGTCTTATTATTGTTCCATGTCTCCGCATGAATTAGTTGATAGGCTTCTGCATTACATGGATAGATATGGTGTGAAAGGATTCAGATTTTTCGACCCTAATTTTTTTGTCTCAAGGAAACGCGTCATAGATTTTTGTTCCGAGGTTTTGAAGAGGAAGTTGAAGATAGATTGGATTGCATTCGGCGACCTTGTTGTGCTGAGGAAATATTCCAAAGAAGATATGAAGCTTGTTTATGAAGCTGGATGCAGCAGTATCAGCATAGGTGTTGAAAGTGGCTCTCCTAAGTTATTAGAATTATTAGCTAAAGGCCATAAACCGGATGATCTTTTGGAATTCATGGAGAGAACAATGGACATACCCTTGCATTTGACGCTGTACTATATGTTTGGCTTGCCCTATGAAGATATAGAGGATTTTAACATGACTGTGGCTCAGATTCGAAAAGCAGTATCTATTAAGAAAGAAGTTACGCCAGGATCATTTTTTTATGCCCCTATCCCTGCTGTTAAGCTTCAGGAAGTATGTAAATCATATGGTTATCAAGAGCCTGATTCGCTGGAAGACTGGGGTAGGATTGACCTTGCAACACATGATGATTTCAGGGAATACCCGTGGACGAAAGGGTTGTATACAGAATACTATCGTAGGACTTTTAAGGAAGTCTTTGGAGAGAATGAAAGACATACATAATTTTTTTAAAAAAGAAAAAAATAGAAAAAGGCTTAATAGGAAAATTCTTTTTTTCACTATGGGGAATAAAGAGCTTGCAAGCACGCGCACGAGAGTGCATGGATATCTCCCTTATTTGCGAAAAAGCGGGTTTGATTATTTAATAATTTCTTATACTGCTGCGTGGTATTGTCGCCTGTTTACTAGGGGAAAAGATTATATTTTATTTAGGTTGTTTAATAAATTTTATAGCTGCCTGAGTGTTTTAAGGTTAATTTTTCAAGCAAAGAATTTTGACGTGATTTTTATACAGAGAGTTTTGTTTAGGAAAGCAATATTCAGAATAATATGCAGGCTTAACCCTAATATAATTTTTGATTTTGACGATGCTATATATTTGACAAACACTAATTGTAATTCTGGAAATAACAGAGATAAATTTTTATCTCGTTTCAATTATATCGTGAAACATTCCAAACGTGTAATTACCACGCAGAGTGAATTTAATCGTTCTATAGCAATAAAGATCAACAAGGATATAACCAGCTTGACGACCCCAATCAATACAAATAGATATTTTCCATCCAAAACTAAAATAATAAAAGAAAGAGTTATTGGTTGGATAGGTAGCCCTGCCACAACGCATTACCTTTATGGGTTAAGGGATGTATTTCGGACTGTGGTAAAAAAATATCCTGATGTAAAGATTGAACTGATTGGCGCCAAGAGATTTAAGATAGAGGGCATAAATTTGATATTTAAAGAATGGGATATCAAGACAGAGGTTAAGGATTTGCAGAATTTCGATATAGGGATTATGCCTTTAGAAGATGATGACTGGTCCAGAAATAAATATTACAAACTGTTGCAATATTTTTCCATGGGCATCCCTGCTGTTGTTTCATCGGTTGGTGTCTGTAAGGGCATGATTGAAGATGGCCTTAATGCTTTTTTAATCAGAGATGAAAAAGATTGGATAGAGAAATTGTCCAGTTTAATTGAGAATGATGAATTAAGAAGCAAAATAGGCATGCATGCGAGAAAAACAGCAGAATCTTTTTATTCATATGAAGTGACCGCCCCTATTTTAATAGGTGTGTTTAATGATCTTGTAGAACGGAGAAGAACATGAAAACAGATTTTCTGCTCATAAATCCTCCTTGCAGAGCTGCGTATTTAGTCCCAATAGGATTAGGGTATATCGCAAGTGTCATCAAAAAAGAAGGTTATAGTGTTAAAATATTGGATATTAATGCGCTTAAGCTATCTGATGAAGAAGTCAGGGAAACAATAAAAAAACTTGAATTCGATATAGCTGGTATAGGCGGGTTGACACCTACCTATAAATATGTAAAGTGGTTGGCAGATACAATTAAGACGTATAAGCCTGATGTTACTGTAGTAGCTGGCAATATGGTAGCTACTGCTCATCCAGAATTGCTGCTAAGAAATAGCAGGGTGGATATAGCTGTCATAGATGAAGGCGAGGCGACAATAAGAGAACTTGTTCCTGCTATCCTTAACAAAAAAGATTTTAGCGAGATAGATGGTATTTTTTATAAGTCTAAAGACAACGAAATATTAAAGACTTCTCCAAGAAAAAGGATTTTAGACCTTGATTCTCTGCCTTTTCCTGCATGGGATTTGTTTCCTATGGAGATTTATCTTGATAATCCTATGCAGGCAAGGACTATGGTGGTTTCTGCTGTAAGAGGATGTCCATATGAATGCACCTTTTGTTCGCATCCTTTTGGCAGACGCGTTACCTTTAGGTCAGCGGGAAGCATTGTGGAAGAGATAAAAGAGCTTAAAGAAAGATATAATATAAAAATGACAGGATTTTCTGATGACTTATTTTTGATTAATAGAAAGCTTGTTTTGGAATTTTGCGACAGGATGATAGCCGAAAAGGTAAATATTGAATGGGGATGTGCTGCAAGAGTGAATCTAGTTGACGACAGTCTACTGAGAAATATGCGCCTGGCAGGCTGCGTAGAATTGGGATATGGTTTTGAAAGCGGAAGCCAAGCGATGTTGGATAGAATGAAGAAGCGCGTTACTGTCAAACAGGCAGAAGAAGCTGTTAAGGTGACAAGGCGAGCAGGTATGAAAATCACAGGTTCTTTTATATTAGGTATGCCAGGAGAGACAGAAAGCACAATCAAAGAGACTTTGGATTTCATTAAAAGGACACGCCTACCTATGCGCCGTTTTTTTTATGCCACACCCTATCCTAAAACAGAACTTTATGAATTTGCTAAACAATTGAGACGCTTGCCTGCTGACGAAGACAAATATGTGGAGAGCTTAGGTGAGATGCGCTTGACTTTTCTTGTGAACCTGACTGATTTTCCGGATAAGAAGCTTGTTAGTTTAAAAGAGTCTGCTGAAAAGATTGCTAAAAGAAACTTGAGTTTTAGATTTAAGTTTGAAGAGTTTATGCGAGATTGGCTAAGAAGATTTACTGTTATTCGGCTGAGTCTTAAAGATTCGGGAGTATTAGTTACAATAAAAAAAATATTTCTTAGGATTCAATATAAACTGATTAAAAACCGCAACTTGAAGTAGTATAAAAATTTGTTATGAGTAAAACAAAGAAGTTTTTCAATGATGCTTTATTTTATTCGGCCAGCAATATTTTTGCCAATATTCTGAATTTTATTACCGGTATTGCTGTTCGTAGATTATTGCAACCGGTTCTTATGGGTCTTCTTAGTGAAATTATGCTCATATTTGAATATGTCCGCTATTCACATTTGGGTATTATTAATGCATTAGACAAAGAACTCCCTTATTTTTATGGCAAAAAAGATTATGAAAAAGTTGAAATGCTAAAAGATATAGGTTTTACAGTTTGTCTAATATCTACCTTGTCTATAAGTTTTTTTATCTTTATAGGGACTTTTATTGTAAAGTTTAGCGATAGGTTTTTGCTAAATGGTATACGCATTGTTTTGATTTTAATAGTGCTACGACTTATAAGTTCTTTATATCTGGTCTTGAATAGGTCACACAATAGATTTTCAATAATTAGTAAATATACATTATTGATCGCTGGTGCAGATATAGTTTTAAAAGTGATTTTGACAATAAAATTCGGATTATATGGTCTTCTATGGGCCTATATTCTGACTGCTTCTCTGGGGTTGGTATATTTTTACAACGTAAGTAAAGTGAGATTCAAGTTTATTTTAAACTTTTCTTTTAGAGAGGTAATTAGATTATCTAAAATAGGTTTTCCTCTTTTTATTATGGGATTTGTGGCTATGACATTGACTAATATTGACAGGATTATGATTATTAACCTTTTAGACAGAGAAAAGCTCGGTTTTTATACAATAGCGCTTATGGTCAGTGTTTATATGATTCAATTGCCAAATTTGATGTATGCTGTAATTTTTCCGAGGTTTTACCAGGCATATGGCGAAAAGGGCAACATTTTTGACATAAAAGAATTTTTTATGAAACCGATGTTTATCTTTGCGTATCTGTTTCCTGTTTTGATGGGCATTATCATCCTTGGACTGCCTTTATTGATAAATTACCTATTACCGGCTTATATATCAGGTCTTGGTCCAGCTTATATATTACTTCTTGGATCTGCTTTTCTCATATTGATAAATATGTCAGGCTATCTATTGACGGCATTAAATAAACAGATTTACATGGTTATAATAGGCTTTGTCTCTATCGTAATAGCGGTGGTTTTGAATTATCTGTTTGTTATAAACTTTCAATTGGGATTGTCCGGCATTGCTATGGGAACTGCGGTAACATATTTTTTATACACAACTGCTGTGATAATAGTCGCATTTAAAAACTATACAAAAAATATAGTAGTTCATTTGAAGTTTTTCGCAGAGCTTTATTCTCCTTTTATATGGGCTGTAGCATGGCTTGTAATATTACAAGCGTTTGTTTTTAATGCATCAGGCAGTTTTTTCAGGGATTTGTCCATCGTTTTTTGTAAAGGTGTCATTTTTTTAATAACCTGCTTGCCTCTCGTATATTATGCTAACAGAAAGACAAAAATTATGACTTTGTTAAAAAGCGCATATGCAAAAAATATTGTAACCGGAGGATAAAATTATGATAAATGTTGGCGTAATTGGCTATGGATATTGGGGCCCTAATATTGTCAGGAATTTACAAGGAACAGAAGGTGCAAAATTAGTTTCAATATGTGACAAAAAACCCGGAATCCTGATGAAGATTCGTAAAAATTATCCCAATATAAAGTTTTGTTGCAATTATAGAGATATAACGCGTTCTTCAAATGTAGACGCAATAGCAATAGCCACGCCGGTCTCCACACATTTTGAAGTGGCGAAAGACGCTCTCTTAAACGGCAAGCATGTTTTTGTTGAGAAGCCATTTACTTCAAACGTTAGACAGGCCGAAGAATTATTGGATTTGGCGGATAAAAAGAAGTTAAAGATTATGGTAGATCATACTTTTCTTTTTACCGGAGCCGTTAAAAAGATAAAGGAGCTTATTAATAAAAAGGCACTGGGCGATTTTCTTTATTATGACTCGACCCGCATTAATTTGGGACTTTTTCAGCATGACATTAATGTGATATGGGATCTCGTACCGCATGATCTGGCAATAATGGATTATATAATAAAAGATAGACCGGTCGCAATATCGGCTAAAGGTGTTGATCATTTTGGCAGGGGGCTGGAGGATGTGGCATATGTTATGGCGTATTTTAAGAACAATATGATTGCCCACTTTAATATCAATTGGCTATCGCCTGTGAAGATAAGGTTGACCCTTATAGGGGGTACGAAGAAAATGCTCGTCTGGAATGATGTTGATCCTGACGAGAAAATAAAGATATATGACAAAGGGGTGAAGGTTAAGGGGGAAGAGGGCATATATAAGCTGTTAGTGGATTATCGTTCTGGTGATATGTGGGCGCCAAAGTTAGACCGTTCGGAAGCTCTCAAGGTAGAGCTGCAACTTTTTGTTAAGTATATAAAAAGCAGTTGCCCTGTAATCAATGATGGGCATGCGGGTTTAAGAATACTAAAGATGCTTGAAGCTACGGATAAATCACTGAAAAACGGAGGGAAGGTAATTAAACTATGAAGAAATATTTATGCATAGCAAAAGATGTTAAATTAGGTAGGAATGTTAAATTTTCAAACTTTATTAATCTCTATGGGTGTGTTATCGGTGATAATTGTAAAATTGGGGCATTTGTTGAGATACAAAAGAACTCCATAGTAGGAAAAAACTGTAAGATTTCGAGTCATACCTTTATTTGTGAAGGAGTACGCGTTAAAGATAATGTATTCATAGGACACAATGTGTCCTTTATAAATGATAAGTATCCTAAGGCAGTAAAACCGGATGGTACTATGAAAGGAGATAATGACTGGAAGGTAGTCAAAACAACAGTCGAAAAAGGAGCGTCCATAGGAACGAGCGTTACAGTACTATGTGGTGTAAGGATTGGAAAAAACGCTATAATCGGCGCTGGTTCTGTGGTAACAAAAGATGTTCCTGAAAATACTGTTGTAGCAGGGAATCCAGCCAGATTGATGAGGTAGATAAAATGAGAAGCAGCAAGAAGGATGAGATAATATTGATCGGAAGTGGTGCTCAAGGCCGCGTTACACTGGATATTCTCGAAGATAGTGGTTTTAAGGTCATTGGTTTTCTGGATGATAAAGATTCATTACAGGGAGTTGAAATAAGCAAAAAAAAGATTATCGGGAAAACAAATAATGCCATGGAACTATCAGAAAGAAACTATAGATTCATTATTTGTATTGGCAATAATCGTGTCAGAAAAGAGGTTTCAGAGAAGATAGAAATAAAGAAATCTTCATACGGGAATGCTATACACGCTTCTAGTGTTATTTTAAAGTCTGCATCAGTGGGTTGCGGTAATATGATTTTTGCAAATACGTATATAGGTTCAAATACTCAGATAAAGAATCACACTATAATTAATAACGGTTGCGTAATAGAACATGACTCTGTACTCGAAGATTTTGTTTCAATTAGTCCGGGGTGTTGCATGGCTGGCAGAGTTACAATACGCGAAGGCGCTTTTATATCAGCCGGCGTTACTGTTGGTCCTAGGGTTATCATAGGGGCGAATTCAATAATAGGTGCAGGCTCCGTCGTACTTAAAGATATCCCAGAGGGTGTTTTAGCTTATGGTGTTCCTGCGAAAGTAATAAGGAAAGTTAACCCCGAAGAGTTATGGGATAGGTTGCTATAGAGAAGAAGACATAGTTGTAAAGAAAGAGGTTTTTTATGGAAGAATTATTTAAACACCAGATTCCATTAATGAAGCCCTGGGTAGGGATAGAGGAATATGAGATCCTCAAGGATGTCATATTAAGTGGATGGATTAGCCAAGGGCCAAAGGTTGAAAAATTTGAAAAAACCGTGGCTTCTTTTGTCGGGGCAAGGTACGCAGTAGCAACTAATTCCTGTACCTCTGCCTTGCATTTACTGTTGATAGCTAATGGAGTAGGGAAGGGAGATGAGGTAATATTACCGGATTTTACCTGTATGGCAGATGCCAATGCCATAGCAATGGCTGGCGCAGTGCCTGTATTTGTTGACATAGACAGTGAGACATATAATATTGATCCGGAAGAAGTAGAGAAAATAATAACTAAAAAAACAAAAGCCGTTATGGTAATAGATCAAATTGGGCTTCCAGCTGACATGGATAGGTTTATTAATATTGCAAAAAGACATAATTTGCTGTTAATTGATGACGCCGCAACATCGTTGGGCGCTAAATATAAAAGCAGACATTTGGGTGGTTATGGAATTAGCGCTGTTTTTAGCTTTCATCCAAGAAAAATGATTACAACAGGAGAAGGTGGCATGATCGTGACAGATGATACAAAAATAGCTGAAACTTCAAGGATATTGAGGGCAACAGGCGCTTCTGTATCAGATCTCGAACGACATAAAGCCAAAGGCGTTATATTACAAAAATATTATACCAGTGGTTTTAATTATAGAATGACGGATATACAGGCTGCTATCGGAATCGTTCAGATGAAAAAATTGCCTGAGATATTGAAAGAGAGAAATAAACAAGCGCAATACTACAAAAGAGCATTCAGCAAGATAGGAGAACTTGAGGTTCCCTTTGTTCCGGAATATGCCAGTCATGCTTTTTCGTCCTATCTTTTGAAACTGAAAAAAGGTGCAAAGTTTACACCTAAAGACATTATAAACAGAATGGCCGACAAGAATATTTCTTGCAGGTTTGGAATACAACCACTTCATCGCGAACCGTATTTCTCTGAAAAAAAATTATCAGATAATGATTTTCCTGTGACGTGTGATGTGGCTGATAGGTCATTTTTCATCCCAATTTTTCCAGGGTTGTCCGTAAGAGATATGGATTATATTATCGATAGTATAAAAAATATTTTGAGTAGCTGATATGACAAGAAAAATTACCAAAAGCATAAGCTTTATTTTACCTGTTTTTAATGAGAAAAATCTTATAATAGATACACTAAGACGTTGTAATGAGATTTTATCGAGAGATTTTGAGGATTTTGAGATAATACTTGTTGATGATGGCAGCGTTGATGGAACAGGCGAAATTATAGAGGAACTAGCAAAAGGCAATAATCGTATCCGGATAATTCATAATGGTGTAAATCTGAATGTAGGCATATCTATCCTTCGTGCTTTAGCACTTTCTACAAAAGATTATGTTATACATAATGCGGTTGACCTTCCTTTGGATCCAGAGGATATAGCAGGGCTGGTCGATAAGTCTATGGGTGATAACGATGTCTTGGTTCTTGAGAGAAAGGCTTACGGCGGTTCCACTTTATGGCGTAAGATTGCTTCAAAAATTAATCGAGTGCTGCTGCATATTGTATTTCCTATTGCAAGCCATGGCGTGCGAGATATGAATTTTACACAGCTTTATAAACGCGAGATACTTAAAGATATAATGCCTCTTGCTATGAGTCCCGAATTCACTACTCCGGAAATGATTCTTAGAGCTAAATATAAAGGTTTGCGCGTAAAATCTGTTTTAGTTGATTACTGGCCTAGGACATTAGGGAAAGGTGCGTTTGGCAAACCTCATGATATTCTATGGTCTCTATACGATATGTTTCGTTTTCGTCTGAAATCTTGGAAAGGATAGTTTTATGTCCAGAAATAATGTTGAAGGGTCAAGGATTTTTATTACAGGTGGTGCAGGGTTCGTAGGCTCTTATGTTGTAGAAGAACTGCTTCTTTTAAAGCCAGAAAAGATATATATACTAGATAATTTATTCCGCGGGAACTATAAAAATATGAGTCATTTTATAGATAACCCTATAGTCGAGTTTATCAAGGGGGACATAAGGGAAGATAAGCTTATAGATAAATATATGTCAAAATCCGATTATTGTTTTCATATGGCAGCATTACGTATCAATGCTTGCGCAGCAGATCCTATTGAGGCCTTTGACGTGATGGTTAAGGGGACTTTTAATATATTGGAAAATGCCCGTAAACACAAGATAAAAAAGCTCGTTTATTCTTCCAGCGCTTCGGTGTATGGATTAGCACAGAATTTTCCTACATTCGAGACAGACAATCCTTATGATAATAAGACATTTTATGGTGCCAGTAAGTTATTTGGAGAGCAAATACTGCGCAGTTACTACCATATGTATACCATGAATTACGTTGCCTTGCGTTATTTCAATGTTTATGGTCCTCGCATGGATATAGAAGGCAAATATACAGAGGTCATGATTAAATGGCTCGATTGTATTAAAGAGAACAGAGAGCCTGTAATTTATGGAGACGGTTCTACGACAATGGATTTTGTTTATGTTAAAGATGTTGCAAAGGCTAATGTTTTAGCCTTGATTAGCGATGTAAAAGATGAGGTTTTTAATATTGGTTATCAGAGAGAAACAAGCCTTAAGGAGTTACTTGAAATCCTGCTGAGAGTAAATAATTCGTCATTAAATCCGAGATTTATTAAGGAGAGTACTGTAAATCCAGTTAAGAGAAGATTAGCTGATATTGGAAAGGCAAAAAAACTTCTTAATTATCAACCCTCAGTGAGCTTAGAAGAAGGCTTAAGACTTTTGTCAGAATGGTATTTAAGAAAAAAGGAGATTTAAAAGAGATGATTAATATCGCTAAACCTTATTTAACAAAGGATGAAGCACAAGGTGCCTATGATGCAATACTGACAGGCTGGGTTACTCAGGGGCCAAGGGTACAGGAATTTGAAAAGAAGTTTGCAGAACATGTAGGAGCCAAATATGCAGTTGCTGTTTCTAGCTGCACTACTGCCCTGCATCTGTCTATGGTAGTGGCTAGAATTAAATCAGGAGACGAGGTTATATGCCCTTCTATGAGCTTTATCGCAACTGCCAATTCCATAATGTATGTTGGAGCTAAACCGATTTTTGCCGAAATTGAGCCAAAGACTTATAATATTGACCCTAAACATGCAGAGAGATTGATAACTGATCGCACAAAGGCAATATTGGTAGTGCACCAGATGGGTATGCCGGCTGATATAGATAGTTTTAAGCAGTTGTGTAAAAGACACAATCTTAAATTAATTGAAGATGCAGCTTGTGCGACAGGTTCATCGTATAAGGGAAGCAAGATAGGGTCTCATTCTGATCTTGTTTGCTTTTCTTTCCATCCGCGCAAGGTGATAACGACCGGTGATGGTGGAATGATAACGACTTCAAGAAAAGATTACTACGACAGATTAAGGCTTCTGCGGCAGCATGGAATGTCTGTTGATGACAGGGCTAGGCATTTATCAAAGAGTTTTATTTTTGAAGATTATGTGGAAATCGGATATAACTACAGGATGACAGATATTCAAGCAGCGATAGGGATAAGGCAATTAGAAAAACTGGATTGGATAGTTTCAGAAAGAAGAAAAATAGCAGAAAGATACAAACAAGGCTTAAAAGATATAAATTGCATTAGGCTTCCATCGGAGAAAAAAGGATACTTTTCTAACCATCAGTCATATCCTGTCTATTTAAAAGAGAGTGTTCTCATATCCAGAAACGATTTGATGCAGAGGTTGTTTGACGAGGGCATTTCCACCAGGAGGGGTATAATGACTGCGCATCGTGAGATTGCCTACAAAAATTACTGTAAAAACCTGAAACTTCCTGTGTCAGAAAAAGTTTCTGATAGAAGTCTTCTACTGCCTTTGTATGTTGGCATGGAGAATAAGGATATAGATACAGTTATAGATAAATTAAAGAGATTTTTGAGGTAGTCGTATTAAGATGAAAAAATACTATTATGTGGTTTTAATTATTTTCTTCTTGGCGTTGATATTAAGGATTATAACTGTGATTGACATGCAGGCGCCTACTGAAGGAGATCCTTTGTCTTACGATACTCTTGCCAGATCTATAATCGATAGACTGGAATTTTCTTATGTTCATGGAAAGTCTATATCATGGCGACCACCGTTCTACCCGATGTTTTTAGCTCTTTTATATATTATAGGGAGGCATAGTTATTTACTAGTCGGAATAGTTCAGGCGGTGATTGGATCCCTAACATGCATTTTTATTTATTGGATTGCCAGAGAATTTTTTGTTCGGACTGTAGCAGTGATAGCTGGATTGATTTCAGCATGTTATCTTTATTTCATAGTTTCTACAAAGTTTTTGATGAGTGAAGCATTATTTATATTTTTATTAACTTCTTCAATGTATTACCTTATCAAGGGCCTAAGAAGGAGTTTTTTATTTAGAGATATAGCCCTAGCTGGATTTCTTTT
>CAZWYD010000001.1:39755-42733 GCA_964637815.1 uncultured Planctomycetia bacterium
AGGGCCTAAGAAGGAGTTTTTTATTTAGAGATATAGCCCTAGCTGGATTTCTTTTGGGTTTAGCCACTCTTACTAGGTCGATTACGCTGCTTTTACCAATTTATATTTTTATATTTATTTTTTTAAGCCGTAGAGCCAACTTGAAGATTCTTATTAGATCTTTTATAATAGCGCTGATTTTCTTTTTAATACCAGTTTCTATATGGACGACCAGAAATTATTTGGTCCACAGGAGTTTTATTCTGGTATCTAGCAATGGTGGGGTGAATTTTTTTATCGGAAACACACCTGATGAAAACGGCAGATATAGAGTTCGCGGCCCTTCAAAAAAAGAAATACTAGAGATAGAAGGCAATGAATCAAAATTAGAAGCAGCCAAGATAAGCAAGCTTTATTTTAAAAAGGCATTAGATTATATCTTTGAACACCCAAAAGTAGTTGTTAGATTAATAGTGATGAAGTTTGCTTTTTTTTGGAGCCCCTTTGACTGGTATTTCTTTGGCTCCAAAGGTGTCTATAATTATCATTACGGATTTATTTTTCCTTTTAGTCTATTAGGGATATTTTTATGCAGCAGAAGATGGAAAGAATATGGACTGTTATATTTGCCGGTATGTTATTTTACATCTATATCTCTTTTGTTTCATATTGAGCCGAGATACAGGATGCCGATAGATCCCTTTTTGATCATATTCGCCAGCTATGGCCTTTTCTATTTATTCCAGAAGTATGTAAATAAATGGATCCCTGTTACAATAACTGTAAGTTTTTTTGTGGCGAATTTTGTTATATATTTATATTCTGACAATGCGAAAGAAGGAATGCGTTATATCTTTCATGTTATGGGCCTTTGGTAGGCCTTAAAAATGAGGAGATTGGTGATAAATGGATTTTAAAGGTTTAAAATATTTAGTTGTCGGTTCAGGATTTTTCGGCTCTGTTTTAGCTGAACGCATAGCAAATGATATGAATGAAAAGGTGCTGGTAATCGATAAAAGAAGTCATATTGGAGGAAATTGTTATTCAGAGGATGATGGAAAAACGGGCATTCATTATCATAAATACGGAACGCATATTTTTCATACCTCAAATAGAAAGGTTTGGGAATACATAAACAGATTTACCGAATTTAACGGGTATTATCATCAGGTTCTCGCTTGTCACAAAGACAAGATATATCAAATGCCAATCAATCTAGAAACAATAAATTCTTTTTACAACCTTCAGATGAAACCTTTTGAAGTAGAAGATTTTTTAAAAAAAGAAATATCCAAAGAAAAAATAGGAAAAGAGAAAAATCTTGAAAACAAGGCCATTTCTTTGGTTGGGAGACCGCTATATGAGGCATTTATAAAGGGGTATAACAAGAAACAGTGGCAGAAAGATCCCAAATTGTTGCCAGAATCCATATTGAGTAGGCTCCCTTTTAGAAAAAATTATACCGAAAGCTATTATTTTAGCCGTTGGCAGGGTATTCCGCTGTTGGGTTATACAGAAATATTCAATAGAATGTTAAAGCACAACAATATAGAAACTTCACTTAAAACAGATTATTTTAACATCAGGAGTCAGATACCAGAGTCAACAATGGTTATTTATGGTGGACCAATTGATAAATATTATGGATATAAATTTGGCAAGCTTGAGTGGAGAACACTTAATTTTAAGAACGAGATAGTCGAAAAGGAAGATTTCCAGGGTACATCGGTCATGAATTATACGGATGAGAACGTACCGTATACGCGTATACACGAGCCAAGGCATTTACATCCCGAGAGGAACTATGCCAAAGAAAAAACTTTAATAATAAGGGAATATTCTCGGCTGGATGATGGAGAAAATCCATATTATCCGGTTGTCGGCGAGCAAAACCAAGCAGCGGCATTAAAATATATTGAGCAGGCTCAAAAATCAAAGAATATCATCATAGGTGGGAGGCTTGGCGACTATAGATATTATGATATGCATCAAGTTATAAACGCAGCCTTAGAAACTTATGAAAACAGCATAAAGGATAGGATTGTGTAATGGAAAAAGTCGAATTGGCTGTTGTTATGCCTGTGTATAACGAAGAAGAAATAATATTTAAGACCATAAACCGATGGACACAGGAATTGGAAAGCAATAAAATTAATTTTCAAATCCATGTATATAATGATGGATCAAGGGATGATACCTTGAGAAGACTAAAAGAGATAGAGAAGCATAACAAAGCTTTATTTGTTCATAATAAAACAAATAATGGTCATGGCCCAACAATATTGTTGGGATATAGAGAGAATTCAGATGCTGAGTGGATTTTTCAGATTGATTCAGATAATGAAATGGATCCAAGGTATTTCTCTGAATTGTGGCACAAAAGGAAAGATTATGATTTCCTGATAGGAAGAAGAGATGGCAGGCGTTCCAGATTCTCTAGAAGAATCATTAGCTTGATTTCAAGAATAGCAGTAAGGATATTTTATGGTTGCGGCGTATGGGATGTGAATTCACCATATCGATTAATAAAGACATGGAAATTTAAAGATATATTTTTTAAAATACCAGATAGAACATTTGCTCCAAATGTAATTATATCAGGTATAGCATGCTATCAAAAAAACATTAAGATAATAGAAATACCAGTTATGCATCAAAATAGGAGAACAGGAAAAGAGACGGTAAAAAAATGGAAATTATTTAACGCTGCTCTAAAGTCTCTTTATCAGACTATAATATTCCGTTTTATAGAGTTAAGAAAATAGGAAGAGATATGATGAAAGTTAGATCCCTAAAGAATATAGCAGCCTATTTAATTATTGTATCTTTTGCCGTAGCCTTTTTATCCCCTATTTTTAACCCTGGTTATCTTGTTCATGGAGATAGTCCGAGCCATCATTTTGAGCATGAGTTTTTAGTTAAACATCTGCTGCCTGCTCATGGCTGGGTAAATGGATGGTGTATGCAGGATTTTTTAGGATATCCGATTTTACTTTACC
>CAZWYD010000002.1:0-40829 GCA_964637815.1 uncultured Planctomycetia bacterium
TCAACCTGAGCGATTTAGAGTCGCTTACCGAGGTAACAGTACAGCTATTAATCACACATATATCAGCCTCATCAATATTCTCTACCTCAATATAGCCCCCCTTTAAAAAATTCTCGCGTATCACTTGCGACTCATACTGATTTACCTTACACCCCAATGTTTTTATATAAAAAGTCTTTTTTGTCATTTCTTCGTAAACGCAGTACAGGAATCTAAGGCCTTTATTACATTGATATTTCTGATCCAGGCCACTTTCTCTTGAGTCCATGAAGGAACGTGATTGCCCTCAATACATCCCCTGCAGCTAAAAGCTTTATAATCAGGATCCTCATTTTTCTCTCGATGCTATTATTGAAGCTTTCTCATATTCAAGAGCGGCAATATCAAACATGCCTAGCCTAACATAAAGATTGCCAAGGCTATTGTAGAAGTCAGCTCCTCCTTCGTTAAGATATAAACATGTCTCATATTCTCTCAGAGCATCTCCAATAGCCCCCTTTTTAAGATAAATAGTACCTAGATAATAATGGGCATCAAAGTTGTCCCTATTTAAGGTCAAGGCCTTTGTAAGTTCTATCTCTGCCTTGTCGAGTTCACCCATATTAAAATAGATAGTTCCCGAAACACGATATGGCCTATAGTAGCCAGGATTAAGTTCTATGCATTTAGTTATGGCGCTAAGTGCCTTATTAAAATGACCCAATGTATTATATGCTACAGCAAGATTTAAATACGGCATGGAAAGTTCTTTATCTAACTTAATAGAGGTCTTAAAATTCTTGATTGCATTTACATGATCACCCTTGTCAGCATAGAAAATACCCAGATTACTATAAGCTCCAGCAGCCTTTGGTTCTAAAGATATAGCATAGCGAGTCTCTCTCATTGCTTCTTCGTACTTGCCGTCATGAAAATATGCCAGCGCAAGATTAATGTGAACTGAATAAATGTACGGATTATCGCTATTGTGTTTTATGGTGTTTTTAAATAAACTTATGTTGTTTTTCCACACCCTGCCATGGACGACTGTAGTAATTGTAAAATACAATAAAAAAATAGTTATAATAGCGCGGCTGACTCTCTTAGGAGTTATTTTCAACAATATGGTGCTAAGAATGAAAAAAAATCCTATACAGGGTACATAAAGCCACGCTTCATGCAAAAATGTCGACAATGGATATATATTTAAGACTGGTAAAAGCGCTACAAAAAACCACGTTACCCCGAATAAAATCTGAGAATGATCTCGTGATATCCTTTTAATAGTAATCGCTAGTAGAGAGATAAGGCCTATGCAAAACACAAGCGCTGGTTCCAGTATAGAACTCGCTGGCTGAATATACCAACCCATATGTAAATTAAAAGGAAGCACTAATAACCTTAGATAAATAATCAGTACCTTAAAATCTGTCAGGAGCCTATATAAAAGAGGTGTCTGGCTAATGTAATTATCTATTACAAGGCCATCAGGCCCTGTGTTAAAATTTAAAACAGTGAGTCTAATAAAAATATAGATAAGTGCTATAAAAAAGTATGGGAGAATGTTTTTTGTGCGGGGTTTTTGAACAAGTATTAATAAAAACGGCAAGATAATAGCATTTTCTCTACTTAAAAGTGCCATGATAAACAATAGGATTGATATGACATAAAGCCAAGGACTTTTTTGCTTTTGATGTTCGATAAAAGTCAGCGCACAAAGCAACATAAACATCGCTACCAGCAAATCTGCCCTAGCAGAAATATAATAAGTAACACTTGATATGGCAGGCGCACTTACAAACATCAGAGCTGTTAAAAGACCTACACCAGAGGAGCCAAAGATCGTCAATATAAGAAGATAGACAAGAATAGCATTCATTGCATGCAACATTAGATTCGTGAAATGATAGCCGAATGTGTTTAAGCCCCAGATCGAATATTCCACCATATATGACATTAATTGCAATGGTCGATAATAATTATTGACTTTATTGTCACCATGATAAATATCTTTTGTAAAAATAACGTCAAGATTATGCCAGCTTTTTATATAGGGGTTTTTGACTATTAGAGATGTATCGTCCCACACAAATTTTGAATTTAGGGAATTCGCGTATACAATCACTACTGCTAATATGATAAGCAGGATATGAGTGGATTTAGTAGATTTAAAGAATATATTCATACTTTAAAGACGACAGGATATAGATAGCTGCTGTTTCGACCCTTAAGACCAATGACCCAAGAGAACAGATTCTACAACCCTCTTGCCTTGCCATGTGAACCTCCTGTTCGCTAAAATCGCCTTCTGGTCCGACAAACACAGATACGCTATTTGGCTGCGATCCCTTCAATGTTGCGTTTAATGGCGTTGTATCCTTATCCAGTGCAGCAAAAAGCCTTAAATCCGTTTTCCTCGACGCTGTTAAAGCATCGCTGAATTTCATGACATCTAATATGTCTGGCAATCTTACTCTACCGCACTGTTTAGACGCTGCCATAGCGATCCTCTTCCATCGGTCGATCTTTTTATTCTTTATCTGAGGGATTGTCCTATCAGTAACCACAGGTACAATCGTACTAACTCCCAATTCAACAGCCTTTTCTATTATAAAATCCATGTTTTTCTTTGGAATAGCCTGATAAAGCGTAATATCAATATTAGTATCCGTGTCGAGGTCTTTGACCTCTTTGATCTCCATAACTATCTTCTCCCTAGCCATATCCTTTATATTGCATATATATTCCTTACCCTGGCCATTGAATATAGATACAGCCGCACCCTTACCCAGCCGCATCACATCGCGTATATGATGGATCTCGGCCTTATCCCGTATCTCGATCAAACTTTTTTCAGGAAATATAAATTCCGGAGAAACATAAAATCGCATGAGTTCACCTTTGAGAAGGTCCTTCACTTCGCTATGAGGCTCCTATTCGTCGCCTCATTACGCTCGTTCAGGATCAAAGTCGCCTTCGGCGACTTTGGTGCCGGAGGTGGGAGTCGAACCCACATGAGGGGTTGCCTCACACGATTTTGAGTCGTGCGCGTCAGCCAGTTCCGCCACTCCGGCATTTCCGTTTAGCCCGTTTGCCCGTTGCCCGTTGACCCGTTAACGGGCATAACGGGCTAAACGGGCAAACGGGCTAAACGGAACTACCCATATTTCTGAATTTCTTGTAACGTTTTTCTAGTAATTTATCTACAGGAACTGTCTTGAGTTCCTTTAATGCCTTTTTTATGCACTTTTTTACTGCCTGAGCTGTTTTTTCAGGGTCCCTGTGCGCACCGCCCATTGGCTCTGGGATCTCACCGTCGATAATCTCGAGTTTAATAAGATCCTTGGCAGTAAGCTTCAGCACCTCTGCTGCTTCAGGCGCCTTTAATCTGTCTTTCCATAAAATAGCGGCGCACCCTTCCGGAGATATCACTGAATAGTATGCATTCTCCATCACATAAACCCTGTCGCCTATACCTATGCCAAGCGCGCCTCCTGAGCCACCTTCTCCTATGACCACCACAACCACTGGTACCTTTAGAGATATCATCTCCATTAGATTATGCGCGATGGAATTTGCCTGGCCACGCTCTTCAGCGCCTATCCCAGGATATGCGCCAGGTGTATCAATAAAAGTGACTATAGGTGCATTAAATTTCTCGGCAAGCTTCATCAGTCTCATTGCCTTACGATACCCTTCTGGATGAGCGCTGCCAAAATTTCTCATGAGATTCTCTTTTGTATCCCTGCCTTTTTGATGACCGATCACCATGACCTTTTCTCCGTCAATCTTGGCAAAACCACCGATCATGGCCTTGTCATCCTGAAACATGCGATCGCCATGCAGCTCAACAAAGTCCACCATTATCATGTGGATATAATCAGTGGTGTACGGCCTTTTCGGATGCCTGGCGATCTGTATCTTCTGCCATGGCGTAAGAGAATCAAAGATCTCTTTCTTGACCTTCTCGAGTCTTGCCTCGAGCGTCTTTATCTCTGCAGAAAGATTTATGCTGCCATCTGATGCAAGAGACTTTAGCTCTGCTATCTTCAACTCCAGCTCTAATATAGGTTTTTCAAAATCCAATCCATTCGCCATAATCTATCTCACTCTACTGTCGTGACCTGTGTCCCGACTGGAATAATAGCATATAACTCTTCCACGTCGGCATTGAGCATCCTTACGCAGCCTTGTGTAGCCTGTTGGCCCACACTATCTGGATCTACTGTCCCATGAATGCCATAACCTTTTTCAGAAAGTCCAAGCCAGCGCGAACCAAGAATATTCTCAGGACTCTCAGCAGGCACTATTGCACCTTCTTTATACCAGACAGGGTCTTCCATTCTATTGATTATAGTAAAAGTCCCTACTGGTGTAGATCCATTTTTGCCTGTTGAAACTGGATAGACCTTTACAGTATCCTCATCCCCAGAAAAAATCGTTAAAAGATTTTGAGACTTATCTATTAATATCTTATATCTGGCAGTCGAGACCTTTAGTCTTGAATTGGCCAGTATAGTATTGCTTTCCAGTGAATTTGAAGCCTTAATAAGCTCGATCGTTGTCTTGAATTTCTTTGCAATCTTTGTAAGGCTGTCGCCTGGCTCCACCTGATAGAGCACATCTGTATCTGTGATAATAGGAGAAAAAAGTATCTCTATATTAAGTTCTCCAAGTTTCTCCTGTATCTGAAGTATATTGTCGACATTCTGGTATTTACTCAATATCATCTGATAGGCATCCCTTGCCTTAACGATCTCTCCTTCTTTCTCGTAAGATTTTGCGAGATCAAAATAGGCCTTGCCTGTTTCAGCTGAATTTGAATCTTTACCTGCTGATAATCCATCTATCTTAGCCTGATCTTTAGGGCCCAATACAATAACCATAACCACCAATATCAATGCCAAACCAATCCCTATGCCAATAAGCTTATTGTTCACTACTAACTCCTTTCTAACGATAACAAAAAATTGCCACAAGAATACCCAGGGCAGCGCCTATAAATACCTGTATAGGCGTATGACCTAAGAGCGCTATAAGGCGATCCTGTTTAACGCCCTTTTGTAAATAAATATCCTCTATAATCTTATTGAGTATCTCTGCCTGCTGGCCGCTTTGTCTTCGCACGCCCTGGGCATCAAACATTATGATAAGCGCAATGAAAAACGCGAATGCAAAAAATGCCGACGAAAAACCAAAGGTAAATCCAATAGAAGCGGCAAGCGCTGTCACAGTAGCGGCATGAGAACTCGGCATGCCCCCTGCGCCCACGAACCATCTAAAGTTAAACCGCTTCTCGCGTATCACACCGATTGCCACCTTTATGGTCTGCGCTAAAAGCCATGCTAGCGAGGCAGTCAAAAACACCTGGTTCTTCCCTAAGTCTACAAAGAAATCCACTCTAACCTCCTAAGTTATGTAACATTATATATAATAGATAGGAACTATGGCAAGGAAAAAGATAGGATACTCTTTAGAACTTCACTGTGCCGCCAAGGGTCAGGGCAGTCTCATTTAGGAGCCTGAGCTCAAAGTTCAGCAAGTAGTAGCTTAAATAGAACGGCATTATATCGCAGCCAAGTACAAGACCAAATTCATTTTCATCATTCGCATTATATGTAGAATAAAGCTGACCGGAAGTAGACCGCATAAAATTCACATCTATGTCTGACGCTAAATAAGTTAGGCCGCCATACGGGATAACATAGCAGTCACTTGCCCCTAATGGAATAATGAATTTCTTGCTGGCCAGCAAGCTCGTCTGCCATTCATCTATTGTGAAATCTTCGTTAATACGAGAAGCGGTTGATTCTGAACCGTTTACCTTTGCCTTGTCAAAACCCAGATCACTATGCCTATATTGTAAATCCATTGTAAGATCAACGTCATAATTCTTCAGCTCCCATAACTTTGCCTTGAGACCCGCGCCCCAGGAAAGGCCAATGTTTGATTCCACTTTAACAGCATCACCATGCTGCTCCCATTCTACTTCAAGACTGGATGTCCCTATTTTTATATAAGGCTCAAGCATATCTTTATAATTATTGGAAACCTTGAAGATGAAATTATAACCGTCCATCTCAGCGTCAGTGACATCCGTAGCAGAAGAAAGAATTCTTTTGGTAACTATTTCCATGTCCAGGCCGACCTTTATGTTCACCTCTTCTTCAAATTTATCAAGGGCGTTTTTTATTGCCTGCTCCTTCAGGAACAGAGAATCCTCTGGAACGCTCATATCAGGACCGCCTACTGTTGCTGCCAGCGCAAACGAAGAGCTACATATTATAAAAAATGATATCAATATTATCTTTTTCATTGCCTAGCCTCTTTCTTTTTAAAACTTCATGGCGCCGCCGAGCGTAAGCGCCATCTCATTAATAAGCCTGACCTCTATGCTATATATAAACGAACTTGACAAGGTCGGCATAATGTCACATCCCAGAAAAAAACCAAACATGGAATCATTACTTGCATCATAGGTAGTACAATCAAGCGCAGGATGACTTGAATTTGTAAAGCTTACGTCTACCGTTGAATCAGAAAGCGTCAAACCTGTATAAGGCACTAAGTAGATATTCTGCCATTTTAAAGGAAGTTCATACTTTTTGCTCATAGCAATGGATGCCTGCCATTCCTCTACTTTAAAATCCGCGCCTGTATCAGTTATGTTAACACCTGCCCACTCAATATCGCTTACGTCCAGATCTGCAATTCTATACTGAACATTACCTGTCAGGCGAATACCCGGACCATCGAAATCCCAGATAATCCCCTTTATGCCACCGCCCCATGCAAAACCCTGATCAGATGTAACTTCTATATCATACGTACTGCTCTGTCTCCATTTCGCGTCTAACCTTGATGTGCCTATTTTGATATAAGGCTCTACCCTGTCTAAAATAGTAACACCCAGCTTTGCCATGCGCCACTCTCCCTTTAGCTCAGCGTTTCCTACTTCCTTAGGTCCACTCAGATCCTTATCAAATAGAAATTCCATATCCAGCGCTGCCTTTATCTTTATCATCTGTTCATAGCCGTCAAGGGCTTTATTCACAGCCTCCTGTTTCAATATAGCAGAGGTGTTTGGCACATCAAGATCAAGGGAATTACCTACAGTTGCAGCAAACGCAACCCCACTGCTAGCAACAAATATAGCTGTAATCACTAAAGAATATAAAATATAGAGTTTCTTCATAATAAAGTATAATACTCCAGTTTATTTTATAATGAAGTATACATTACGATATAGGTATTGTCAAGGGAGGACAGCGATTTAAGTCGCTGTCCGAGCTTGACCCCCGCTGATTCGTTTTGCATTCGCAAAAGCGAATCAAAACAGCGGGGGTTAATTCGTCCCCGTTGCTTCGCTTTGCGAAGCAAAGCGACGGGAACTCATTAAAAAAATTGAAAGAAAACTACCCCTTAGATGTGTCTACTATAATAGTAGCCCAGGTTTAAACCTGGGCTACTATTAAAAAGGAGGTGGGCTATATGCTATCAAAGGTATTTTCAGCAACAACTATTGGTATTGAAGCAAGAGAGATCGAGATTGAAGTAGATATAGCGAAAGGGCTGCCGCAGGTGGCTATTGTAGGGCTCCCTGATACTGCTATACGAGAGTCCAGGGACAGGGTGCGTTCGGCAATAAAAAACAGCCAGTTCAAGTATCCTTCCAAAAAGATAACAGTAAATCTTGCGCCATGTGACATAAAGAAAGAAGGTCCATGTTTTGATCTTCCTATTGCAATAGGTGTACTTGTTGCATCTGAGCAGATAGCTTATAAGAACGTAAAGGATTTTGTATTTCTGGGAGAGCTTGCCCTTAATGGCAGGATAAGACCTGTAAAAGGGGTCCTGCCTATTGCAATATCTTTAAAGAACTCGCGTAAAAAACTGATCCTGCCAGAAGAAAATGCATATGAGGCCAGCGTAGTAGAAGGCCTGGAGGTCTATCCTGTAGACAGGCTCAATAATGTGTGTGATTTCATAAACGACATAAATTCGCTCTCGCCCTTACCTTATACTGCCCAGATCCATCTAAATAAAAGACGCGACTATGATGTTGATTTCTCAGACGTAAAAGGTCAGGTCTATGCAAAGAGGGCCATGGAGATCGCTGCAGCAGGAGGTCACAATATCATCATGATAGGCCCTCCTGGCAGCGGAAAAACAATGCTCGCTAAGAGGCTGCCCACGATCATGTCTGATATGACACTTGAAGAAGCTATTGAGACCACAAAGATATACAGCATATGCGGCCTTGTGCCAACAAAAAAGGCAATGATAAATACAAGACCCTTTAGGACGCCACACCACACCTCATCTGATTCATCGCTTGTGGGTGGCGGAAGCACGCCAAAGCCAGGCGAGGTAAGCTTGGCGCACAATGGTGTGCTTTTTATGGACGAGCTGCCTGAATTTCACAGGAATGTCTTAGAAGCACTGCGGCAGCCTCTTGAAGACGGATACGTAACTATTTCCAGGGTAAGCGCTACCTTGAGATTCCCGTCCAAGTTTACTCTTGTGGCGTCGATGAACCCGTGCCCGTGCGGTTTTTTAACTGATCCAAAAAAAGAATGCCTTTGCACATCTCCAAGAATACAGAAATACATGTCCAGGATCTCAGGTCCGCTCTTGGACAGGATCGACATCCACATAGAGGTCCCTCCTGTCAGATACAAAGAACTATCTGATGAGACCTGTGGAGAAAAATCAGAAGTGATAAAGGCAAGGGTTGAAGCTGCAAGAAAGATTCAGCTGGCTAGACTCAAAGACCATGGCATATTCGCAAACTCCCAAATGCCTCATAAGCTCATAAGAAAATACTGCCGACTAGACGAGGCCGCGCAAAATCTCCTGAAACAAGCAATAACAGAAATGGGCTTCAGCGCCAGATGCTACGACAAGATCCTGAAGATCTCCAGAACAATTGCAGATTTGGAAGGAAAACCCAAGATAGAACCCAACCACGTCTCTGAAAGCATACAACTAAGAAGCTTAGACAAAACCGGCTGGATGTAAAGGCTAACAAAAAAACCTTAAAAATTATAAAACCGTGACCGTAGGCCGGGTTTAAACCCGGCCTACTACTGAAAGATAAATCTCTGGAAGAATGGTTTGTCTGGACACTGGAAGAGTTCTCAAAGAATCCTGAAATTGATCCTACATCACTGCTGCCTTAAATATTAACATGCCTATACATTATCTCTGTTAACTCACCGATTATGGGTATTTTGGCCTACCTACTCGTAAGTGCCTTTTCTAGGTCTACTCGCAACTGGTTGACTATGGCCTTTGGCACGCAGAATTGGGAACGCAATAATGGGGAACTCACTGTGAATTCGAACATATTGGGATTATTGGGGAGTTTGCGGAATTTCAGTTCGATCTTGGTTACATTGGACATACAACACCTCTACTTTGGCAGGTTGAAGATAAAGGTTGAACCTTTACCTGGGGTGCTCTCTACTCTCATGCGGCCTTTGTGGAGTTCTACTATGTCTTTTGCTATTGGAAGGCCAAGACCTGTGCCTTCTTTTTTCTCTGCAACAACCCTTACGAATTTATCAAAGATCTTCTCGCACTCTTCTTTTGTCATGCCCGGGCCAGTGTCCTGGATTTCCACCTGCACCTCATCCTGCAATTCGGCAATCTTTACAGTAACACCTCCCTTGTCAGTGAACTTCAGGGCATTGCCTACAAGATTCACAAAGACCTGTGTCAATTTGTCTTCGTCTGCCTTGATGCTAACGGCCTTATCTGGAAATTCTCGTTTTAGGTCCACCTTCTTTTTCCTGGCTACACTATCAAATTCTTTAAGAACTCCTTTTGCCAGTTCTACCACATTCAAAGTTTCCTTCTTGAGTGACATTTTGCCTGATTCGATCTTGGATAAATCCAGAAGATTATTCACGAGCCTCGCGAGCCTGTTTACAACCCTGAACACGTCGCCCAGTATCTCCTGTTGTTTTGGCTGGACCTTCCCTGCAAAACCTTTATCAATATTATCTAAATTACCTGTTATCAGGGTAAGTGGCGTCCTTAATTCATGCACTACGTTTGCCACAAAGTCTGACTTCATCCTGTCCAGCTCTTTAAGCTTAGAATTGATCTTCTCTAATTCATCTTTCTTGAAAACAAGGGTCTTGTTTGCCTCTCCCAGCTGAGCAGTCCTTTCCTTTACCTTGTTCTCTAAATTTGTATAGAGTTCCTTGAGCTCCCCTGCCATTGTGTTAAATCCCTCTGCAAGATCCTGTATCTCATCCCCTGTCTTTATGTTCAATCGATGATCCAGGTTGCCCTTACCTATTATGCCAGCGCCACTGTAAAGTTCTTGGATAGGATTCGTTATGGAGCTCGTAGTGTAGAAAATAATAAATACTGCTATAAAAGCCACTACACCTATTATGATAAATATCACGATATTGATAGTCCTTATCCTATTCGTAAGCTCTTTTTTGTTCCTTTCAATCTGACCAATCTCTGCCTCCACTGCCTTGGCTAAGCGATCTTTTAAATCACCCTGTAATTCTATAAGGGTCCACCCGCGTTCCTTCATAATGCTATCATGACTATCAATAACACCTAAGACAGCGCTATTGAAACTATCTAGCTGCAGCTCTATTTCTTTTATAAACACAGAATCAGCACGCTTCTTAGAAAGATTCCTGTATCTATTCATGTATTTTTTCATATCAAAATACGACTCTGAATACTGGTCCTTGTACTTTAGTTCCTGTTCATCTAAATAATCCATAATGAACCTGGACGAACATGAAAGTCCATCCTTGAGATGCATCAATATCCACCTCGCAGGCACAAGCTTCTCCAAGATATCCTGCGGATCCTTTGCCTCTTTTATCAAAGAATCCTTTTGCGCCAGAAGTTCGTCAATCTTGTTTTCAATCTCTAATCCTATGGACAAAAACTCTGAAAGGCTGCTCTGTTTCTTGTCAAAGAGTGCCATGTTAGAATCTATAAGCTTTAAAATAGCATTGTCTGATTCTATGATATCGTCTAAAAACTTCTCTGTGTCCCTGAGTCGCGCATGACGGCCATAATCCTTAAGGGCCTTATCTATATTCTGTCTAAGCTGATGATAGCGAGCTATGTATGTTTCATCTCCAGTCAATATATATCTGCTGCTTGCCCTCCACGACTCTGCCAGATCCTTTTCGATCTTGGAGATATTGTGTATGGCTGGTATATCCTCTGTAAGCGCAGCCCCTGCTCCCAGCTTTGAAGAAATACCACTTTTCTTAAGTGCTATTATCTTATCCAGCGCCTCCATAAAATCCTTGTCTTTAGCCAAGAGCAGATCCACGCAACTCCCTGCTTTAGCCCTAAGATCAATTATTGAGCTGACAATTGATTTAATTTCAGTAGAGGACTCTATAAGTTCAGTCGCAAGACTGCGCTCTTTATCAGAAAGAGAATATCCGTAGTAATTTTTGTAATCTCTTAAGGATTTCTCCAATATCAAGACATCTTCTTCATTAAGGTCTGAGAGTGCCTTTGAAAACCTCAGGCGAGCCTCTGTTATAAGGTCTGAGGCAGGGAGATACTGCGTCTGGACCAACAAAAAATCCTTCTCATCCTGTATCTTTTTTTCTTCAAAATCAAAGAGGCTGTCGAGTTTCTTTGTAAATTTGATCTCTATTGCCCTGAGATCCTTGTATAGAGTGTCTATATCTTTTCTGTTTTTAAATATATCCTGCGCAGCTCCATTTATCTGGGCGGTTAAATCCTCTACCTCTTCAAAAAGCCCTGTTTCCTCCTCCTCAGATATAAACTTTGTAAGAGATGATATATCCTGCTCTATTCCTTTATGCGCCTTTTCGTAATTTATCTTAAAATTCTCGTTTCCCGTTATGAGAAAATTATTGATTTCAGAAAGAAGTTTTTCCATTGAAATGGCTATCTGGTAGGTAGACCTGGATGCAGGCAGATCCCTTGCAAAGACCTGACTCAAGCCTCTATATATATGCCTTAGACTATAGATGGAAAGTGCACCAAGAATTATAACGAGTAGAAAGGTTACGAAAAAACTAATCCCAATCTTTCTGCTTATACGCATAGAGAGATTGTATCACACGGGATTTCATACTTCAAGTTTAGATTTGTAGGGTGTCTGCAGGATAGGTTTCTTTCGCTTTTTACTTTAGAATAGCGTCAGAGAAGGTTTTTTTATCTTATATGACTTGAGGGCCTTTTGCCATGAGGGAGAGATGATTTCTTTTTTTACCCATCCACCCATGCCTCTAAATCTGCCGCAATATTGACAGATGACTGTTGTCTGGTCTAGCATTGGATCGCCTGGCAGGGGCAGCTCTTTTCTTCCAATATCAAAACCAAAGACTCTATCAATGCCTCCGGCCATTGGGCAGACATAATAACCATATGGTGTCACTCCCAGCCCACACGCGTTCATTCCCCTGCAACCTACAGAGTAGTCAGCAAATTTATAATATGCAAGATCCCGCGGCGCAAGATTAAAAGCAAAAAACCTCTCTTGAACCCTGGATTTTTTTGCTGTGTTGGCTATCTTAACCTCTCCTCGAACCTTGGACAAGATACTCTTTACCTTTTCGCCGTAACCATTGCTGACAATTTCTATGCACGTATCCGGGGCATAGTTACGTTTATACTCCACCAATAAGTCCAGGATCTCAAAGATATCAGGGTGCAAAGTTGCTTCGCCGCCCATCGCCCTTATCTTTCCCCATTTTATATTATTATCGATATTTGCCTTAATAAATTTTTTTACCTGTTCTACGGTCATCCGGTCACTGCTCGGAGCTAACCCACAGGACCTTATGCAATTCACGCAATCCATGTTACAGACATAAGTCAAGTCCAATTCTGCGATTTCAGGTGTCCGCGTAAAAATAGGCCCGAAGAGTTTTGTTACAGGCTTCTGCGCTATAATAAAAAAACAGACCCTTTTTAGGGTTTCGTGCTTAAGCACAAAGTTCTCCGCAAGCTTTGAAAAATATTTCTCAAAAAAAGTTCTTTTTTGCACGTTCTTCTTCATCCTTTTCTAATCCTCGTGAATTCGAACATCATTAATAATGTGAAGCAGGGTCATCGTATCCGTTAGTGGGCGGTGGAAATTCAGGCGGGGGCTTAGGTGGTATATATGTCTCAGCTACAGGCACTATCCTACCTAGTACGCAGATAATATCATCCTCTGTAACCATTGCAACAGGCGCATAGAGTCTATAACTTACCCTTATGGGAGAATTTACCATAGGGATCTTGCCTTTTTTATCATCTCCGAAATAAACACTCGCGTAATTTCCTGAGTCGAGCTTAACTACGTAATCCTTGCTCGCTAAAGAACTCTCGAAGAAACTCTCTTGCTTATACCACTCTTCATATCCAGATCCTTCGTCTACATATGCGTGTAAATCGTATATGACAAAACCTGCATTCTTGAGCTCAAAACTCTGACCTTGAGCGCCATCACTTATGCCAATAATCTCCTGTACAGGAGAATCATACAAGACCCTGGCAAGCTCTTCGCGAGTCAATAACTCATCTGGCTCAGTGCCAACAAATATATCAATGCCGTGCTTACGAAGTATCTCAGCCTGAAGTCGATATGCTTCCTTTTCCGTAAGGATACCATAATTCCACGGCAGCTGGTCCTGTATGTGCCTTGTCTTTATAAGAAGGTCTACAAAATTTGCCCTTGTAAGTAGTCTTGATGGATTGTATTTATCTTTCAATGACCTTGCCACATCTGGGTCAGAGAGAAGCATTACTACTTCACACTCTGTCACCATCTCATCATCCCTTCCAAAAAACTTGTATATTGTCTTTAATCTTGAACCTGCTTTAGGGATCCTGCCCTTTTCATTATCACCGAACACTACCATTGCGTCATCACAAGAATCCAGCTTTGCAACATAGTGTTCTGCGCTAGCTTCGCTTTCCTCAAACGTCCTTTTCCTTTCCCATAGCTCAAATCCTTTTCCTTCATCCGCATATACTTCGACATCATATACAATAAATTCATCGTTCTTTAGATCAAACATCTGGTCTGGCAGTCCGCTTGAAAGGCCCAAATACTTTTCTACAGTGATATTCTTTAATACTGTAGCCAGCTCTTCTCTTGTAAGAGGAGATAAAGGCTTGGTACCAACAAACATATCTATGCCCTTACGATCCAAGAGTTCTGCCTTTAAAATATACCTCTCTTCATCGCTCAACCTATGTACATTCTGGGCAAATTCCTTATCCAGTCGTATCACCTCCGACAGAATATCCACGAATAACAACTTCGCAATAGGCATATATTTGGCAACAGGCTCTTCCCTGCAATCCTTTGCAGCCTTTAATAAATATTCATTTTCAGGCGCACAAGGGTCTCTCTCAAGACAGATAACTCCCTCATCAACCCTGCATCTGGTCCGGCACACATCTGCATCTTGCTTAGCCATCGCAGACGTAATTGTTAATATGCTAAATACTATTATTACAGATATTATCTTTCTCATATGTCCTCCTTAAAAACTTTTTAAATACTTATATAATTATACCAAATATACAATGCTTTTGCAAGTAAAATCTTATTAATCTTTTAGATGCACGTCTGCGTAAACTGCGAGCATTTCCTGGACTTTTTTAGGCGGTAAAATGACAAAGTAGTGGTCTACTATACAGTGTGCCATCTCGTGGGCGAGAAGACCTTCTCTTATGGCGCGTTCTGTTGTGTAAATGGTGTTGGTCTTGTAAATATAAAAAGAATCTGCTGTATTTGGCTGGTGAAATATGTCTTCATATGCCTCGTTCAGACCATGTTTTGTCTTATAGATATTAATGGCAACGTGTATCTTAGAAGGAAACATATCCAGTATATCTTCGACCTTCATGAATACAGCGTCGAGTTTGTCTGACAGGATCTCCTCCATTGAAAGATCTGCCTTTTTCCTATAGCTACGAGCACTATAAAAATCAGAAAACCTGAGATTAATACGCCTGTTGACTATCTTCAAGTTCACATCCTTTTCATAGAATACAGTGCAGAATCTCGTCGAGAATATATTCCATTCCCTCTCTTGCGAATAAGCAAAATCCGCAACAGTAAGCACTAAACATGCAATAATTAAAATAACACCTATTTTAACTTTCATATTAGCGGCTTATCTTGAAATACGAAAGTGCCTGATTAAGGTCCTTTTTATCCTTTTTTAACTCAGAGACTATCTTCTTAATATCCTCTTTCAATAGCAGTTCCTGGTTCGAACTGTCTGTAAGCTCGTCGATCAAACCGTCCAGCTTTTCTGAAACACCAACTACTTTTAAAAGCCCCACGCTCAGGCCTTGGGTCATGTTGTTAAAGGCGCTGACCATATTCTGAAACTGGTCTTTCTTCCTTATCTTTAGATCAGGAGTGAGCTCGCCATTTCCGATCTTCTGGGCATATTTTTCAAACCTATACATAGGCCCTGCGAGCCGATGCGTCATGAAAAGCACTATAATACTCGCTGCTATTGCCAATAGCAGGCCTACTATAAGCCCTCCCAATAGCAAACCAGGCAATATGTAATCAGCTGTACTTTTCACTACCAGTCTCGAATTTTCGAAAGACGTGGTAAGCGTGCGGCTAGAAGACGCGTATAAAACTATCCCAAAGACCACACAGCCAATTGCCACCAACGTACAAAACTTCAATATAAACTCTGTCTGAAAACTCTTGTTTATGAAATAATTCCTGCGCTTGTATTTTGCCATGGTCTCCTCCTTATCTGCTGGAAAGCACTTCTTCCAAAAGTTTTTTATTTATCTTTATGTATGATTTTTTCCTTAACTCCTTTATCCATGCCCTCATTGCCTCTGTCTCTTTTCCTTGCCTGATAGCCCTTCTTATATCAGCTCGGACCTTTGGAAGCGGAAGATCTTCGTTGCTCTCTCTGTAATATTCCTCCACCTCATTATCATATACATGGATCAGGCCTGAGATCTCTTTGCTCTTTTTCTCAAGCAAAAGCCTTAAAAGCGCCTGTTCCCAGTAACTCTCAATGCTCTTCATGAAATCTTTTTCCCTGTCCAGACCCTGACGCTGCGCCTCCTGCAGAAGGAGCTCTTTTTCCAGCAATCTATCTATGTACCGCGTCCTTCCTGCTGCTGTATCCAGAAGCGCTATTTCATCATAAGGTATATTCTTTAATTCGTACTTCAAGTCCTCCGCGCTCATCTTGTATTTACCCGCCTGCGCCACTGCACGCTTATCTCCTCCATCAACAGGACACGTACAACCTGACAGTATAAAACATGAAACTAGCAAAACAGAAAATATTATTTTCATACCTACCTCCGTTACCTCGCGCCTACCGAAAAAATCACCGCGGGTACTGTTTTTAATAAAATCTTTAAATCCAATGTCAATGACCAGTTGTCTATGTATTCTAAATCCATCTTCATCCATTTTTCAAAATCAACATTATTGCGGCCATTCGCCTGCCAGAGACAGGTAAGCCCGGGCTTCATGCTGAGACGCCTCCTCTGCCAAATCTGGTACTTCTCCACTTCTAATGGTATAGGAGGTCTCGGACCCACTATGGACATCTCGCCTTTCAGTACATTAAAAAGCTGCGGCAATTCATCTAAGCTGGATCTACGTAAAAATCTGCCTAGCTTAGTTACGCGCGGGTCCCTGTGCATCTTAAATGCAGGACCATCCATTTCGTTATGAACACGTAACGCACCCAGCTTGGCCTCTGCACCATTTACCATGGTCCTGAACTTATACATCACAAACCGCCTGCCATTGAGGCCGCTTCTTACTTGTTTAAATATTGCCTGCTCATGCGAAAGAAATCTTATCGTAAAAGCTATTATCGCAAAAATAGGCAACGCTACAACTATTCCTACCAATGATAATAGTATATCAGATAACCTCTTAACTAACAATTGCCATTCTTCTCCAACTGTTGTCTTAAAGCCCAGCATGGGTATGCCTCCGACATCACCGGCGCTCCAGCGTGCTATCTTCAGGTTGAAAAAATCTGCGGCGATATTGGTCTTAACTCCCTGCATCTCGCAAGCAAGCACGCTCTCTTCTATGATAGGGATCCACTTTCTCGGTATTATAAACACTGCTTCATCTACGACATTGCCAATAAGTACCCTGGGTATATCCTCAAGAAGCCCGATTACCTTTTCACCGCCCACAGTTTTTCCCAGCATCTTTTTCTCAGCATCTATTATGCCGACAATCTTCAGACCCCACTCATTATGCCTGTGAAGAAGCTTTATAAAATTCTCTGCCCTCGCTCCTGTGCCCACTATTAAAACATTTCTGAAGTTATAGCCTTTCTTTCTAATAGACCTAAGATACGACATAACAATCCATCGTTCTAATATTAGTAACGCAGTCGTAACAAAAAATAAAGTCGCTATGAAAGATCTACTGATAAAGACTAATTTAAAGGATGATATGGCAGTCGCAAAAACCAGCATGACAAAAAACGCACTTTTTATAATACGCCATGTTATTCTAAAAAATCCTTCTCTCCTCAGTGATTCGTACAGTCCGCAAGAATTGAGCGCTATCCACCATGTAAAAATAACCAACGGCAGGATATTTAAATATTTAGACAATGCATACAGATCACCCAAGACTTCTTTTTCTGGAAAGAGGTCCAGCGCATATAGCATATGTATATTCTGTCTCAGTGCATAGGCAATAAAAAATGAAACGCACACCACGCATATATCCAACGCCATAGATAATCTTCTAAAAAGTTGCTGTTTTGCTTTTAACATAGCTAAATCCTTATGATCTCATAATATATGGCTTCTTGCTCTCCGGAGAAATTAAAATTATAAAAATTACGAGTGAGCCTTGCGGGGATTTTCTCTTTTCTACAACCTTCTTCATCCAAAGAGAATATTTTTAAATCTTTCTGCCTTCTTTTTTTCTTTATAAAAATCTCACCTTTTACTCCCTCTACCAAAATTGGAGCTTCTCCAGTATCCAGTATATACACGTCTCTACGAAGATCTTCTGGTTCTTTGGTTATATGTGGAGTAAGTTTCTCTCCTTTGTTCTTAACACGGCCGACCACTGCAAGCAAAAGTCGTTTTGAACTAGATATGTCTTTGCCGTCCAAAGAGGTTATCGTAACTGTAGTAAAATCCGATTCGATCGAAAACCTTATACCACTAAACTCCTCTTCTTCATTGCCTACGAATCCAGAAAAGGAAAACGTCCTTGGCGTTTTTAATGTAAAAATACCTTTTTTAGAATCTCTTGTAATCTGGCCCGTGTCAGATATGACCTTATCTCTATCTTTTACCACTTCCACAATATAAGGATAGTCCAAGCTTGATTCGTAAAGTTTCTTTTCCAGCTTCGATCGATACATGATACCAGCCAATTTATGTCGGTCAGGAATTAGATCAACCATATCAAAAAGACTATCTAAACTATAAGATGCATAATGTGTATTTGATGCGACCTTCACGTCCTGTCTTAAAAAGATCAACGCGCCCAAAGGGAATAGTCCCATTTTAGCAGGGTCATTAAATACCACTGTTGGATAATATATTTTTTTTTCCAAATTGTCCCATGATAGGCCCCATCCACCATTGTAGGAGTATAAAAATAACGCATCCACGTCATTTAACGCCGCATATGCTGCTGTAGTCAGAACATCCACTGCCCGCCATTCATTAGGCCACATACTATCCCACTCTGTAAGTATAAGAGGTTTATTGTAAACCTTAGCCCTTGAGGCTATATTAACCAATGTCTCGGGATTCAGGTGGCTCTGTTTAATAAGTGGGCGGTTATGTATTATCTCTCTTTTATATATATGATCCCAATATGGATGGATATCTGTAAAATCCATATTGCTATCAGCTGCGAGATCTAGATTATCGTGAGGCATGTTCGAAGCACCTATTGGACATTTGACTCCTATTGAACGTAAATACCCGTACATCTCTTTTTGATATGTATCCTGCAGCTCAAACTTAAATTCCCTGTCGTCATACCATTTCTTATGTTCTGTCTTCAAATCGCCTTTTTTTTCTTTAAGCCAGGTCTTCCATAAATCATCTATCTCATCTTTATAGTATGCAGTAAATCGATCTACTATCCAATTTCCAAAAAGCGTATTTTCATTGCTCATCTCGACCATCGCAACTGCAGGCTCATTGAGATAGCTGCTTCCTGTATAAGGATTTATATGCGATAGAAAATCCAAGGCAAATTTTTTGCTGAGCTCTATAATCCTTTCATTAAAAAAAGAGATGCCGCCTGCACCAGACCTTATCTTGTTATAATCAACCACCCCGTCTCCTTCTTTAAATCTCCTTGCCCCCAATCCCAGCACGTCGAATACAACATATATGCCATTTTCTTTTAATTTGTATATAAAATAGTCCAGTTTGTCCATCTGTGATTCTGAAAAATGTTGTGAATCATTGCCATTTGATTGTACTATCCCATGTGGCGCCTCATTATCAAGAAGATGCATCCTAACTGCATTACAGCCGAGCTGGGCGAGCCTCTTTGCAATACTCTCTGCCTGGGCATGGGTAGGAAAACATGCCTTACCAGAATGTATATTAACACCCCAAAATCTTGCACGTTTTCCATCTTCAAAATAAAAATGCCCGTCTTTCATAGTTACAAAACCATGACTTCCAGCAGGCCTTTCCAATAAAAAACTAAAATCAATCTTTGATCCTTCACAATAACTCCATGGTACATAAAAAGGGAACTGATCTTTCTTCTCTTCTGTTTGAAAAAGATGTGAGGGTAAAAATGCAAGGCTCAGCAGAAAAAGAGCTGCTGTAACGCTTCTCCACTTTTTCTTAAACACTAGCCACATAAATAAGGTATTCCCGACTAAATAGCGCTTCCACATCCTCTTTGGCTCACTCAAAAACCTAAAAAACCACTCCATCCCTATTTTCTGCATCCATCTTGGGGCCCTTTTTACTAATCCTGCAACCACATCAAAACTCCCGCCTACTCCCATGCAAACAGGCACATCCAGATACTTAAGATTATTCCTTATCCAGTACTCCTTCTCCGGTGTACCCATTGCAACAAACAAGATATCTGGCTTGAGCCTTTTTATCTCATTAATCACTGTCTTTTCCTCTGCTCTTGATTCAAAATACCCGCCATGCCAACCCACAATCTCTATCTTAGGAAATTTCTTCCTGTATATATCGACTAGCTTTTGCACTACCTCTTCTTTTGCCCCAAGAAAATACATACTGTATCCTTTAATAGAAGAGCGCTTGATGATCTCGCTCATAAGGTCTATACCAGCTACTCTTTCCTTTAACCTACAACCCAGAAATCTTGATGTGCCTACTATAGCCTGGCCATCAGCAAAGATAAGATCACTGGAATCAATGAGTTTAGCTAGTTTTCTATCTTGCTGCATCTTTACGATCTTTGCAGCATTGACTGCTACGAGCTGGTGTGGCCGCTTAGAATCAACAAATCTATCCACTTGACTAAGGGCCTCCTGCATAGAAATGTTATCTATATGAAAATCTAAAAATTTAACGCGTACCATGTCTCTTCTCCAGCTCCTTGATTAGTATCTTTACAATCCTCTTTGCTGCCTTACCATCCCAGTACCTCGGTCTCTTACCTTTTTTAACCTTATCTGATATAATCCTGAGCCCCTCTTTAACTATTTTAGCCTTGTTCCTGCCCACAATAATATTCGTGCCTTTTTTAACTGTCACTGGTCGCTCTGTATTTTTACGAAGCGTGAGGCACTGTATACCCAGGGCAGTGGTCTCTTCCTGGATCCCCCCTGAATCTGTCAGTACAAACTTGGAACCTGACATCAGCTTTAAAAAATCCAGATAACCCATTGCAGGCACCATTTTGAAATTGGTCATTCTTGATATATAACCATTAAATCTAAATCGCTTCAGCATCTTTTTCGAACGGGGATGAACAGGCCACACGATCACAATCTCCTTCTGTATATCATTCAGGGCCTCAAAGATATCCATAAAGGCCTTTTTTTTATCAACATTGCTCGGCCTGTGTAGCGTCAGTACAGCATATTTCCCCTCTTTTAAGTTCAACCTCTTTAAGGCATCTCTCTTATGGGCTCTTTTCTTATTCTCCAGCAATGCATCGATCATTACATTGCCCACAAAATAGGTCTTAGTCTTGCCTTCTTTTAATAAATTAGTCTTGGCGCTTTTCTCTGTGATGAATAAGTAGTCTGCGATTGCATCGGTCAAGATCCGATTGATCTCCTCTGGCATATTTTTGTCAAAACTCCTCAGACCAGCTTCTACATGTGCAACCGGTATATGCATCTTTGTCGCGCATAAGCTACAGGCAATAGTAGAATTTACATCTCCCACGACCAATACTAAATCAGGCTTCACCTTTAGCAATATCTTCTCGAATCTCTCCATGATCTTTGCAGTCTGGACAGCATGTGAACCTGTGCCCACGCCTAAATAGAAATCTGGTTTAGGAAGGCCTAGATCCTTGAAAAATAATTTCGACATCCTGTAACCAAAATGCTGGCCCGTATGCACTAATATAGGAACGATTTTATCCGGATAGCGTTCCATCTCTTTCATGATAGGGGCCATCTTAATGAAATTTGGCCTTGCACCGACTACGTTAATTATCTTTAACTTCATCTCAAATCCCTCTCTAACTGACCAAGGTCAAGCCTTTTATTTGAAACATAGAGCATAGTGTCAAATTTTCCTCTGTCTCTTATAGTAGCTGTATTAACAAGTGTAAGACTCTTCCTCTTCACCCCAAATGCATCTGAGACCCAGCCAGCTATCGGAGAACTCTCGCCCTGTTTTATCTCTACAGAAAGAGCCCCATCTATCACCAAGTATAAAAATACCTTGCCGTTTTGAACCTCTATTACATTGGTCTCTAATCTTGCTACCTTAGAACCATGGGCTAAGTGGAAATACTGCTCTACAGTATTAGTGCCTTTTGCATTTAAAAAATCCTCTATGAACCACGATTCTTTCTTTTTATCAAAAGATACTATCCTTCTATGTTTCGCCTGAGGGTTGTTATATGAGGCATCGACATAGTCTCTATCCTTTGAACTCTCCCACTTATTTATCTTTGACACAGGTCTCTTGCCCCACATAAAAGGCCCTGTGATCTCTGACTGATTTACGCTATTTACTGTAAAGGTATTATGCGCGCTGGTACCCCTAAAATAATTTCTCCAGGAATCCTCAGAATGATAAAGATATGTGCCTGGATCTATAAGAAGTCTTACGCCATCTACAGAAAGCGTCACGCTTAGTAGATCTGCATGGCCATGAGCTGCTATGGAAAGATAACCCAGCTGGCCACAATCCATCATAAGGACTTTCTCGCTCCCATTAGATGAACCACCTCTAAATACAGCATAACCGCCTTCTTTAAAAAGCATGGAATCCAATCGAAGCCTTGTCTCTTTAGTGGACTCGTACATATTGAAACCTCTCATCCCGAATAACCAATAGTGCTCTTCTCCAAATCCATTGCCTCTGGTTTTAAAATCCCCTCGCTTTGAAAATATGCTGGCGCTGGATAAAATAGATTTGAACACCTTGGATTCCTCAGAAAGCAACGCTGCCCTGGCATTATCCGAATCCCCTACATTAGGCACTTCCCCAGCCTTGTCCATAACATTCATAATAAACTCGCACATATTAAAATACCTATCGAGGACGTCCTCTGGAATCTCTATATCATTTTTTATGAGAAGTGTGGCTGTAAGCAAAAATGATTCCATAATAAAACCCTGATAGCCAAATGCCTGCTCTTTTGTAACCCCGTCTCGATACGTCTGTCGCATAATCTCTCTAAAAAGTATTTTTTTACCCTTATCCAGCCATTTCCTGGCATCTTTGAATTCCGGAAACGTAAGACCTGTTATTACCAAACCGCAGGCCTCTCCTATTAAATGATTATTCGCAGAGGAATATCCCGAAAGATTATTTCTTATAAATTCCGCCTGCATATATACTGATTTTAAAAAACATGCCTTGTCTTCTTGTGTAAAAATCCCTGATGGCTCTATAAATTTATATGTCCAGCACCACGAAATAAGTCTTAAACTCAGCTCAAGGGAACTTATCCAGTTAATCCCTGTATAAGGAGGGTTCTGGGTTATCCACGAAAGCATCTGATCCTTTACTTCCCTGGCATATTTCTTATTCCCTGTTAAAAAATACGCCTTGGCCAGAGTCACAAAATGCTGATGCCTGTTAAATTCCCATACAAACCTAATATTCTCGAAAATACCTCCACGCCAATCGATATCCGAGCCCGCATCCCACTGCACATCAAATACCTTAAAGTTATGACTGCACAATCTATCTGCCTGATTAGCTATCTTTACTATTCTTCGAGGAAAGAGTTTTGAAAATTCCTTTCTGATCCTTGGCTGTTGGGTTGCATCAAAATAAAAAAGCGTATGCGTATTTGTCCCTTTAAGGACCCTTCTTAAATCTATATCCCTTTTTACAGATCTTCTGAGCGTAGCCCTAACAAATCTATTTGTCCTCAAGATCACTTCTTGAATAGACATGCAGGATAATCTTCTTAAAAACCAGATGGATTTATTCATTTTTACCATCCCCAGATAACAAGTCTCTATATACCTCAAAGAATTTATTGATTACACGATCTAATCTAAACATCGAATCAATCTTATTGATATTATTGACTCCCATTCCTTTCCTGAGTCTCTTATCTTTAAGAAGCTCTATAATCCGTTTTCCTAATTCCTGTTTTTGTCCTGGAGCTGTCAAGAAACCATTCTTTCCATCTTCTACTACCTCGGGTATCCCTCCAACCCTTGTTGAAACAACAGCTAATCCTGAAGCCATTGCTTCAAGTAGTGCAACAGGAAGGCCTTCATGATAGGAAGGTAACAAAAATACTGATGCATTCTCAAGCTCTTCTAACAATCTATCTTTGTAAAGCCAACCTAATAAAATTACATTCTTTTCAATCCCTTTTTGTAAACATAGTTTCTTTACATTTTCCAACTCACCATCACCTGCAAGGTAAAATTTAGCATTCGGGACTTCCTTCAAAACAAAAGGTACTATATCTAATATGTCATATGTGCCTTTACGCCATTCAAGGCGCCCCAATGTCAACACATTAAATCCATTGTGTTTTCTGTTGATGCTGATAGATTTAAAAATATCAGCATCAACAGAATTTGGTATTATTTTTATGTTTTGATTTCTGGTCATCTTGCTAACTTCTAAAAGCCATGTTTTTGATAAAACAACTATGATGTCAGAAAAATCCAATGCTTTCCTTATACAGAATCTTCTTATAGCATGAGAATAATTATAAAAGACGTCAAAACCCCCGGCCTCTATATGGAATATAGTTTTTTTCATAAAGAGTTTTGACAGTAACAAGACTGCTGCTTTTCTATAAAAACTACCTCTGGAGGCAGTAAAGATATGAACAATTTTTATATTTCTATCTAATGCTAGCATTGCAAGGAAAATAACTACGCTCTTCAGAAAGAAAAATGACTTCAATATTTTACTGCCATCAGTAGCCGTAGAGAGATAAGTTATATGAAATTTTTTGACTAATTCTGACTTGAGGCAATATTTCGCAAATGAAGATATCCCTCCTTTAACATCCAGTCGCGGACCTACCATTATCACGCGTGTTCTTCTCTGATATTTTTCACCATTTGAAATGCAGTCCATGAAAAATCTCTCCATTTTGCCCATCATCTGTTCCAAAGAAAACTTATCTTCTGCTATCTTTCTCGCCAACCTCCCCATAATCCTGCCCTTTTTCTCATTCTTAAGCAGCTCTATAATTTTTATGGCAAGCGCCTTAGGATTATCGGGCGGCACAAGAAAACCTGACTTTGTATCGACTATAATCTCAGAATTTCCGCCAACATTTGTTGCAACAATAGGCTTGGAAACTGCCGTGTATTCCAATAATGCAACAGGAAGAGATTCGTCTCTTGAGCAAAGAACAGCAATATCAAATAGAGAAATAAGATCGGCTATATCTTTTCTTTCCCCTAAAAAAATTACGCTCTCCCCAATCCCCAAGTCAGTGACCAATTTTTCGAGAGATGCCCTTTCTTCACCATCACCAATGATCAAGAATTTGGCGTTAGGGAAATCCACTAAAATATCTTTAGCTGATTTTAGCAGGACATCATGGCCTTTTTTTCTCACCAATCTCCCCACCATACCTATGATCTTGTCGCCTTCGGATATACCTATCTCTTGTTTGAGTCCATTTCGTTGTTCAAGATCCGTAAATTTCGCTATGTCTATTCCATTAGGAATCAATACTATCTTTTCAGGTTTTAAGTTATATTTTTTTACTAAAGATTTTAACTTTGCGTTTGACACAACTCCGATCTTATCCAATCTGTGCAAAATAAATCTGTTTATTATGTCTTTCTTAAACCTAACACGCCTATCTGGCTTCATAGTAGCATGGATAACTGTTGCAATACGTGGTACATTGAGAATCCTTGCACATATAAATCCCCAGAATAAAACCAAGGGTGAATTTTCTGCAAACAATAGGTCTGGAGATTCTTTTTTAAGCAACTGAAATAATCTATAAGCCCCGTATAAATCGTACTTACTCTTCATTAGGCCATGGTTCAACTCTATGCCTTCATTTATAAGCTCTTGGCCAATAGAACCTGGGCCATAAAGGCAGCACACTTTTAATCGGAACCTGGTCCTATCAAGATGCCTTACTATCTCATAAGCCATCTTCTCGGCTCCGCCAACATTTAAGGTTGGATGAAGAAAAAATATCTTTTTCATAAAAATCAATTTGTCGAACCTCTACTTGAGTAGAATATATCTGAAGTCGTTGGGAGATAGGCCCTGTCTTGAAGCTTGAATATTTTTACAAAAAGACTCTCATCGAATCTGATATCCAGGCCCATCTCTTGAACGCTGTCCCTTGAAAGAATAAACCTTATATTCTCTCCAGGTTTTACTAAAACTTCGTTCTTCTGGTCATTATTACCATTGTTTATAATACGCGAGTATATTAGAGATTTCTTATCGTGACTCGCATTATTTATCTCTACATGAAGCAACCAAATCTCATCATTCCATTTATATCTGAACGTCTTCATATATCTTCTCCCTATTCTTTAATGCCCTTATATCCGTACCACTCTTGCATATCCTACATATATAGCCTCTACAGTTAAGCTCTAAGTCAATGACCCTGGCATTCAAACCTCTTCTTTCTACAAGGAGGCTGCCACAGTTAGCACAATACGTATTAGCGCCTTCATGCATAAACACATTACCTAAATAGCAATGTCTGATGCCCGCCTTAATAGCCAGATCTCTGGCTCTCTGAAGCGTCTCTACAGCTGGCCTTGGAACATCTGTATATTTATAGTTAGGGTGAAAGCGGACAAAATGAAGCGGGACATCCACTGAAAGATCCCTCTTAGCCCAGTTGATTAAATCCATGTAGTCCTTTTTATTATCATTCGCACCTGTTACTATAAGATTACTTATCTCTATATGATGCCTCTTGGCATCAAAGATCATTTTTGTGCCCTTGATAACGGGATCAATCCATCCGCCTGTCAGCCGACGGTAAAATTCTGGATTTAGGCTCTTTATTGAAATACTGAAAATATCTATCACTTCCATGAATGCCTCAATGGCCTCAGGAGTCAGAAACAAGGCTGACTTAAAAAGGCTTAAAATACCATGTCTTCTGGCTAACCGAGCTGTATCCTGTATAAACTCTAACCAGATTGCAGGGTCATTATAGGTCCATGATATAATCTTTATACCCTTATCTAGTGCCATCTGTACAATCTGTTCTGGGGTATACTCATATATATCCTCTTCTTTAATATGCTCGAGCTGTGAGAATCTCCAGTTCTGGCAAAACTGGCACGAGAGATTGCACCCTACATTGCCAACAGACAATATCCTGCTGCCAGGCGCAAAGTGAAAGACTGCCTCAGTCTCTATCACTTCTTCTGCTACATGCACTGCCCTGCCATAGCTTATTGCGTAGAGCGTGCCTTTCTTGTTCATCCTGACCCCGCAGCGCCCTGTTGCCTCGTCTTCTATCACGCAGCGCCTGGGACAAAGACTGCACTGGACCTTGCTATCTTTCAATTTCTTGTACAACCTCGCTTCATGATTCGCATTTAACTTTGTCATGACATCCTCCCTGTCCGACCTCGTAGGTCGGATTATTAGATTATTGTCCGACCTACGAGGTCGGACAGGTAACCTCGGATATAAACTGCTTAAATTTTCCTCCATCTGTCCTTGAGATACTTGCAACCTTTTCAACCTGTATATTTATATCGTCTCCGAGAAAATTCTTGATGCTCTTCCTGAGCCTTGATTCATCAGAATCAGAATATCTATCACCTGTCACAACCTTTACCCTTATCTTGCCTATATCCTCCTGTATGAGCTGCGTCTCTATAACATTGTTCAAATCTATAGAAAGCATCCCTGAAAGAAGTGAGATATGGCGACCATCCTTTGTAATAAAAAAATTATCTGTCTTTCTGCCATCTATAGACTTTATCCTCTCAAAATTCCTGCCGCATAGACACTTTTCAGAGGACAGCGTAACGATATCCCCTGTCTTATACCTTAAGAGAGGCATTGCAAAATTATTCAATGTCGTTCCTGCGATTTCAAAAGAACCTTCTCTTCCTTTTAAAGGCACTAATTCTGTAACTGCATCCTCCGGATATATATGGTAACTCCCTTTTTCGCACATACCTATACTAGAGACACGCTCTGCTGTTCCATAATGATCAATGACCCGTGTGCCAAACTCTTTTTCCATAAACTTTTTCTGGTGCGGCATGAGGACTTCTGAAGACGTAAACACATATTTAAAATCCAACTTCAGGCCCTTGCATCTTAATAATTTTGCCATTAGATAACCTGCTGAAGGGACTGTCTCTAGGGCAACTGGTTTATATTTTTTAATCTCGTTAAAATAGTATGCTATATTTTCCTTCGAGAGGTGATATGCTGAAATAAATAGGCTTTTCTGGAAAAGATCCTTTCTCCAAAAAGGCGGCCTTTTTACATTTGACGGCACAATAGGGCTCGAACGTAAAATCACCTTTCTATCGCCAAGATCAAACCCTGCCCAACTTTGCTCTCTTTTTATTATTGCGCGTTCAAAATTGATAGAATGGAGGTCTCGGTAAAGTTTTAAAGGCGAACCCGTTGTCCCACTTGTAAAGATCTTCCTTGTGAATAACTTCTTTATATTAACGGCTAAAAAATCCTCTGGGTTATTCTTAACATTCTGTTTGGAAATAAATGGGAGCTTTTTTAGATCATGGACGTTCTTGAAATCTGCAGGCGTCAGAGAGAGTTCCTTGAAAAGCCTCCTGTAATAAGGAACGTTCTCGTATGAATGTTTTATAATCAGTTTAAGTTTTTCGCTCTGCAACTCTCGCAATTCTTCCCTTGAATAGTATTGGCTCTTTTCTAAAGAAGAAAGGGCCCCTTTAAAGGTCAGACCTTCTCTTAATAGCTTGAAAGCTAGGCCCTGCAAAGAAATAATGCATTCTTGCATATTAAGCGGGCTGTTTATATAAAATTGCGTCATAAAGATATTCATATCACGACCTCGTTATTTCTTAAGAATCAAAATGCATTCGCCACAATATCTATTTAAAAATGGGAAAATTCCCAGTATGACATCGTCTAGCCTTTTTACGATCAGCAGAAACCATCGTACTAATGGAAGGTTTAAATGCTTTACAAAAACCCTCTTGATCATAAACAAAAAAGACATCATTTCAATTTTATATTCTGAGAAACCTCGAGCAAAACTCTCCATATCGCTCAGAGAAAGCTCTACGTCTCCTTTTGTTTTTATTTTCCGCGTAGTAAAAAACCTTCCAAGCTTAAAAAATATATTCCCTCTTAGAGTTTCTGCACAAATAACCATTCCGCCTTTTTTAACCACTCTGAGTACCTCCTCTTTTACATTCGGATACTTAGTTGCGTGGTGTAATACTTCATGAAAAATAACTATATCAAAAGAATCATTCGGATAGCTTATGGATGAAGCATTCTGTACAGAAAAATGACACATATCCTTAACCTTGTTTGCCCTTGCAAGCTTGTTAGCTACCGATATGCCAGCAGGTGAAATATCGAAACCATAGACTATCGCTCCTAATAAGGCAAAAAATACAGAATACTGTCCATTCCCACATCCAACATCTAATATGACTTTATCCTTTAATGTCTTTAAATTAACTATTTCAAAAACCCGCTTCGTTCTGTGTCCTCTGTCGCTCCGCCTTCCTGCTTTAAAACAGTAATCCTGCCACCATATTACATGCCTCGGATCTATCACATATGTCTTAAAATCAAACGGAAGGCTGTTTCTATAGTGAATATCATGCTCTTTCCTCTCTATTTGCTCCCAATCATTAATAAACAACTTGTTGCCTCCTCTTCAATATCAGACCTATGTGTTCAGACAATTTAATTCTTTTGTTTAGATGCAACATGAATGGTATAGAAACCCCTATAAGTATTAGTACTTTTAGAAAAACAAATATTAGATCTGTCAAAAAGACATTATTGTCTTTTAATGTAAAATTTAAAGCTATTGTAACAACAAGCGTGATCAGATAAGGAAAATAAATATTTGCACATATGGCAAGGTAATCGAGCCATTTTTTAAAATAAAAACTCGCCGCATAAAGAAAAAATGACGTCCCTAACAAAAAACTTACAATTGCCGTTGTAAAGGCAACACCTCTTATACCAAAACCCATTTTTAAAACCAAGAAATCTAATAAGGCGCTTAAAAATGCAGCAATTAAATAAAAATATGGTACTCTATTCTGCTTATTGACTGCAGTAAGAAAACTTACAGTAGTAGGGGCGAACAGCAAAAAGAACTTCCCAAAAAGGACAATAAAAAGAGGCCCCAATGAAGGCATATAGTAAGGCATGAAATATCTGATGACAAAAGATGAGATAAAGTAAACTATGCCTATAAACAAAGGTAAAAAAGTAGCCATTGCTTTAGTGGGAACCAATAGATATTTTTTCAAAGATTTGATATCTTCTGTTTCACCATATTCGCGGAAAAGCCGCGGTTCAACCACTCTGTTGACAACCATGGGTAAATAAGTAATGAATCTGAAGATTAGTAGTGCCAGCGCGTAATAACCAAGTTCAGTAGCACCAAGGAATTTCAATATTAATATCTTATCTACTGTAAAAAGGATAAAAGGAAATAAAAATAGTGATAACAAAGGAAGGCCTATTTTTACTAATTTAAATATAATTTTGAAATCGAGCCTTATCCTAGGTTTATAGCGCGTCTTGAAATAAAAAAACGAAATTATTGCAAGAGGACCAAAGATTGCAACTGCATATATGCCATAAATATTCCATTTGGTGACAAGCAAAATCGTAAGCACTACACACACTACTGGAAATAAAAAATCTGCCATAGCTATAATTGAAAATCTTTTTATAGAAGCAAGGGCTAGTCTATAAAAGGTCACTGTGTTTTGCACTACTATTAAAATTGAAATAGTGACTATGCCTGCCATTCCTGTCAGGCCGAGGCGCTCTCTGAAAAACAAAGAACATATAACTATTAAAATAGCTATTATGATAGATGTAATTATACAAAAACCAAACGCATTGGCACGCACAACATCTGCTTTTCTCTCGTCGCCTTTTCCTAAATTATAAGGTATCTCTCTAGACATACCCTGCAGCACGCCCATATGAGCATAAAAACCAAAGCTCAATATAATATTAAGGCCTGCCCAAAGACCATACATGCTAGGCCCAACAATGCTTGCATTTAGAAACCCCCGCAAGAAATATGCTATATTTGCAAAATACGAGCTAACAGAAAAAATAGATATATCCTGCATCATTTCTACTTTTTTACTTTTGTTATCTATAATGTCTTGCATTTGATTTGCCTTTCATATAATCCTACTATAATACCTGCCAACAGATAAAAAATAACATTATGAAACAAATGGTATTTCATATCTATAAAAAATGCATTAATTATATAAGCTATTGCCATTGCCCAAAAAGCGACAACAATTCCTTTACTCATAAATCCTTCGCCTTTTAGCTGCCTAAATAGAAAAAGGCTCTTTCGAAAAATTAACATTAATATAGAAATAAATACAAGGAATCCCACCCCCCCTAACTCTACTAGCGTACCAGCAAATGTGTCGTGTATCGTCGGAATAGAAACGACATAAGGATCGTCTCTCTTACGCTTGCTAAAATATTCATGACTATAGCGATTAAAATTTGCAAATCCAAATCCTAAAAATGGTCTATCTTTAAACATGGCTAGGTATGTATGATAAAGGTTTATCCTGTCATATACAGGGCCCACTTGATAGACTCGCGACTCTAATCTCTCCATATCTACTATTTTTAAATGCAATGGGATTAATAGAATCAAACCCAACAATACAAGACAGACAATATATTTTCTAAATTTGCGATTTAAAAATAACATAAACGTAAAAGACAATAAAAAAGCAAGCCATGCAGCCCTTGTGTAAGTAAAAAAGATTGCTACAGGTGATAAAATAGAAATTGCGATAAAAAAGATTTTGCGGAGACGCCTTGCATTGATTGCCATGTATAAATTCGTAATGGACAACATACCTAAAACAGTTCCATTTATGGCTGCCTGGAGAAAAGGCCCTCTTGAGCGGCCAAAATGTATCCCTATTGCTGGATTCATTATATCCTTGGGAAAGAGCAGATTAGTCAATTTAAAATTCTCAAAAATAGAGGTTGCACTTAAATATAAAAGGATGATGCTTAAAAACACGAATAACTTATGTATCTTCTGTTCATCGTTAATAAAATCCTTCGCAATAATAAAAGCAGTAAAGGAAACTATGTATGTATTAAATAAAAAAGAATAGGCATCGAGAATCTCTCTTGAAAGAGAAGTGCCTTTCATCCTTATTATAGAAAAGATGCTCACGCTACATAATACAAGCATCAATGCCTCTATTGCTCTATATCTAAGATGAACCCGACTTGTTACTACATGCAGAAAATAATAAGTAACCAAAAAAAGATACAGCACTCTATCAAGCGATAAACTAGGCAACCCTATACCAAGAGGAATTTTAGTAAACATCACGAAAAGCAAAGATAAAAGCCACACAATAACACCGTTTGTCATATCTTTGAATGAGAAATAAAAAAGAAAAAGAGTTCCCAAAAGAATTATCTGAAGCATTAGAAAATTTATAGGCGTAATCAGGACAGCTATCAAAAGCGCCAATCCAAATACCACCGTTAAGCCTAAGGTTTTATATAAGATCTTCATCATAGTGCCTTTAATTTAACGCTACTGATATAGAGATTCCTATCTTCCCCGGCCTCTACGTCGTAATAGTCGTTATCAAATATAATCTCAAACCTATTAATAGGATAATCTACGATTACAATCCCCGGATAAAAATCCCAGGATTCATTATCTACATAAGCATCCATGGACTTTTTATCATTAAATCTCACTATCATATGAGGCCAGATATCTACTGCTTTCTTCCCTCTTGCCTTAATATTAAATTCATATATTCCTGCTGGCAAAATCATGTCCAAGTTTAATCTCCCATCCTTGTGCATACCTTTTCTGATTTCAAATTTCACTTCAAAATTACTATCATCTAGATCAAATGCCACAGATGCGCCATTAAATGCCAATATATTAGATGCATCCTCTGGCTTTTTCAGTAGCTTATACTTCACCTGATAGCCTTCTGGATTTTTAGAATCTAAGGTGATTGACCTTTCTGAAAATCTTTTAGCTGTTTCAGTAAATCCTTTCCTTAGATAATAATCAGATAATGCTGCAAATAATACTGATTTAGTCTTTCTCGAAGAAGTCATCTCTTTAAATTTATTAAAAGCCTCTGCTACAGAAAATATCTTCATGTAACACCGTAACTGCCCTAAATGAGCAGGTTCTTTAGATTCAAGAAACCCCTCTGCTATACTATAAAACACCAATGCCTTATTGTAATCTTTGGAAAGAAAAGCCAAGTTCCCTGCATCCAGATAGCTCTCGCCATCAGGATGTTTGTCGTAACTGGACATTACATATGAGGCCTTTCTGTACATCTGGCTCGAAAGGTGCGAAGCTCCTGTATTTAACAAGAATTCTGCGGATTTCGTCAGGTAATAAGAATTCAAGGGGTCTAACTCAACTGCCCTATTATAAGCTGAAACTGCTGATTTAGAAATTCCTTGATCCTTGTAGACATCAGCCAATCCTATCCATGACCATGCATCTATAGGATTTAGACGCAGGGCCTGTTTGAAACTTTTTTCGGACTCTTTCATATCGGCCTTTTTACGGTAAATACCGGCAAGCTTATAAGGATAAAGATAATTCAATGGGCTTAATCTTGTAGCCAGAATACCCATATGCCTTGCCTTCTCTAGTTCATTTTTGTAGAGGGCCTTGGTAGATGCCGATGAGCAGAGTTCTGCAAAGAAAAGACTTCCCATGAAAACGATCAATGCCGCTACAGTTACAAAAATCGCCGACTTCAAAAATCTATAGATAACCGGGCGCTGTCTTAAAATAATAGATTCATATCCTTTTTCTTTCTTCGAGGTCAGATTAAATATAAGAGCAGAAAATACTGTAAATATTATGACATTTGCCGGTATATAAAAATTAAAATCTGCTATCGCATGAATCGATAGACTTAAAATGGCTGTTGATAAAGCAAGTGAAAGCCATTTCTTAAAGGACGTCCTTGCTATACTATGTGTCCTAAAGCCCTTTCGAATTATCATAGCGACAATCAGGACCATTAGCATAAAACCAAAGATACCCATATCAGAAAAGACTTGCAGGTAATCATTATGAGCGAAATTTGCAAACCGATTTAACTCCGCAGGTCTATATTTTGGGAAATTATAGATAAAACTTCCCGGGCCTGTGCCAAGAAGCCAGTTATCCTTTATTATGCCGACTGACCCTTTCCAAATTAACGATCGGCCTGATAGATCAAATTCAACGTAGCTGGATATCCTTTTGAACAATACGTCAATATGGGCGCTATTAAATATAAAGACTGCCATGGTTACCAAAAGAAGTATAATTATGAAAAGACTGAATCTGGCCCTGCCTTTTCTAAATATGGCCGTGAACATGAAAATCATTGCGATTGTCAACGCAAACCATCCACCACGGGACAGGGAAAGTAAAAATGCTATAGACATAATTAAAAAAGAATATACGTACATTGTCTTTTTCCCTATCTCTTTTTCTGATAAAATCATGCCCACACATAGAGGCATACAAAGTTCCATTAGTCCTGCGAAATGGTTATGATTGACATATGTAGCAGAAAGAAATCTAGAGACATCCCACCATGATCTATTTATTACTCCCAGATATTGAAGTATGCCGAACAGGGCAATACCTGTGCCTGTTATCAAAATTACATCTAGTAATTTTTTTATATCGCGTTCTTTGTTTATAAAATTTATTACTATATAAAATATGGCTGCCAGACTCAACAGTCTTACAAATTCCGCAAGCGTTGCATAAATATAGCTGGAATTAAAAGATGCTACAACAAAGACAAAGAAAAAAGCTAGTATCGGTATATCCAGTGGAGTCCTCTTTATCTTTATATCCTTTTCTGAAAAGATCTTGAAGATACAGAAAAGCCCGAGTGATAACGCCAGGATCTGTACAGGCGCAAAGGCCCATGCACGCGTTGCTCCTCTCGCTATAGGTGCAAATATCAGTATTGAGATTAAGAAAAGTTGTATCATATAATCTTAGTAAAAACCTCTACAATGTCCCCGTCAAATTGCGTGCCCCTGTGCTGTATAAGCTCAGCTATAGCCATATCCTTTGAAATAGACGTCTTGTAGGAATGCTCTGAAATCATTGAATCATACGCCTCTGCAATAGCTATAATGCGCGCGCCCACATGGATATCATTTCCTTTAAGGCCTTTTGGATAACCAGCGCCATCTATCCTCTCATGATGCTGGATCACAAGATCCTCAACACCATTCAATTCCTTTATCGAACTCAATGTCTGGTGGCCCAATACAGGATGTTTCTTTATCAATTCATATTCCCGGGAGCTCAATGGCCCTGATTTCAAAAGTATGCGCTTGTCTATGCCTATATGCCCTATATCATGAACAAGGCCTGCTATTTTTGTGCGATTTAGCTCTGGATCATTTAAACCCAGCTTTTTTGCTGTCTGGGCGCATAGCTCCGAGACCTTTTGCACATGTAGGGCCAGGGATCTTCCTGCAGGGCCGATCGCATTAAATAAGGCCATGGTGATATTGGACAAGAATACGGCTGAAGAATGTCTGCTTGCTGCATCTTCAGGCTCTGCACTGCTGCAATCCATGGTGACCATAAGTTCCGTCTTGCTAATCCTGTGGTGGCCTCCTGGCGTTCTAAGTGTCCTGAGCTTGCCTGCATAGATGTAGTTCTTGATAGTAGACAGGCTCAGATTAAAATATTCTGCAGCCTGTTTTGGTGTAAAATAAATGTCTCCTTCGAATTGCTTTTTCATTATTTTTCTCCTTTTTTTAGCCTGTTATTTCCGCGAAAGCGGAAATCTATTGTGTTGCGATTTTAATTGATTTTATGTTTTTTTAAGCACTTTATGTTAAGACTGTCCTTCTAGTTCTCTGATGCAATAATCAGGAATTAAGCTACGCTGTAATTCTTTCCGTAGTAATACTGCTGGTAGGAATAATCGCTAGTTAGGGATATATTGTTAACTATGACGCCTAAAATCTTTGCGTCTACCTTTTCTAAGAGTTCCTTAGATTTTGTCAACAGGTCCTTTGTTGCCCTGCCGCCTTCAGCTATCAGGAGTACCCCCGTACAGACACTCGAGAGTAATGCCGCGTCTGTCACAAGCGTGACAGGCGGTGTGTCAAATATGATCTTTGAAAATCCAGCTGAGGCCTTTTCTATGAAAAGTTTCATCTGGTCTGAAGAAATCAATTCGGCAGACCTGCTAATAGAACCTCCAGAAGTAACAATACTTAAATTATCTATGCCAGAAGGCTTGAGAATACTTTCAAAATCTGCTTCTTTTGATAAAAACTGTGAAAGGCCTATAGCATTATCATCATTAAATACTGTGTGAAGCCTTGGCTTTCTCATATCAGAGTCTACTAAAAGCACTCTTTCTCCGCTATTAGCTATCATGAGCGCGAGATTCGCCGCAGTAATGGTCTTTCCCTCTTGGGGCACAGAACTCGTTATAACTATAGTCTTCGCTGAGCCAGAATGATTTAGAGAGAATAACAGGTTTGTCCTTATTGAACGGTAGGCCTCTGAGGCCAATGAAGTAGAATCTTTCTCAACAACACGATCAATATCACTCTTTTTCTTTATATAATTCCCGTCTAATCTAACCCTAGGTATAGACCCTAATAAAGGCAGCTGAAGCACACTGGCTATCTCACTGGAATCCTTCAAGCTGATATCCATGTAATCCCTGAAGAACGCAAGGGCAATACCGCCTATCAAACCTACGATTATGGAAAGTGCAATATTTAATTTCTTCCTTGGCCTTATTGGTTCTCTGGGACGCTCTGCTAGATCCTGTACACGCACATTATTTGCCTGTATCTGGCTTGCAATGGATGTCTCTTTTAATCTATTTAAAACAATCTCTAAGATACGGTTGTTTGTTTCAATCTCCCTATTTAAAGCGCCATACTCTATAATATTGCGCTCTAATTCTAAGGCATTTTTCTTTTGATAAACAAAGGCCTGTTCAAACTTTTTCTCTTCCTCGACAGAACTATTATATTCGTTCCCGATCTCATTCTTTATGCGCGATTTAAAATAATCTATATTCTCTAAGAGTTTTATCATCATGGGATGTTTATGTTTATAAACCTTTTTGTATTCTACCAAGAGCTCCTCTTGTTTTAGATAATTATCCTTCAAGAGCTGCAGGGACTTATTATCTGTTAGGAGTGTTGGCAGATTCTCCATGGTTATATTCCCTTCTCTATCAATAAGACTATTATAGGTAGTCTCTGCGGCTATCCTCCTCTCCTGTGCTGCCAGATAGCTGGCATTTAACTTAACCAAGCCATCGTTGATCATGGTCTCCTGATTTTTTATAGAGACAATGTCATTCTGCTCCTTATAGGCCTGGAGTTTCAGCTCTGATTCCCTTACCTTTTTCTTCTGAGTCTCAACCTCTTCCCTCAACCAATCCTGCGCATCCTGCGACATCGTCATCTTTAGCGCAATATTGGATTTGACATAGACATCTGCAAATTCGTTTGCTATTGCAGAGGCTATCTTGGGATCATTATCCTCTGCGTGTATATTGATAATCCTTGTGTCACGCAATAATTCTACCTTTATCTTTTCAAGAAGGGTCTCTATAGGGTCTTTGGACTCATCAAACTCGTCTCTTTTGGATAGCCTTAGATTTTTTATGACATGATGGGCTGTGCGTCTACCCCTTATTATCTCCTGCTGTGTTTCTATATAATCCCTGTATGCAAAATAATTGGGCTCGCCAAGCTTGACAACATCCTTTACTGATAAGATAGCAGGGCTCTCCACATCCACTATTACTGTGGCCGTAGCCCTGTAGACCTCTTCCTGCATAAAAGACGCCAACGTCACGAGCGTAACGGTGATCAGGAAAAAGCTTATGAGGATCCACTTCCTGCGACGGATTATATTAAGGTAATCACGCATGTGTATCTCTTTATTGAAATTAATATGCATTTTTTCTCCTTTAGAAGAAACTCTCAGGTACAACAACAATATCGCCTGGCTTTACAGGTATGTCTTTTTCTTTTTCGCCTTTTTTCGTTATATCTGTTATCTTTACGGATATAGTAAGTTCTTTGCCATTATCCACACGCAGCACCTTGGTTCCATTCTGGGCTGCGCCTTCTTTAAAGCCGCCTGCCATTGCAATTGCCTCCATTACTGTGGTAGGCCTATCTTTGAAGAGTTCGTATTCGCCAGGCTTATTCACAAAACCCATGACAAATACCTTTTTCTCTGTGTATTTTTCTATAAAGACATTGACCTGAGGATCTACAAGATAGTCTTTTTCAAGTAAGGACATTATCTCTTTCTCTATCTCATTTACTGTAAGATCCTTTACATGTACCGTGCCGATCAGAGGAAAGGTGATCTCGCCTTTTGAGCTGACACGCGCCTTAGTAGTAAGGTCTGCCTGCTCATACACAGTAATAAGAAGCACATCCCCAGCATCCACCTTGTACTCTTCAGCATGAAGCGCGAAAGGATTTAATACTAGAGTTAGTGTTAGTAGAAGGGCTAGATATCTCAAGCTTAAAATACCGCCTTTGCAGTAAGTGTGGCTAGGTTCTGTTCGTAATCAAATCCATCAAAATTAGAATCCCTGTCCACATGTTCGAGCTGCAGAGTAAATGTCAGCCATTTTCGCATATAATACCTGAAACCAGCGCCCAAAGAAGCATATCTATCTTTTCTCTTCTGCGTCTCTGTCCCTACTGTAGTTTCTCGTGGATAGGAATTGATTTGGTAGATGCCATTTATAAAACCAAGCAGTTTGGGTGTGAAATAGTGATCATATATCGCAGTAACGTTTTCTACAGTGTAATAATTATTTACGTCGTAGGTCGATTCATGTGCGGTACGAGTAAACGAGAGCTTTAAGGCATCCTTATCTGAAAAGGTATGTGTCAGATCTGCGTATAACACGGCTGTGTCAAAATCAGTCTGAGCTTCATTGTCATAATCGCGCGTCTGATAACCTGCCTTTATTGTAGCAGTTGTCTTTGGAGTCAGCTCTCCTATTGCGCCAATAAGAAACTGGTGATAATCCGAATCTGAACGTGTATTCTCATCATATCTGATTTGGCCAAAATCATATTCGAAAAGAAGCTTTGTCTTTGAAAATGTCTGGTGGGTAACTATAAAAGAATATATATCTTCGTCTCTGTCATAGATATCATAGGCAGGGTTATCCCTGTACTCGCGTATGAAATGTTCATAACCAAGCTGGATACCGAGCCGCTCTTTCTGAAAGGCAGCCTTTATGCCCGTTGCATTATCAGTTCGTTTTGTCCTTTCAGTATCCTCTGTGGATGGTCTCTCATATAGGCGCTTATAGTCATTGTATACATTAAAGGTAATATCCCGCCAGTTTACCTCCATGTCTCCAGACAAATAGTGGCTAGTGCTATCCTGGGAACTTTCATTTATATACTGGCTGATCTCTGCATGATAGTCAAGCTTTAGGAGATTGTCACTGAATGGCCATTCGACAGATACACCTGGTACAAGAGTAACTATAAAATCATCCTTTTCATCATCAGAATCCAGGTATATATTATCATCATATTGAAGTCGTATCTCACCCCAAGGGATGATCTCTGCGTCGCCCATCTTTAGTCCTTCTGCAGCATATAATGTGGGGTTAATTACAAGAATGGAAGTCAAAAAGCACAAACTTACTACAATTTTACACACCTTCTTCATAAACCACCTCTTATTTTGTTACTACGATTTTATATGATATTGTATGATAGTATACCATATGAACCTTATGCTGTCAAATACTTTTTTAATATTTTTTAAAACTTATCTTAACATTTCATATATATCATATATATTATTTAGAAAGCATTAAATTATAAAGATTAGAATACTTTGGTAGGAAATTATACTATCTCAAGGAACACGTTAACTAAGTCAGGATCAAACTGGGAACCTGAACTTTCCTTAATAATTGCTTTTGCCTCTTTCCCAGAATAGGCCTTTCTGTAAGACCTATTGGATATTAAAGCCTGATACACATCTCCTATTGCAATTATGCGTGCGCCTAAGGGAATATCTTCACCCTTAAGTCCATCTGGATAACCGCTCCCATTGAAGCTTTCATGGTGATGACGGACTAAAGGCTTTGTTTTTTCTAAAAATTTTATATCACTCACGATCCTCTCTGCAATCTTTGGATGCTCCTTTATTACCTTGAATTCCTGCTCTGTCAACTTTCCTGATTTTCTTAAGATCTGCTCGCTTACTCCGATCTTTCCAATATCGCGTAAAAACGCTGCGAGTTCCACAGTCCTTTTTTCCTCTGCAGATAAATTTAGACGCTCAGCTATTTTTAACGAACACTTTGCTGTAAAACCCAGATACGCATCATCCCGTGTCTCTCTCATCTCTAATGCCTTTACCAATGCCCTGATAATTACAATGTAGGTCTCGTGAGGATCCTGGTGTATTTTATTGCCATTGGTCTTGATGAATTCATTTGTGCCATTTGTCAGCTCTTCCATAAATGCCTCTTCGAGCTGAGCAGGCAGATCTTGGCGAAGGATGCGGTGGTGACCGCCTGGGGTCTTAAAGGATTTTATTTTTCCTTGGTAGATGTAATTCTTAATGGTTTGAACGCCGACCTTCAATAATCTCGCAGCTTCCTTTGTTGTCAGGATGGGTTTTTTATATAGGCTAAGATTATTGTGATTTTCTTTGTCGTTTTTCACTATTAAGTAAAAAATTAAAATAACTGCATGCAAACCACTAACTCTATGTTTATTATATATTTGACTAAACATTTTTGCAAGCATTTTTTAAGAAAAATCGACTGGCAAGGATTTGAATATAGGTTAACCATGTGGTAAACTTGTAGTAGAGGAAAGAAAGGGGGTGATAAAAGTGATGGGATTAAAAACCAGGCACGGTTTCACGCTCGTAGAGATCATGATAGTCGTTGCAATTATATCTTTATTGGCAGCAATTGCCATACCGAATTTGCTACGAGCAAGGC
>CAZWYD010000003.1:0-24710 GCA_964637815.1 uncultured Planctomycetia bacterium
CGCGATATCAATGAACGGCCTATAGAGGTCGCGCCGCAAAGCACTATCTCTGGCTTATATTCCTTTATTAATTTGATAAGCGTCTTTGAGTAGGGCTCGCTCTGGTAATGTTTGAGTTTTGGCGAATCCACAAGATACACCTTATTAGCGCCCCTGTGGATAATATCCTGCGCCTGATCTTTCATGGCCTCGCCCAGCAAAATTCCGCAAAGCTCTACACCAAGCGCATCAGCAAGTTCCCGGCCTTTTCCTAAAAGCTCGTACGCCACACTCTGGATAATGCTATTCTTCTGCTCGCAAAACACCCACACGCCCTTGTGCGCTTCTATCTTTTTTGGAAAATCTATATCTGACGGGCTTATCTTGTCAAGTACGATCGCGTCAAACTTGCATGATTCTATGCACGCGCCGCACAGAGTGCATTTATCCAGGTCTATCACAGCCTTTTTATCCTTCACTTCAATAGCTGCAAAAGGACACGCCTTTATGCAAAGCTTACAACCCGTACATTTTTCATTTATAACCCTGATAGACATTTTATAAAATATCCTTTTTTAGCAATTGTACCAATTTCTCGCTTATCTCTTTTGCATCTCCCTCTAAGATCTGGCCTTTTTCTCTGGGCGGCGGTGTGAATATCTTTACCACCTTTGTTGGGGAGCCATTGAGCCCGATTAAATCAGGATCTACATCAAGATCTTTTGCGCCCCATTTTTTTATTTCAATTTTTTTAGCCTTCATCTTTCCTTTTAAAGAAGGGAGCCTTGGCTCATTTATCTCTTTTACAACAGTAATCAGGCACGGCAGAGACGATTCAATAATCTCATAACCTTCCTCCGTCATCCTCTCAACGCGCATATCCCCACCACTTGTCCCTTGTCCCGTGTCCCTTGTCCCTAAACTAATATCTTCTATTTTCTTAACATATGCAACCTGCGGTATGTCTAGGTGCGCTGAAATCCCAGGCCCGACCTGAGCAGTATCGCCGTCGATCGCCTGCTTTCCGCAGATTATAAGATCGCTTTCGCCTATTTTATGGATTGCCTTTGATAGGGTATAACTCGTTGCCCAGGTATCGCTTCCCGCAAACGCGCGATCTGAAACAAGGATCGCCTCATCTGCGCCAAGCGAGATTGCCTCGCGCAACGCGTCTTCTGCCTGAGGCGGTCCCATTGTCAGAATAGTGACTTTGCCGCCGAACTTCTCTTTAAGACGGATCCCTTCTTCGATCGCGTACATATCGAATGGATTTATAATGCTTGCCACTCCGCTCCTGATAAGCGTATTTGTCTCAGGATCTATTCTGATGTCCGTTGTATCCGGAACCTGTTTTATGCAAACAATAATGTTCATGTCTTTAGGAGGTACGCTCCTTTAGTAGGTTTAATGCGATGACGCTGCGCTGTATCTGGTTTGTGCCCTCGTATATCTGTGTGATCTTTGCGTCACGCATGTATTTTTCTATTGGATAATCGCGCATGTATCCGTAACCACCGAATAGCTGCACGCAGTCAACCGTGACCTTCATGGCCATATCTGAGGCAAAGAGCTTTGCTATCGCGGAATCCTTGGCAACCTTCTTAGCGCCGCTATCCAGCATCCTTGCTGTCGCGTATATCAATGCCCTGGCTGCCTCTATTTCTGTTGCTATGTCAGCAAGCATAAACTGCACACCCTGAAAAGAAGATACTGATTTACCAAATTGCTTTCTCCCTTTTACATATTCAACAGTAAGATCCAACGCGCCCTGCGCAATGCCAAGAGCCTGCGCTGCCACGCCTGGCCTGGACTGATCGAATGTCTTCATCGCAACGATAAAACCCCCGCCCTCCTTGCCAAGCAAATTCTCTTTGGGGATCTTGCAGTCTGTAAAAACAAGCTCTCTTGTAGCAGACGCGCGTATGCCCATCTTATCTTCTTTTTTTCCAAATTCAAAACCCGGCGTGCCCTTCTCGACAATAAATGTCGCTGCGCCGCGCGCGCCCTTTTTTCTGTCAACAGACGCGACTACAGTATAGGTATCAGCCTCGCCGCCATTGGTGATCCATTGCTTTGTGCCATTCAATATATAATGGTCGCCTTTTTTCTCTGCAGTGGTCGCGACTGCTGCCGCGTCACTCCCAGCGCCTGCCTCTGTAAGGGCAAATGCAGCGAGCTTCTTACCCTTAGCTATATCAGGGAGATATTTTTCCTTCTGCGCGTCTGTGCCAAATAAAATAATAGGATATGTCCCGAGCGCCGTAGCTGCCAGCGCAAGCGAAATACCACCGCATGCCTTGGACAGCTCCTCTGTTGCAAGCACAAGCTCCATGGAGCCTCCTCCTATGCCGCCGTATTTTTCCTCGATGTATATGCCGCAGAGATCGCTATCCGCCAGTATCTTCACAATATCCCATGGGAATATACCCTCTTCGTCATACTTTGCTGCAACAGGTTTGATCTTTTCTTTGGCTATCTGCCTTGCCAAATCGCGAATCATTATTTGTTCTTCAGTCAATAAATAATCCATTGTCTCCTCCTTATTTTAGACACATTTCTTATATTCTATATATTATTTCCTATGCGTCAAGGATAATCTCATTCATACCGCACTACTATGTAAAATTCAGCCTCTTCCTTGCTTAAATTCTTTGGAAAAGGAAAAAATGGCGAAGTAAGTTTTACGCAATTTACAGCAGCGCGAACAAGCTTCAGATCAGGTTTATTCAGGACGATAGGACCCTTTGTTAAAAAGCCATCCTTGTCCAGCGTGAATTGCAGCTCGACATTTCCTGTAAACCCTTCCACATCCTGCCTCTGGGCCGCGCCCATTATCTCTTTTCTTATAGCAAGATAATATGACTCGTAGGGTGTTTTAATCGCTTCCTTCTTTTCCTCTTTTACCACATTTTTCTTTTCAGGCTCTTTTTTGCCAAAGACAGGCGTCCATTCTTTTTTCTTCTTAGGTCCTGGTTTTCGTTTTGCTTTAACTTTGGTAGATTTCTTCTCTTTCTTAACTGGCTTTTTTAATTTTAACTTTGGCTCTTTTGGTTTCTCTATCTTTGCATCCTCTGTCTTTTCCTTCCACTCCTTAGCATAAAGCTCAGCCTCTTTTGTTGATTTGCCAGGGTCTATGATATGAGGTGTAATAAATATTACGAGTTCTGTTTTTTCTTTGCTCTTTCCCTTTGTGGAAAATAGCTTCCCCAGGATAGGAATATCTCCGAGAAGAGGCACCTTGTCATTGTATTCTGTAACTGTATCCTTCATCAGGCCGCCCAATATAAGCGTGGTATTATCTTTGATCAGTACTGTTGTCTCTGCCTCTGACGTAGTAACATAAGGGACAACTGTTCGCGTTGATCCATCAGGATTTGTCAGCGTGACTGTCTTTGTAGCGTCAGTGTTAGACACTTCTGGCTTTATCTTCATCCTAACATAACCTTCTCTATTTATTTCAGGTGTAACGCCTAATGTCACACCAACATCAACGAACTGGACATTATCTGTAGTATGATACGTGCCTCCTGATGTGGTCGTCACTTCACTCGTCACATACACCTCTTTGGCGCCAACCAGGATCTTTGCCTCTTCCCTGTCAGCAACAGTAATCCTTGGCCGCGACAGGACATTAGTTTCGCCATATTGTTCAAGGAGGCTTATTACTGTTGTGTAATTTCCTCCTATAGTAGCTACTGTCAAAGTGCTTGGCGTTGTGCTGGCTAAACTTGCAGTAAGATTTGTATTTCCTGTCAGCCGCACATCCCCTAACTGCGCAATATCTGCCCAGTCTATTCCATAGCTATATTCATCTGAAAGAGTAACTTGCATTATTTTTGCATCTATGAGCACTTCCCGCGTCTTCTCATCAAATGCCTCCACCACCTTTTTTATCTCATTGATCTTTTCCTGGGTGTCCTTAACCACTACTTTATTCGTCCTTTCGTCAAATCGTATAGTCCCTACATCCTTGGAAAGCATCTTTTCCAGTTTATCTTTTATGGAATCTGCCTTTGCATAATCAAGAGAGAAAATCTCAGTAACCAGCAGGACATCTATTTCTGAGATCGCATGTTTCATCTTTTCAATGTTTTTGGAATTATCTATTAAGACTAATGTATTCGAGGCATCATCTGCAATGACCTTGCCTAGCTTTGTTTTCATCTTTGTCAGGGTTACAGCGACGGTGGAGGCCTTGGCGTAATCAAGCTTAACTATCTCTGTCCTGGTCATGTCTTTAAACTTAGAGCCATGCATCTTTTCATATTTTCTAGCAGTCATGACCCTGATAAGACTGCCTTTTTCTTCATAAGCAAGGTCATTTGTAGAAACTACTATATCCAGGGCATCCATTACATCTACGTCTTTCACGTAAACCGATACTGCTCCCTTCACATCCTTATCAGCAACAATATTAAGCCCGCTCTTCTGCGACAGGATCTTCAAAACATCCCGTATCTTCATACCTTTAAGATCCAGCGATATTAATTCCGGATCTTCATACTGTGGCAAGACCACTGGCACTGCAGAAAAAATAGATATTGAAAATATAACTATAGATACAATAACTCTTTTTATCATCGGAAACCTCCTCTTTTACATATTCAATTCTATCTTTTCACCTTTATAATCTAGTATCACGCCATTATCTTTTATTTCGTTAATCTTAAAATCTCCGAAACTATCGTCTTTGTAAAGAAAATTGGTCTTTCCCGCAGCCTTGTCTTCTATTATAACCTGGTCATTATCACCTGTGATGATACCCAGCACAGTCAAGTCCTTTACCAATTCTTCTTTTGAGGCAAGAGGTCTTTCTTCAATCACTATCTCTTCTTCTATATCCACATCCTCTACCAAAGGCAAAACTGTTTCTTCTTCTGGCAGCTCTACCATAAGCGTAGATTTCTCCTGGCTAGAGGCAAGAAAATCCACTAAAAACACAATAAGTATAACCAATATAAGAGCGATCAAGACAATGTTTATTTTTGTAAACACCTTTAAATCCTTCCTGAGTCTATGTTTTTTCTGCGCATCTTTTATGAGATTAAGAAGTTTTCCTTCTGAAGTCATTCCAGCCATTAATCCAGATCCACCTTTCTATCGCGTTCTATTATCTCGTCCATTAAATCAGTATCTACAACAGATCTTTCTTGCATCAAAAATTCTTCTAATGCAAGATGGCAAATATTCGCGATCTGTCGCGGATAACCCTGTGTATACTGATAGATCATATCCATCGCATTATTGCTAAAAAGGCCCTTTCCTAAATTATAACCAGCCTGTTTCAGCCTAAACTGTATCATTGCCTTGGTCTCATTTATATCAAACGGGTTGATCATATATTTCAAAGAGACCCTGTCTGAAAAATTTCTTATTCTTTTTAATCTTGGCAAAAGTTCTGTCTGTCCTATGACCACGAGTTGAAGCAATTTATATTCATTTGTCTCATAATTTAGGAGCGTACGCAATATCTCTAAGCTAGATGCGTTTAACTTCTGCGCCTCATCAATAATAAGCACGACTATATTTTCTTCCTCTACGCACTTCTTAAATAAAAACCTTTCTATGGCCTCTTTATAATCAAGACTAGAACGAAAAGTTGGTTTTATGCCGAAAAGTTTTGCCAGATAAGCAATGAATTGAAATTCTGAATCATAGGTAGGGTCAAAGATCATGTGGGTGATTATACTGTGATCCTTGTTTAAATTTTGGACAAGCGCGCGGGCAAGCGTAGTCTTCCCGATCCCCACATCCCCTAAAATCACACTCAGTCCCCTTTTAAGTCTGATCGCGATCTCAAGTCTCTGCAGTGCCTGCTGATGAGACATGGATGGATATAAAAAATACGGGTCCGGGCTTGTTGAAAACGGCTCTTTAGTAAGATTGAGAGCGCTATAGTACGACATTTGGCTCCAACGTCTCCTTTATTTCTGCAAGAGACTTATTTTCTTTACGCAAGGCTCTTACCTTTTCCAATCTCTCCAGCACTGTATCATCAAAATACCTAAAATTAGTCTCAGGACTCCTGCCGATCTCTTGTATGACCCCTATATTAAGGTAGTATTTTATTGTATGCACACTATGCCCGCTAAACCTTGCCAGATCTTTAATCAAATATATCTTCTTCATAGCTCTCCAAGTAGAGAGTGGTAGTGTACTCCCTACTTAGAGAGTAAGTATGCCTCACGATTTCCTTATTGTCAAGAGCTGGCTAACTTTACATTTAAAGCAAGACCTTAAATGTAAAGTTATATCAGAGGTTTGGAGAGGATTAGGGTGCCTTTTAGAGCAGATGGGGTATTTGTAGAAATTCTTAGGTCGAATTTTTTTAGGGTGATTAAAAGCGGTGGTTCTATGATCTTGGATGCGAACTTGTTGATAGCGGAAAAAGTGCCTTCTACCTGCAACTCAATGACATATTCCTTATAATAGCCTTTTTCAACAACTGGCCTTGGTTTTATGTTAGCTGTTTTTACACCTGCTGAAATGGCATGTTTTTCTACATAACTCAAAATCCTTGAAAACGTCCTGGTAGTAGATGCATAGCTATTATACTCTTTAATAATATCATTTCTGTTCTCCAGTAATTTCAAACCCTTCTTTAGGGCGATCTCATTTTTTATTATATTATTATTAAAATCATGCCATTTTTTGAAAAGCGGCTCTATTAAGAAATTATATGCCAGCACCAATACGATGACACCGGCAGTGATAATAGCTATGTATTTTTCTCTCTTGGAAAGATTCATGGCTTTAACTCGCACCTTAGATTAAAATCTACTATCTCTTTCCCTTTTACCTTTTTCTTTGTAGCATATTTAACTTCCACCTTACTGAAACACTTAGAATTCTCCAGTCTTTTTACGTAATTTAAAACAGTGGACATGGCCCTTGAATTACCTTTATAGAAAACATTATCCTTCCCATCATAATCCAGGCCTGAGATCGATATATCTTGCGGGACTGCGAGATAAAAATCCTCTAAAACCTTTATGATAAAACTACCTTTTTCTAAATGGTCCTTTACGGCCTCGGTCTTTTTAAGGATCTCGCCTAATCCTTCTATCCTTGCGTTCACCTCTTCTACCTTTGTAGAAATCGCACCTATAATCTTGTTTTTCTGGTGGATCTTTGAATAAAGTAAAGTAGAAAATAATACAATAACCACTCCTATAAGAGAATATGTAACTATAGACTCGCGCCTCTTTGCTAAACCCCGTCTTTCATGGCTGATCTCCTTTGGCATAAGGTCGATCTGAGGCCCCAGATCAAGTAGACTCAGATCCTGGCTATATTCATGAAACCTTACAGGAACTGTGAACTGGGCCTTTATTTTTTCTATTTTATCGTCTATATTCACATTTGAAGGGCGCACTATGATTATATCTTCTATCTCAGGATTTACCTTTTCTCTTTTATAGGCTAAAATCGAACGTTCTATCTCGTCTAAAAATGTGTGCTTATCCTTAAAACCCCTGGAAAATATCAGCCGTGAGCGATCTATTATCATTATCTCTGAATCTTCTTCTCTGACATGAATGATGAGGCTTATCTTATCCCGACTCACCACATTCTCTTTTAACAGGAATAGATATAATAACTCACTATATAGTCTTATGCTGTCTACATGAGCGACCTCGCTGATCTTCTCCCCTATCATATCCCTGGTAATAACTGTTAACATGAGCGATGAAAAACCTTCTCTATGAGAACCAAGATTTCTATAGCTGATTATCAAATCCTCTTTTGGATACGGGATCTCTTTGGTGATCTGAAATTCAGCCATCTTCGCTATCTCAGATTCGTCAAGAGACGGCACGTCCACAAACTTAACAAAGACCTGATGCCGCGGTATAACTATCAATCTTCCCTCCAATGGTAGATCTTTCCTGAGGTTCTATCAACTATGGCTTCGGTAGTTTTTGTTGCATCAGTATCATCTGCCAGAACAGCCTCTGCCCATATGCGAAAGATATTAGACTGCCAACTAAACAGGGCCGGATCTAAACCATCTATCATGCTGATATCACTGGCATTTGTAAATATGCCATCGTTATTTCTGTAATCTACTATCGCTTGCACTAAACCTGGATCGCCCACAACTGCCATAAGTACATCCTTAGATGCAGTATTTATGTTTATCTTGGCATCGTTTCCTCTATAAATCGTAACTAGATCCCTAACTATATCATATACCTCTCGCGTCATACCTTCTACCAAAAATAACTCTTCCATAAACTCAAAACCCTTGTTATGTTCTGTCTTATATTTCAATATATTATTAGCAATATCATCTTCAAAACCCAGGTCTTTAAGATTATCCAACGTGCAATTATTTAGATTTAATCTGGCTGCTTCATCAGACGCGCCATAGAAAACTATATCATTTTTTAATGTCAATTCCTTTGGATCGTCCTTATCTCTATTCCAATCTTCATCTAAGCTGTCATACCCATTTTTATCCTTAGTAAGTTCTACAAGCATCTTCATGACACCTGCCTTTGCGAAATAAGTGCCTTTTATGCTGTCAGCTTCGTATTTTGCTAGTCTTACATCAGTAGATGCCCGTCGAGAGATAATCACACTGAGGATGGCTAAAATAATCAACACCCACAATGTAAATATCAAGATGCTTCCTTTTTCTCTCATTGTTCTGTCCGACCGCGTAGGTCGGATTTAAATCCGACCTACGCGGTCATAAATTAAAATCAGGCTGCTTAAGAAAAATGGTCTTGTTGTAAATTTCCTCATCCTCTAAAGAAATTCTCACGCCATAAGGAAGGTCATCTTCGCTCCAATAATCCTTCCATTCAATATCTTCGGACATGGCAGCATATTGAAATCTGATAGACTTCATCAGAGGTGATATCTCTTTTTCTTCTTCGTCTTTTATTCTTAAGATCTGATTCGATCCGTTAGTTTCATCTTCATTCACGCTATAGGTAATCGCATAAACCTTGTCTGAAATGACTAAAGGAAAAGACATGTCTTTTGATGTGCCTTTAAATTTAACATCAGAAAAAAAGAATGTGTTTTTCAATTCCTTCTCCATCTTTAAAAATGCCAGGCGTATCTCCTGTAGGGATTTTTCTCCTTGAGCGCGCCTCCATGTCTTCATGCCCATATAAAACACGCCATAAACTGAAACGATTACAATACTAAATATTGCTACGCTGATCATGAGTTCAATTAGAGTGACTGCTCTTTTCTTCATAAATCTTATCAAAATCCGGAAGGCCTTGTTTTAATTCACAATCAAGGGCCTCATATAATCCCTGTTCAAGAATCAGACCTGCCCTGAAATAATCCCCTGAGAGGCCTATTGCCCTGATGGATCTGGTAAAAGAACTGATTATAAAAACAAAACAGACAGAAAGAATCGTAGCGCTGACCAATACCTCTAACAACAAAATGCCCTTATTATTCCTCTTCCCAGTTTGTAACATCATCTCCTCCGCCCTCTGCAGCGTCAGGGCCATAAGAATAAAGGTCGTAATCAGGGCTATGATCCCCTGGGGTCCTGTATACATAAGGATTCCCCCATGGATCTTTTACACTTCTCTTTAGATACGGGCCTTTCCAGTTTGCATCTGAGCCTGATTTTGCCTTTAAGGCATTCAGGTCAGACGGGTATTTCCCATTGTCCAGCTCATAGAGATCAAGCGCCACTGCGATATTGGCATTTATATCTGCCTTTGCAGCAGCGATCCTTGCCTCTTCTGACCGGCCCACAAGCCTGGGCACTACCAGCGACGCAAGCACGCCTATGATTATTACGACAAGCATGAGTTCGATCAACGTAAAACCTCTACTATTCCTCATAGATCCCTCCTTTTATTGGGCGGTTAAGGATATCTGAAACACAGGCAAAAGCATTGAAATAACAATAAAACCTACTACTACTCCCATGATCAGTATTATAGCTGGTTCTAAAAGAGATGAGAGTATCTTGATCTTCCTGTCGCTCTCGATCTCGTAACTCTTTGCAGCCTTAAACAATGTCTTATCCAGCATCCCACCTTCTTCTCCTATCGTTGCCATATTTACGATAAACTGAGGAAAGCTGGTGTTCTTTTTTATTGCAGCCGCAAGGGACGAACCTTCCCTGACATCATTATAGATCTTAAGCGCCTCGTTTTTTATAACCTCATTTTCGATTACATCAGAAGTGATCTTCAATGCAGAAAGAATCGCTACGCCATTTTTAAGAAGCATTGAAAGCGTGCGCGAGAATCTAGCAAGCTCGCTATCTCTTACCAGCGCTCCAACAATAGGCAATTTTAATTTAAACCTGTCTATAGACCCTTTAGACTTACTCCTTACAGCAAAAAATATCGCGCCACCTACAAAAATGGCTAATAATATCCAGTAACTCCTTATAAAATCACTAAATCCAATAAGGATCCTCGTAGGAAGAGGCAGGGTCTCGCCCATCTCAACAAACATATTCGCCAGCTTTGGGATAACAAACCCTGTTAGAATAAATATTGTGCCAGCGCCTACGATCAGCATTAACATTGGATATGCCAGCGCAGCCAATACCCTGGATTTCACGTCTTCTTCTTTCTCCAGAAAATCCGCGATATTGTTAAGCACGTCTCCAAGCATGCTCCCTGCTTCACCTGAACGGACAAGATTTACATACAGATTTGAAAAGACGCGGGGATAGTCTTTTAAAGAATCAGAAAATGTATTGCCATCCCTTACTTTTTCCCTGATACCCTTTATAATCTCTTTTAATCCAGGTAACTCTATTTGATTTTCAATTATATTTAATGCCTCATACAGGGCCAGGCCTGAATCTAAAAGCTCTGAAAGCTGCCTTGTAAAAATCGCCAGGTCTTTTGCCTTTACAGGCTTTCTTTTTTGTGCAGCAACACTCGAAACCTCTTTAACCCATATAGGATAATAGCCTTGCTGTATTAGCTGCCTTACAGCCGAAGCCTCTGATTCAGCCTCGATCTTCTCCTCTATAACCTCTTTCGGGCCTTTTTTTGCCTTATATATAAAATGAGACAATTAATCTTCCTCCGTAACCCTGATCACCTCGTCTATCGTGGTCAGGCCCTTCTTCACCTTTTCCCAACCATCCATGCGGAGCGTGTGCATACCTAACTCCAACGCCTTTTTCTTTATCTGGTCAGCTGACGAGCGATGAAGCACTAATTCGCGAATCTCTTCATTCATAAGCAAAAACTCGTATATGCCTGTGCGACCACTATAGCCTGTAAACTTGCAGGACTCGCATCCTTTTCCCTCGTAAACAATTACCTTGTTTATGTCTTTCTCTTTTATCCCGAATCCCTTTAGAAGACTTCTATCGGGTTTTTTCTCGATCTTACAATACGAGCAGATCAGCCTTACAAGGCGTTGCGCAACAAAACACTCGACAGAACTCGCAGCAAGATATGGCTCCACGCCCATGTCTAATAAACGCGCTACCCCTCCCGCAGCATCATTTGTATGCAAGGTACTGAAAACAAGATGCCCTGTCAATGCAACACGAATTGTTATCTCTGCTGTTTCAAAATCCCTTACTTCGCCTACCATCATGATATCTGGGTCATGGCGAAGCATGGAGCGCAGTCCTGCAGCAAAACTCAAGCCTATGCGAGGATGAATCTGAATCTGCGTTACGCCCTTTAATTGATATTCTATCGGGTCTTCTATGGTGATGATCTTTTTGTCTTTGTTGTTTATCTTGGATAAACACGCGTAGAGTGTGGTGGTCTTTCCACTGCCTGTAGGCCCTGTTACAAATATTATCCCGTGCGGCTTTTTGATAAGGCCTTCCATGATCTTTTGATCAGAAGAAGAAAGTCCAAGATTCTTCAGGCTATAAAGCATAGTGCCGCTTAAAAGCCTGATATCAACACTCTCTCCAAACTGCGTGGGAAGTATGGATATCCTTAAATCCAGCTCTTCCCCTCCTACCTTGATCTTTATCCTCCCGTCCTGCGGAAGCCTGCGCTCAGCAATATCCAGGCTCGCCATGATCTTTATCCTGGAAACAATAGCAGCCTGAAAATATTTTATATTCTGCGGGATAGGGATGTCGTACAAAACGCCGTCTACCCTATATCGTACTTTAAGCTCATCTTCATATGGCTCAATATGAATATCTGTGACCCTATCTTTAACTGCCTGCACTAAGATCTGATTTACAAACTTTATAATCGACGCGTCCTCTGCGAGATCCTCTATATTCTCTCTTTTCTTTATTGATAGCTCTATATCTTTAGCCATCTCTCCCGTATCCACGATCTCTTCTATGGTCTCTGCGCCAATGCCATAGTATTTCCTGATGGCCTCGGTTATGTCTGATTCAGTTGCCAATAACCCAACCACATCACAACCCAGAAGCAGCCTCAGGTCATCCAGTGACCTTATATCCAGAGGATCTGATACTGCAACACTCAAAATATCTTTGTCAAATTTTACTGGCATGAGCCTGTAATGACAGGCATATCTGGCAGGGACCTTCTCAAGGATCTTAGGGTTTATATTGATTTCTTTTAACTTAACATACTTTATAGCTAACTGCTCAGCAAGAACAGGATATAGTTCTTCTTCGCTGATAAAACCAAGCCTTGCCAGAGTAGTTCCAAGAAATTGGCCTGTTTTCTCGTGCTCCTTCAAACCCTTATCTAATTCCCGACGAGAAATCAGGCCTTTCCCTATAAGTCTTTCACCTAAAAGAATTGTTCTTTTAATCGGCATCTTGTGTGTATTATGTAACTTGACCCTCTATAAAATCTCAACTTAAAAAACGATCTGCAGATATTCTGTATACATTCTTCTTCTCCAAGAGACAGACATCCTTTTCCATACAAAGTTGTACTAAAGGAATATTACCCAGCATTTTTTGAATGTCAAAGCAATGTCTTGAAACAGGGCCATCCGAAGATTTGGCCTCAATTAAAAGCCATGGCTTGTCTTGTGTCGTTATTAAAAAATCTATTTCTTTTTTATCTTTATTTCTAATATAAAAAAGCTGATAATCCCCGCCCAGGGCATCATTCCATAAGCTAAGCTGCGCCTTTAACTCAACCGCTACATAATTTTCAAATCTATTTCCAGGTTCTTTAACGCGTGACCAATCGTAAAGATAACACTTTGATGCCCTCAGTAAAGAGCGCTTTATATTTTTTGAGTAAGGGTATATTCTAAAAGCTAGATAAAAATCTTCTAACTTTTTAAGATAATTCTTTATCGTTGGTGGGCTCACTTCCAAATGAGAGGCTAAAGATGACTCAGATATAGGACTACTGACCATCTCTGGCAGCAATTTATATAAATCATACAAATATTCCCTGTCTATTATTCTGGTAAGCGCGCCTATGTCCTCTTTGATAACCGTGTCTAAATAATCCTGTGACCATTTAGCCTGAAATTTTTTAGACTGTCTTGTAAAAGGCTCAGGAAAACCACTGTATTCTAACAAGGAATTTAGTTGGTTGTGGGCTCTGATACTGCGTTCTATTTTCTGTTTAATAAACTCTAATGCCTTTGGAGAGGACGGCATTAAGAAAGACCTGGCGCTGATCAATTCACAAAGACATAAAGGAAAAAGATGAAAGGTAAAATGTCTTCCAGATAGGCTATCTCCCGCGCGCCTTTTTATATCGAACTTTGCTGATCCAGTAACGATAAAATTATAATCATCAAAAGAGGAATCATATATGCCCTTCAAAATATTTTTCCACTTTGGCATCTTATGAATTTCATCAAAGCATATCCATAATTTACGTGCCGATGATGCTATATCCTGCGTAAAAAAAAGTTCATTTGCTTTATATCTATTTCTGATCGACCTAAGATCCCATAGATAATACAACCCTTTGGTATTCTCGTGTTCTAATTTCAACTTCGCAAGGGTAGTCTTCCCTGATTGACGAGGCCCAGTTATAAACCTCATCTGCCTACCCCACTCATCTGAGAACGCTATATTATACAGTATTCTATCTATCATAACCTAATATAAATATATACTATACCTTTAAAATAGTCAAGCTATTTTAAATATATATTTAAAATAGTCGAATGCAGATCTTTCTGGATAAGTCTCTAATCTAAAAGAATTGTCCTTTTAATCGGCATCTTGTGTGTGCATTATGTAATTGGGCTCGGCGTAGACTACATTAGGGTCTTCTTCATAGACCTGCACAAGCTCCATCATGTCAATATCTCCACTAAACTCCAGCATATATATATTTGATAGATCTCTTACTGACTTTGTTTTAAATACTCTCTCCATGGAGACTACTTCGTATTTCTCGTTAAGCTCTAATATTGACTCAGCAGTAAGTTCCCCCTCTTCATCAAAGACCTCTGGCTTAAACTTCACAATGATTTCGCCAGTAACATATGTAGTGGAATGCGTTGTGGGATGCGTAGTAGCATCAACTTCTTCCTGTGCCTGCTCCTGACACCCGCCAATGCCTTGCAAAAATAGAATGGATATGATTATGAGAGAAAAAAGATAGATCTTTCTCATTAAAGAAAAGTCTATCACAGATTAAAGAGTTTGACAATATTATTAAGGGATCAACGGGCTAACAGGAAATAACATCTAGGTACCCCAGGTAAGAATCCATATTAAGAACCGATACATTTCTTGATAACTTAAATTTATTAGACGATAATGCAATAAGGCAGCCTTCGTTAATTTTCAATTTCGTAAAATTTGACCTGAATTTCTCTATCTGCATGGCCATATTTAAAGACGGAGTTTTTGTCAATTTTATCCCTATAGGAAATATCTCAAGCCCTCTCTCTATGAGTAAATCCACCTCGGTATTATTATGAGTGCGTAAATAAGATAACCTGGGGCGCAGTCCTTTGTTGAAAAAATGTTTTACTGTTTCCTGAACAACGAAATTCTCAAATAATGCCCCTGCCAAAGGCCCTGTGAAAAAATTATCCACAACATTCATATCTGTCAAATAACACACTAAGGCATTGTCTAAAAAATATACCTTAGGGCTTTTTGTAATCCGCTTGCCAAAATTACGATGATAAGGCGGTAATACATATATAATGCGGCTTGCCTCTAATATAGACAGCCATTTCTTTATTGTATTTACGCTGACGCCTAGATCATTGGCAAAACTGCTCAGGTTTAAAATCTGTGTACACCGGATTGCAAGCAAATGTAAAAACTGCTGAAATTCCCTTAAATGGCCTACATTATAAATCGTCCTTACATCCCTTTCAAGATATGTCTGTATATAACCTGCGTACCAGTGTTTTATTTTAATCTCAGGGTGCATTACAACCTCTGGAAAAGCCCCCCTCAAACAAGAATGAACATAATATGTTTTTGTATTTATAAAATCCTTTTTTAAAAACCGCACTTTTGTTTTTTCCAAAATGCTAAAAGACAGCAAATCCAACAAACCAATCCTGCCGGCTAAGCTATCGCCGAGGTTTTTAATCAGATTAAACTGCTGCGAACCTGTCAGGATAAACCTTCCGCGCTTGTTCCTGTTCTTATCTATTAAAATCTTTAGATACGATAGGATTTCAGGAACGTATTGAATTTCATCAAAAATTACTTTTTCACCGCAATTTTCTATGAATAATTTTGGGTCAGAGATGGCCTGTTCACGAATAACAGGGTCATCAAAAGAGATCATAGTATGGCTATCCTTAAACACATGCCTGAGTAACGTAGACTTACCTGACTGGCGCGGACCTGTAATAGCCATAGCTGGAAAGCTATTTACAACATCTTTGAGAATTAACTCAATATCTCTTGGGATATACTCTTTTGCCAGCATTATAATTTAAGTTTACACTAAGGATGCCGAAAAAATCAAGACATTTTTGCACTATCAATGCAAAATATCCTAATAACCCATAGCACACCTGTTCTACCTCGTAGGTGGAATAGGTAATTCTATTAGAATTTAGACATGGGTAAACTTATCAGTCGATGGTGGGAGGAATTTTGGGGAATTTACGCAGGCGATTTATATCTTTTACGGTTATAGTCTCTGTTTTCTTTATTACTGGACCGCCTGATTTATCCTTAGTCTCTAATGTCACTGTGAATGTGCCTGGTTCCTTATAGGTGTGTGTTCTGGTCTTGTAGTCTATGCCTCCTGTTGCAGAGACGCCGTCTCCGAATCTCCACATGAGATAGCTTATGTCGCCTTCGCCGTCAGGGTCTGTGATCGCGGCTTTGAATTTTACTGTCTGGCCTACTAATGCCGGGTTTGGAGAGATAGGATCCATTGTAACTTGGGGCAGGCGGTTTTTGTTTTGTACAATTATGGTGGCTATCTCAGAGTCTGTGAGTTCGCTGTCTGAGACTTTAAAGATAAACCTGTAAGTTCCTGCTTGGGTATAGCCCGGGGTCCAGGTGAAGGTATTATTTGTAAAGCTTACTCCATAAGGTAGGTCTTGGGTTAATGAACCCTGGAGTTGGACTGAATAAGTTAGATTATCTCCTTCATCCTGGTCAGTTGCTGAGATGGTGAATTCCATAAGTTGGTTTTCATTTATGGTCTTATTGCCTATCGGGGATAGAATAGGTGCATGGTTTACTTCAGGCGCGTTCACGGTTATTTGGCCTGTTTTCTTTATTACCGGACTACCTGATTTATCCTTTGTTTCTACTGTTACTGTATAGGTGCCTGGTTTCTTATAGGTGTGTGTCCTGGTTTTGTAGTCTATGCCTCCTGTTGTGGAAGAAGTATCTTCAAATTGCCACCTGATATAACTTATGTCGCCTTCGCCGTCAGGGTCTGTGATCGCGGCTTTAAATTTTACTGTCTGGCCTACTAATGCCGGGTTTGGAGAGATAGGATCCATTGTAACTTGGGGCAGGCGGTTTTTGTTTTGTACAGTTATGATGATTACCTCATCATCTGTTAGTTCTCCGTCACTGACAGAGAATGTGACAGTATAAGTTCCTGCCTGGTCGTAAGTTGGAGTCCATGTGAATTCTTTATTGCTGAAGCTTGCTCCTTCTGGTAGGTTTTCTGCTGAGTAGGTTAGAGGGTCTCTGTCAGGATCAGCTGCAGAGATGGTAAAGTTAAGAGTGGATGTTTCTAATTCTGTCTTATCGCCTATTAAGGATAAGGTAGGTGCATTGTTTACCTCAGGCGCATTAATAGCGATAGTCCTTGTGTCTTCTGCCCATCCGCCAGATTTATCATATACCTTCACCGTCACTGTGTAATCCCCTGGTTTCTTATAGGTCATTGCTCCTCTTCCTGAACAGCCTCCTTCCGACATTGAACTTACGCCATTTCCATAATCCCATGTGTCGTATAACAAGTCGTTAGCTCCGTCTGGATCGCTTATCGCTGCCGTAAACTTAACAATCTGGCCTACCAAGGCTGGGTTTGGTAAGATTGAAGTTATTGTGACTTGAGGGTTGCGGTTTGGCTGGTTTACTGTTATTGTAACACCAGTTTTTGCAGATTCACGCTGCTTATCAAATGCCTCTACGGTTACCTCATAAGTGCCTGGTTCATTAAAGGGGTGCGTAATTTCTTTATAGCTTAAGCCTCCTGTTGAGGAAGAGCCGTCTCCGAATCTCCATATGACATAGCTTATGTCAGAATCGCCGTCATCGTCAGAGATCTTGGCTGCGAAGTCGACAGACTCTCCTGCAGTAATTATCTCTGAAGAGACATAGTTTATACTAACTTGGGGTGGACGGTTTTTGTTTTGTACAGTTATGATGATTACCTCATCATCTGTTAGTTCTCCGTCACTGACAGAGAATGTGACAGTATAAGTTCCTGCCTGGTCGTAAGTTGGAGTCCATGTGAATTCTTTATTGCTGAAGCTTGCTCCTTCTGGTAGGTTTTGTGCTGAGTAGGTTAGAGGGTCTTTGTCAGGATCAGTTGCAGATACTATAAAGCTTAGTTCATTGGTTTCAAATATGGTTTTATCTTCTATTGGATTAAGTGTAGGAGGGTTGTTTAAATTTATTACCTCTAAGTCAAAACTCTCTTCTGCTGTCAACCCGCCTTCATCCTCTACTATCACTGTAATGTCTTCGTATATGCCAACATCAGTATCTTTAGGCTCAAATACAATATCTGTGCCTGTACCTATAATATATTCGTCCGGCATAGTTGCAAATGCTGGGAGAGGATCCAGTGTACTAAGTTTCAATATATTGCTATTTTCGTCTGTAGCATCTATGGGGACCCTGAGTACCTCTCCCTCCTCCATGCTCTGATCAAATATAGGCTCTATCTCAGGATGGAGATTATTAGCATAAGGGGTTATCCTTATCCTGTTGCCTGAATATACATCCAGCATATAAAGCTCTAGATCGTCATCAGTCTTTGTCCCAACATAGTAACGATTTGCTTTTTCTCCTTTTTCTCCGTCAATAGACTCAGGATCGATTGTTGAAAAACCTATGATTGACTCATAATTCGCATCTCCATCATCAACATCAAATTCAAATTCCCATGCCCTCTTATCAGGCAGGCCGTCAAAGTCATATTTTGATGTAGAGATCTGGCGACTATGTTTAGTGATATTCGGCCATGAACCTTTGAGGGTATAATAAATCTTATTTAACCCTGTAGAAAAATCGCCGTATATCACATGTGAAGATGTCAGGATGGAATTCATCTGCGCGTTCTTTAGCTTATCAATATAAATCTTTGCTGAATTGTTTCCATGAATACGGGCGTCTACGAACACATTATCATAATAATTATCAGAAAAATGCTCTACTTCTATATAATTAGGGCACTGGACAGAGGGTAATTTGCCATTTTTGGCTAGAATCTTCTCTCCCCACAGATACCCGATAAAAAGCGCTCGGTGTTCATCTTCCATAAGAGAAGTGATCTTTAAAATATTTTTATTCTCTACATGGGTGGCTTCGTGGACAAAACAACCAGCAAAATTTATCTTGTCCATTTCTGAGAAACTACGAGATTCCCAATACTTCTCTGAAAAATCCCAGGTTCCCGCTCCTATCGAAACTGCCCTTATATCTGGATAACCATGTCCAGTTGTACCTAAAGAATTACCGCTTAATATAATATGGTCTATTATCTTTTGCAAATCTCCGAACTTACTACCAGATACAGATATACCTTTAAGCATATCAAGTGACTGGCGAATCTGTTCCTTTAGATCTTCTGGATATTCTACAGAGATAAACTGTGCATATGTTATATCCTTCCATGTTGCCTTACTTACGTCATCACAGTTTTTCATCTTATCAAATTCTTCCTCACTGATACGCTTTCTGTCCAACACTCTCTCCAGCCATGTTTCTTCATCATTATCTACTTCTACAGTAACAGAATCTGCTGCTGACTGGCCTAGAGTATCATAGGCTGTGGCTTTAAAGGTATGCGTACCATTGGTCAAACTGGTGGTATCATAGTTAACTTCGTAAGGCTCATCATGATCTGTAGCAATGTCAGCTTCATCCAGTAGAAATTCTACCCTCTCTATACCTATATCACTTTGCACATTGACCTGTATGGTTATCTCGCCAGAAACCACATCCTCATTCTTATGTGAAGTTATTTCAATTTCTGGCAGCTGAGATTGTGCTGAATTTACAGTAACGTCTATTGTCTCTGAATCACTCCCACCTTTATCGTCGGTTACAGTCAAAGTTACTGTGTAGTCAGCGGCAAAATTATAGATATGAGATGGATTCGGTTGGGTTGAGGTATTTCCATCTCCAAAGTCCCACTTATAAGTCAAATCATCTCCATCTTCATCACTGGTCCCAGTACTTGAAAACCATACTGCCAAATCAGTTACAGTTTCAGCAGGAGTTGCGCTGGCAACTGCTTTGGGTAGATTATTTTGAGAATTAGTTACTACTTTATAGTATATCTCGTCACGAGCGGTTCCGTTGGCATTGGAGATTTCGGCTATAATCTTATGTTCGCCTTCTGGGAGGTTTGTACAGTAACTATGATGGGTAACGTTAGCCGCAACCCAGGGTTGTATGTCTATCGGCAGGCTCCCGAACGAGTCACCAAGATATAAGATCACGTCACCGTCCTGTGTAGTTACATAATCTATTTCGAGGTCTTTGGGGCCTTCTGAGTAATAAGAGGGCTTGGTTATGGTGATTTGGAGTGGAGGTTGAGGCGACAATACCATATAGTGTATCTTGTCAGAATCAGTTCCATTAGCATTTGTGATTTCTGCCCTTAGGACATGAAGGCCCTCTGTAAGGCCTATATAAGTATACACATGTTCTCCTGCATGTTCTTCCAGAGCAGGCCTGACTGGTGTCTTGTCAAGATACAAAGTCACGTCACCGTCCTGTGTGGTTACATAGGTTATTGGGACGTTATTATTCGGGTCTTGTGAGTTATCAGGCGGACTGGTTATGGTGATGTGGGGTGAAGATGAAGGCGGCAATACCGTATAGTGTATCTTGTCAGAATCAGTTCCATTCTTATTGGAGATTGTGGCTATAATGTGATGTGAAGGGCCCTCTGTGAGGTCTGTAAATGCATAGGCATAAGCATCTGCCTCTCGATCGTCATTATAGACAATATTTCCATCGATAGAGAGGGTCACTTTGCCTCGTTGAGTAGTTACATAGACCATTGTAAGGTCTTTGGGACCTTGTGAGTTGTCAGATGGATTGGTTATTATGATTTGGGGTGGAGATGAAGGAACATCACCATGGCGATATCTAAAATAGACTATTTTTGAATTAGGTGTTCCTGCCCATATCCAATTAGCTGAAGTGTTTTGCATTCCTGTTGGAAAAGGGCTGTGAGTACCAATGTCTCCATATTCTGTAACAGGTGCCCAATGCGAATCATTAAAATCAACCTGGTTCCATCCCGCTTCATATGTAAGGCTATACACCCATTCCTCACCACTGGTATACTTGTATGCTCCATCAGGCATGTTTGCATCAAGCATCAACCCTTTTAAAGTATCAGGCGTATTTGCAAGTCTTTCACCTTTAACTGCTATAACTAAAGGATCATTGGGGCCAATACCTGCGGGAAAGTTATAGCCCTCAGCTTGCTTCCATCCATTAGCTCCAGGTCCTGTAAGGTTTATAGGCTGGGTTAATCCTTGGGTATGCACGTAAATATCGTATTTGTTGATTGTTGTAATGCGGATATCATATTCGAGTGATTCAGGTATTTCAGTTACAGTCAAGGTCTTTACAGTACTTAGATTATTGGTTTCATCTGACTCAGGGATGTCTCCATTAGCAGTAGCTGGCTGTCCGTCATCTGCTTTTACAACTACTTTATATGTGCCTGCAGGAGATACTGGTCCAAGAGTAACGCTTAATTCACCTGTACTCTGGCCTGGGCCAAGATACAGAACTGTCTCTATTGCTAGTCGCGTAGCGTTACTGAGCTGGGGTAAGGGGTTTTGAGTTATCTCAGCGTATACTGCGGCTAAGGACATAACTACTGCAGCATTGCCTTGATTTTTAATCTTAAAATATGCTGTAGAGCTATTGCCTTCTGTGATTGTTTCTGGGTCTATTCTGAAATCTTCTACGATTAGGTCTGGTTTGGGGGTTGGTGGGGTATCGCCGCAGCGATAGCGGAAATATACTGTAGTAGCTCCCATTAATAGAGAAGGTAGCGCAAAAGCACTATCCGGATGCACGCAACCGTTAGGCTCCCATATCCAGTCAGCCTGCGTATCCGACATCTCAGAGGGTTTGTTTCCCCAGTTATAAAAGGAGTGAGGTTGTGTATGACTTCCGTAATCGGCATATTTTTTAACAGGGATCCAGTGGCTGTCTTCATGATTAAGCGTGTTCCACCCTTCTTCATAGACAATGCTACAGACCCATTCGCCTACGCACAGTCCTGAATCATTCGTATAAATGTATGTCCCATCAGGCATTGTTGCATCAAGCAAAAGACCTGCAATAAGAGTTAAATTATGACCTTTTACAGCTATTAAGACCTCGTCATTAAGACCTACTTCTTCTGGGAAATTATAAAATTCTGCGCTTTTCCAGCTTCCCTTATTTCTATCCTGGCCTAACTTTACAGGAGCGCCTAATGAACTGGAATCCACATAGAGATCGTATTCATCATCTGTTGTAATGCGAATTGGGCCTCTTTGAGGTTCAAATGCTTCTATCTCTAATGGAGCTTGGATAGTATTGTTTGCAGTGTCTAATTCTGTGTCGTTATAGGTAATGGTCAGGACTACGGTATAGTCTCCTGGGATGAGTGTATTCGGGGATACAGGATAGGTAAAGTGTTTGATTCTATTGACGAGTATTGTATCTGTATAACTCATTACTTTAGGGCCATAGTTATCAATATTAGCTTGGTCGAATATTTCTACTTTTATCTCATATCCTTGGTCAGCGTCTGTGCTTCTTATATTAGTATAGTCTGCTTTTATAGTAAAATCATCTCCCTGGTCTACGGGTGTAGAGGTATCTAAGGAGTTATCTACAAAGGTAAGGTCGGGCAAGGCCACTACCTCTAACGGGCCTTTGATGGTATTGTTTGTAGTATTCGATTCTATGCCGTTATAGGTAATGGTCAAGCGGACAGTATAGTTTCCTCCCGGGACTAACGCGTCTGCAGGCACGGAGTACGTAACGGATTTGATGTCTGTACCATTAGCGGCTATTGTATCTGTATAGCTTATTACTTCAGGGCCATAATTATAAAAAGCATTTATGTGCAATATATCTAGTTTTATCTGGTATCCCTTATCGGCTTCTACAGTTCCTATATTGGTATAGTCTGCTGTTATATCAAAATCATCTCCTTCGTTTACAGGTGTAGCTGTATTTAGAGAGTTATCTATAAAGGTAAGATCAGGATATGTCTTCTCCTTTACAAAAAGATATGTAATATTACTTTTATTATTGTTCTCGTCTTCCTCTGCAACTTCCTCACCGTAGTCAGCCTTGACCTGGACATGCCATACGCCAAGCTCTGCTGGAGGTATCCAGTCTATATTTAAATAATCATCTGCTTCCCCAGAATCAAGTTTATTTACAGGGCAGTCATCTATAAAATCGGTTAAACTAATCTCAGGAGCACCTCCTATCTTTGCATATAATCCAAGCCTTGATTCTTCAGCATGACCCCTGCCTATATTATTTACTCCTGTCTTTACCACTACGCTTCCGCCAAGCTCCATCTCATATCTATTTCTGCCTGTTCTTATTACATCAGGTCCATCTAATCTAACATAATCATTATCTCCCTGATGTGGGACAATCACTAAGTCAGGTAAAGATTCTTCTGTATCACCGTAAAGGAAGCGGAAATAGACTATGTAAGCGCCATTAGACCACTCATTCCCACTTTGCTCCCATAGCCACTGTGCAGATGTCCCATGCATCTCTGGTGGCAGAAAATCAGATGGATCTATCCTATTATCCCAAGGGAATTTTCCATAATCTGCATATTTTTTAGCAGGTAACCATGTTGAATTTTCACCTTTATATTCTAAGTCATTCCACTCTGTACCATCGGAATCCGAATTAGGTTCAAGGCTATAGATCCACTGGCCATGAGGGTATTTATCCTGCTCATCACTATTAAAACCATAAGTCCATATGCATGTTCCATCAGGCATTGTGGCATCAAGTAAAACACCTGCAGAATCTGCTTGAGTATTAATACATTTAACTGCTATCAAGATATTATCAGTAGGCGTAACTCCTTGAGGGAATGGATAAGTCTCAGCATGCATCCAGCTATTACCAGTATTAGGATCTTCGCTTCCTACTTTTTCAGTGGCAACTAATGATGTACTATCCACATAAAGTTCATAGCCATCATCAACAGCTATGCGTATCGGGCCTTGCTGAGGTGCTGGCTCTTTTACCCTGAGCTGGACAATTCTAGTTAAATTATTATCTTCTCTTTCTTCTATGACCTTTTCTTTTGTGACATCGTCTTCATGATCGACCTTGGCCTGTATGTAATATAATCCTGTAGAAGAGGGCGTCCATGTTACTTCCTGGTAGTAATCATACTGGTTAGGGGCAAGTGCTGGGGTACTAGAAGTGTCTATCTTATTGACATCTATAATAGCTGGACCGCTATTTAGCTGGGCGTAAAAGCCTACCTCTGACTCTCCTGCATCAGCAGCTCCGATATTTTTAACTCCTGTAGCAGCTGTTATTGTTTCCCCGCGGGTGATTTCATAGACTCCGTTTATTAAAGGTATCTTCTGTTGGTTAGCATAGAATAACATGAGATTACCCTGGTCATATGAGTCTTCAAGCTTGTGAGGAATTGGGACTAGGTCTGGGTAGAGGATTGGGGCTGGCTCTTTTACCCTAAGTTTTATTGTAATACTTGAGTTATTATTTTCATCTTCTTCGGTAACCAAGTCATCATAATCAGCCTTGACATGGAGATAATATAGACCCATGGACTCTGGTCTCCACTCAATCGTATCCCAGTCTATGTCGCCAGGAAAAAGCTCAGGCAGATTACTTCTGTCTACCCTAACGTCATTGACATAAAGTCCTAGAGCTGTTTGATCAGACTTTACAGCACCTATGTTCCTGACACCTGCAAGGGCTGTTACAGTCTCTCCTGAAATTATCTCATATTCTTCCGTTGATATATTATAAGTTATAGGATCGCCAGAAGGGTATTCTATAACAATATTATCAGTATCCGGACCTTTGGCATGCTCCTCTATAACAAGATCTGGTAATTCCCGTGTCTCTACTACTCTTAAAATTACAATTCTAGTTAAATTATTATCTTCTCTTTCTTCTATGACCTTTTCTTTTGTGA
>CAZWYD010000003.1:24810-37094 GCA_964637815.1 uncultured Planctomycetia bacterium
ACAATTCTAGTTAAATTATTATCTTCTCTTTCTTCTATGACCTTTTCTTTTGTGACATCGTCTTCATGATCGACCTTGGCCTGTATGTAATATAATCCTGTAGAAGAGGGCGTCCATGTTACTTCCTGGTAGTAATCATACTGGTTAGGGGCAAGTGCTGGGGTACTAGAAGTGTCTATCTTATTGACATCTATAATAGCTGGACCGCTATTTAGCTGGGCGTAAAAGCCTACCTCTGACTCTCCTGCATCAGCAGCTCCGATATTTTTAACTCCTGTAGCAGCTGTTATTGTTTCCCCGCGGGTGATTTCATAGACTCCGTTTATTAAAGGTATCTTCTGTTGGTTAGCATAGAATAACATGAGATTACCCTGGTCATATGAGTCTTCAAGCTTGTGAGGAATTGGGACTAGGTCTGGGTAGAGTTCTGGTAGAGCTGTTGTAAACTCATATTGAATTTCGTCCATCACATTGCCTACATTGTCCTTGATATCTTTTATGGTAACGCGGACTTTCTGGTTATAGTCAAAATCATCTTGCAGATCAATTGCTGCTATGCTATCCATGTCAGCCAGGCCAAAATCTCCATCATGAACAGTAACAAACTGTCCAGCAATTTCTTTTTCTATAATTATAGTAGGATTGGTCAAACCCCACGTAATCGAATTATTGTCTACTCCACTTAGGTTATCATCAACATCAAATACTATATTGGTGTCTATGGGTACGCCTGTGGCATTAGAAAGAGGGTTGCGCTTTTCCTCAGGCACGGCCGGAGGAGTGGAGTCTATCATGAAGTCTCCACTTTGATCTACATGCCCATAATAGTTTACCTTTATCCTGCACTTATCAGAATCAACTAGCGGCAGCTGCCATGTATATGAATCATCAATGGCTCTTGGATCCTGAAGATCCTCAGGGTTCCAGGCTGGTACGTTTTTCTCATTAAGGAGGGTATAGTTTACGCCGCTATCCTCAGAAAATAGGATTTGCAGTTTTTGCTCAGTTGTAGAGCGCAATAAACTCCATTTAGTATAATCTCCTTCATTGTCCCCTAAGGTACCACCTCTCCACTTTTCTCCGCCAGCAGGACGCTTAAGGTCTAGATCACAGAGTAGCTGTATCTTTATTCCATGAAAAGCTGTACTGTTGCCATGACCAACATCTTCTCTTGGGCCCTGACTGCCTTTATGAAAAGTAATTTTATTTTCACCCTTAACAAGGCGCGGATATGGAAAATTATCAGGTCCTAAGATCTCGGTTGGGTCTACCCAGATTTCTTTTCCGCCGTCTTCATTCCATTGATCAGCTATTGTGCCACTAAATTCAGCTGCGTCATTTATTTTAAGCTTAAACTCCTCCTGCAATTGCTGTACACCTGAGTATTTAACCAGGATCAGAAACTGGTAGTCCCCTTCCTGAGGGACATTAATCATGACCGAATCTTCTTCTCTTTTGTCATTTACATATACAGTGCCAGGAGTAATATTGTCTTCCCTTGAAGCAACAGGTAGATATCTTACATTCGGATCATTTGGATCTCTGAGATTGTATTCAACTATATCTTGAGGTGCCATGGCGCCGAGTCTTTTGTTGTAATTTTGCGGTGATATTGTAAGAATTTCTCGTATAACAAGTGGAAAAGTGCTTTCTGAATATTCCCCGTTATAAGAGACCCTGACAACAGCATCATATATCCCGTAATCATCATATTCTGTCTGCCATGCGTAGACACCTGTTAGAGGATCTATAGAACCCGGGCCTTTAGATATAGAATACCTGGCATCTACCTCATCAAATGCGGGTGAATATACTTTTAATAATACCTTCTGATTTTCCTCTACCTCCATGCCAGTTGTGCCTTTAAAATGTTCATCATATAGAATGTCCTTTACAAGAGGTGAAAGCTGGATTTTTATATCATAAAGATTTCCTTTTGATACTTGAATATCCTTTAAAACAGTCTGATATCCTTGTTTTTCCACTTTAATCTTATATTTACCTTCTTCAGAAAGACTAAAACTATATTCACCTTCTTCAGTAAAAGCTGGGTTAGCATCTATTAGATTTCCTTTTTCGTCATATAAACTGATCTTGGCGTCTGTTACTATATTGCCCGGGAGAATAGGAGTTACCTTTAAGTCAAATAGATGCTTTAAGTCAAATATACGAAACAAGGATAAGTTCATAGTCCAGGTTTCAAGTGGCCTTAGATCGAAAGATTCTGTCTGGGTAGTCTTGTATTTATCTTTTTCAACCTTAAGAGTAAAACCTGTGCCTGCTTCAGCTGAAATACTATAGCGGCCATCAGCATCACTAAATACAGAGGACAAAATCTGGCCATCTTCGTCAATTAAAGTCACTTTTACGTCTTTGATTGGGCCACCAGGAATAATCCCATGTGAACGTGACATAAACACCCCTGTAACCACACCTTTAATAAAGGCGTAGTTGGGAGCTAATTGGAAATCGACTTTATATTCTGTAGATTCACTTGCTAAAATCTTTTCAGCTGCTGAGAAATATCCTTGTTTTTTAACTTCAATTTTATACCAGTTCCTTCCTAAATTAGAGAATTTATATCTGCCCGAAGAATTGGTATATGTCGTGCCTATTAAGCTTCCCGCATAATCATAAAGATTTACCTCTGCCTGCTCTATGGGTTTTCTTATCATAATTCCATCTTCTATAATCCATCCTGTTATCTCGGCTTGAATAGAAGGCATCTTTATTTTTACTTTAAGGTCTTGTGTTTCAGAATATCCGCTTGCATCTATTGTAAGCGTAAAATCAATATCATCTCCCTCTTGTAAAGAAAGAGGCGTATTGTGGACATTAAATATAAACGGATTATCCAGATTATCCTTTTTCTGGGAAGAATGTAAATCTCCAAAATCCACAGTAGAGCGCTCTATATTTTTTATACAGGGGCTGTCTGTGGATAGGCTCACTTTAACATCTGAGAGATCATCCCCTGTATTCTCCAGAAAAACTCTTAATTCTACTTTTTCTCCTGGTCTCACTTCGCCAAAGACATTGGATGGGGTGCTAAAAACATTGTAATCCTTAATAACTATCTGAGACGTAGTAGCCTGCCCCCCTAAGGCCTCGTAGGCATTAATCCTTCCTGCGCCTAACTTACCTTTATAGCTGGGATTAAGATTATCTATATTATCTGCTGTGTCTTTTAGCTGGGCCTTTACTTTTCCTGCGTCCCAGGAAGGATTTTGAGACAGGATTAAAGCAGCTACTCCTGAGACAATTGGTGCTGCAAAACTTGTTCCTCCTCCTGAGGCATATCCATTTTTGGTATAGGTGCTTGTTATCGACTCACCAGGAGCACAGATATCAATCCAGCTTCCACGTGTTGAAAAGCTAGATAAGTGATCGTTCTGATCAGTAGATGCAACTGCAATTACATTAGAATTAAAAGCTGGGTATAAAGGTGTTTCTACAGGGTCATTTCCTGCAGAAGCTATAAAAATAGGACCTTTATTATTATTTATTGCATCTCTTATTAGAGAAGATTCCTGTGTATTACCAAAACTCATATTAATGACATCACATCCTTTTGAAGCTGCATGAGCTATGGCATTTGCAACGTCATCGCTTTCAAGATAGCCAGTTTCTTCTCCTTCGTATATCAGCGCAAAACCTGCTCTTATGGCAATGATTTTAGAATGCCAGCTTACACCTGCTATTCCTCTTGAATTATCTGTTACTGCACTGCAAACTCCAGCAACAAATGTCCCGTGTCCTTCGAAATCCATGGGATCATTGTCGGGATCCTCATAATCTTCTCCATTTTCTCCATCAAATAACTCCACCCCTGGAATAGCCTTGTAACCAGCCTTGTCTATATCTACGAAATCATAGCTGTCAGATAAAACTATATTACCCTTTAAATCTGCATGGTTATAATCAACTCCTGTATCTATAATCGCTATCTTTACATCACTACTGCCTGTCTCAATATCCCAGGCATCAGGGCAATTTATCTTATCCAGGGCCCATTGTTCCTTATAGTAATAGTCGTTCGGTGTAATATTTGTTCTATAGATCCAATTCGGCTCAGCATAAACTACATTGGAATCACTTGCATAATCAGTGGAGGCTGCCTCAACATTGCTCCCTTTAGACATCTTCACACGATAGACATCTTTAAGGGATGAGGATTGATTTCTAAATACATGCTCTATTCTTTCAGCCCGGTATGGCTTGTCCGGGGCCTGTGTAGATGCTGCAGATAGCGCCTTAGATAAAGACTTAGAGGATAGAGATTCTATGGCTATGCCGCCCTTAGGTACAGACGATGCCTGGATTACACCAGATTTAAACTTTACTATCAATTCGCCTGGGACATACTGCAGGTCATTTTTATTTTTGGGATCTGCGGCTAGTGCCTCAGGCAGGGCTGTTTCTATCAGCATAAAAACGCTTAGCAATACTACAATTCCTAGTACAATTCGTTTTTTTCTTATATTCATCTTGCGCCGCCTACTTTTGTGACTCTTGAAATATACTTTTTAAAATGGTTTAATTTATTGTAAAATAAAGAGTTGTAGCTACTATATATAGTATATCATATATATATCAATAGTCAAGAGTGATTGAGATTTAGGGTTTTTTGAGGCAGATTGTGGCGTTGTGACCGCCGAAGCCTAGGGAATTGGATATGCAGATATCGACCTTTGCCTTACGTGCCTTGTTTGGCACATAGTCGAGATCGCAATCCGGGTCTGGATTTTCGTAGTTAATGGTAGGTGGGATTATTCCATCTTTAATAGCAAGGCAGCATGCAACAAATTCTACTCCTCCTGCTGCGCCTAATAGATGGCCTGTCATGGATTTTGTTGAGGAAATCGGTATACTCTTTGCGCAATCGCCAAAGACCTTTTTTATAGCAAGTGTCTCTACTTTATCATTTAGGCTCGTGGATGTGCCATGCGCGTTTATATAGGAGACGTTTTCTGGCTTTATCTCCGCGTCCTTTAATGCGTTTCTCATACATTCAGCAGGACTCTCTGCTGTAGGATCAGGAGCTGTCATGTGATAGCCGTCTCCGCTCATTCCAAAACCAATCACCTCTGCGTATATCTTGGCATTCCTTTTCTTTGCATGCTCATATTCTTCTAAGACAACTAGTCCGGAACCTTCTGCCATCACAAAGCCATCTCTCTCTTTATCAAAAGGCCGGCTCGCCCTTTCTGGTTCATTATTTCTTGTGGAAAGCGCTTTTAATGCGCAAAAGCCTCCTACGCCAAGAGCCGTGATGCAGCTCTCTGTACCACCCGTAATCATCGCATCAGCATCGCCTCTTTGGACTATCCTAAATGCATTTCCAAGCGCATGGGTACCTGCAGCACAAGCAGTCGTAGTGCAAGAGTTCGGGCCCTTTAGCTTAAACATTATTGATATATGGCCTGATGCCATATTCACGATAAGCATGGGTATTAGGAACGGGGTTATTCTTGACGGCCCTCTTTGAAGTATTACTGCATGCTGCTCCTCTATTATCCTTAAGCTGCCTATACCTGAACCCACTAAGACACCTATCTTGAACGGGTTCTCATTTGGTATATCCAGGCCTGAATCATCTACTGCCTCTTTAGAAGCAGTCACTGCAAACTGGACAAATTTCTCCATGCGGCGCAATTCTTTCTTTGGGATAAATGGGGCTGGCACGAAATTCTTAACCTCACCTGCTATGCGTGAAGTATAATCCTTGCAATCATAGGAAGTGAGCGGACCAATGCCGCCCTTGCCATTTACTAGAGACGTCCAGAAATCTTTCCTATTATTGCCTACGGGTGAGATTATTCCTACTCCTGTAACAACAACTCTACGTTTCATCTCTAAGATCCTCTTAAAAGTAAAGGGTTAGAAGAGAATTAGATACAGCCTTACTCCTCTAACCCGTTCATCTCAGATCTAAACAAAGCTATTACTTTTTTGCTGACTTCTCTTCTATGTATTTAACAGCATCGCCTACAGTAGTGATCTTCTCAGCATCCTCATCAGGGATCTCTGTGCCAAATTCCTCTTCGAGCGCCATTACCAGCTCTACTGTATCAAGAGAATCTGCGCCAAGATCATCGATGAAAGATGCCTCAGGAACTACCTCTTCCGGCTTCACGCCTAACTGCTCTGCTATTATTGATTTTACTTTCTCTGCTACTGCCATGTTATGCTCCTCCTTGTTTATAAACGTTGGTTGACGGTGTACAGTTTACGGTTAACTGTAAACCGTTCACCTTTCACCGTACACCTACATAAGCATCCCACCATCTATTTGTATCACCTGGCCAGTTATATATGAAGAGTTTTCGCTCGAAAGAAATAGCGCGAGATTTGCTACATCCTTTGGCTCTCCAAAACGTCCAAGCGGTATAAGCGAAAGCATTTTCTTCTGCACATCCTCTGGCAATTTGGCTGTCATCTCTGTCTTTATGAATCCGGGCGCTATTGCATTTACACAGACGCCGCGGGGTGCCAGCTCTTTTGCCACGCTTTTCGTAAGACCTATTATGCCTGCCTTGGATGCTGCATAATTCGCCTGGCCAATGTTACCCATTATACCAATGATCGAAGCAAGATTGACTATCTTGCCAAATCTCTGCTTCAGCATAACCTTTGACGCAACCTTTGTGCAAATAAAGCAGCCTTTTAGGTTGACCGCTATGACCTTGTCCCAGTCCTGTTCAGACATCCTGAGTACAAGACCGTCTTTGGTTATGCCAGCGTTGTTTATAAGTATATCTAATTTGCTAAGTTTGTCAAGAATTTTATCCATCATATCCTGCACATCCTTTAGGCTGGTGACATCTGCCTTCAAGGCAAGGCAGTCTCTGCCTAGATCGCGGATTTCCTTAGCAGTCTTCTCTGTTTCCTCAAGATTCACATCACACAGGGCTATGTTCGCACCTTGCTTTGCAAGACAAAGAGCGATCTCCTTGCCAATGCCCCTTGCGCCGCCTGTTACCAATGCTACCTTACCTTCTAATGTCAACTCGCACATAATATCCTCCGTTATCCTTTAAAACTCTTAACCACAAGCGCTGAGTTTTTGCCTCCAAATCCAAATGAATTCTTTAAGAGCGTGTTTACTTTTAGCTCTCTTGCCTTATTTGGTACAAAATCAAGATCGCATTCCGAGTCAGGCGTTTCATAATTTATCGTAGGCGGGATAACACCTTCTTCAAGGGCCATCAAAGCGCCTATTAATTCCACGCTGCCAGCAGCGCCTATCAAATGTCCTATCATGGACTTTATTGAGCTTATTGGAAGCATGTCTGCATGTTTTCCAAAAACCTCTCTTATTATAAACGTTTCGTTTTTGTCATTTAATGGAGTTGATGTGCCGTGCGCATTGATATATTGTATCTGGGTAGGCTTTACGTTTGCGTCTTGCAATGCCTGCTTCAATGCCCTTATTGCCTGACTACCGGAAGGCTCTGGCTTTGTCATGTGATAGGCGTCGCATGTCATGCCAAAACCTAAGACCTCGCCATAGATATGGGCATTGCGCCCCAAAGCATGTTCCAGATCCTCCAGTATTAGAATCCCAGCGCCTTCGCCAAGCACAAAACCATCCCTTGCCTTATCAAACGGCCTTGAGGCCATCTCAGGCGCATCATTTCTCTTTGACAATGCCCTTAAGACACAAAATGCGCTGAGTATAGGTGGAAATATAGGGGTATCAGCGCCTCCCATAATGACTGTATCCAGGTCTTTGTTTCTAATCGCATTAAAGGCATAGCCGATCGCGTCTGAGGCAGAAGAACATGCAGTGGCAATAGAAAAGCTCGGGCCATTAATTCCTAACTCTATGGAAATTTGACTCGACGGTGCATCTGGAAAAGACGCTATCGCAGTAAATGTATCTATCTTCATCGGTCCTTTTTTTATAAACACATCGTGCTGCTCAAGTATCTTGCCATGGCCGGCCATTGCAGTGCCTACGACAACACCTATGCGCTCAGGATCTTCGTCTTTAATCTTAAGGCCTGCATCCTCTACTGCCATCTTTGCCGCTGAAACTGCAAGATGCGAAGTCCGATCCATTCGCTTCAGCTGTTTAAAGGAAATAAATTTAGCAGGGTCAAAATCCGCCTCCCCTGCAAACTGTGTGGGAAAAGGGCTTGGGTCAAAACGCGTAATTCGGCGAATGCCAGAACGCCCCTGCTTCAAGGCATCCCAGTACGCCCGCTTACCCACGCCATTCGGCGCTATCACACCCAGCCCTGTTATTACAACTCTTCTCTTCATACCCTCTAACTTATGTTATTGACCTTTAGATTTGCATCGATCCTGCGTAAGAGGCCTTTTAAGATCTTGCCTGGTCCGATTTCAAAAAATGTATCAACGCCCCCATCTGAAGAAGCAATTCTCTTTATAGATTCTTCCCAACGCACTGGACTAAAAAGCTGTTTAACGAGATTATTTTTGATCTCGTCAGGGGTTTTTTCATAATCTGCAGTTACATTACTGACAACTCCTATCTGAGGAGCTGAAAATTCTACCTTGTCCAGCTCCACTTTAAAAAGGTCTGCTGCCTCTTTCATTAAAGAAGAATGAAACCCCCCGCTTACCTTTAAGGCTATTGCCTTTTTGGCGCCTTTTTCTAATGCAAAGGGCATTGCTTTTTCAACAGATTCTTTTTTTCCGGATATGACTATTTGGCCAGGGCAATTTAGATTTGCTATCTCAGCGCCTGTCTCAGCGCAAACTTTTTTTAGATCCTCAAGCGCCAGGCCGATTATAGAGGCCATGCTGCCTGGATTTTTCTTTGACGCCTCTTCCATTAATTCGCCACGTCGCCTAACAAGACGCACAGCATCAGTGAACTCGATGCTTTTTGCTGCAACAAGAGAGGTAAGTTCTCCAAGGCTTAATCCCGCACACGCAACCACCCTTGTCCCATGTCCCATGTCTCTTGTCCCTAATGCTTCCAACGCCGCCACACTAGCTACAAGAATACACACCTGGCTATTCGCTGTCTGAGTCAACTCTTCAATAGGCCCTTCAAAGCAGAGTTTCTTAATCCCTGCTGTAGGCAAAATATTTTCTGCCTCGTCAAACACATTTTTTGCCTCAGGGCAATTTTTATACAGATCCTTACCCATGCCAACATGCTGCGCGCCCTGCCCTGGAAATAGATAAGCTACTTTTTTCACCATTTTATGACAGCTGCTCCGTAAGTAAGGCCGCCACCAAACGCGACCAGAACTACATTATCGCCCTTTTTTAACTTGCCCTGCTGACCTGCTTCTGCCAGCGCAACTGCTGTAGAGGCTGCTGACATGTTTCCGTATTTCTCTATGTTCAAAAAAATCTTTTCTTCAGGTAAGCCTAATCTCTTTGCAACTGCCATAAGTATTCTGATATTCGCCTGATGAGGGATAACTAGATTTATATCACTGGGTTTGAGCCCTACTTTCTTGATCGCCTTGTCAGCAGCCTGCACCATTATACGCACAGCTATCTTAAACACCTCATTCCCTTCCATCTTAAGAAAATGCAGCTTATTTTTAACTGTATCCTCTGTAGCAGGTAATCTTGAACCGCCTGCAGGCATACTCAAAAGATGACCGCCTGAGCCATCTGCGCCAAGAAAACTAGAAACTATCCTTCTATCGTTACTCTTTCCTACAACACACGCGCCAGCTCCATCTCCGAATAAAACGCATGTAGACCTATCTGTCCAGTCAACAATGCTCGTTAACTTTTCTGTCCCTACTACCAAAACATTATTATATGTACCTGTATTAATAAACTGTTTGGCCAAGACTATGCCGTAAACAAAACCAGTACATGCAGCGTTTATATCAAATGCAGCAGCATTCTTTGCGCCGATCTTATCCTGTATAATGCAGGCTGTTGCAGGAAATGCCATGTCAGGAGTTATAGTAGCCGCGATGATCAGATCGATATCCTCTGGTTTTAATCCTGCATTTTCAATAGCAGCCTTGGACGCCTCGACGCCAAGATCACTCGCAGCAACTTCTTTAGACGCGATCCTCCGCTCCTTAATACCTGTTCGAGTGACTATCCACTCATTCGTTGTATCTACTATTTTCTCAATATCGCTATTCGTTAATTTCTTCGGAGGTAGATAACAGCCTAACCCTAATATCCCAGCTTCCTGCATCGCATCTCCTCTCTATGAGATCTTCTCGACTATATGCTGATTGACGTTTTTATTGAATTCTTCTCCAGCCACCCTGATGGCATTCTTTATAGCCTTGGCGCTCGAAGAACCATGACATATTATAGAGATCCCGTTTATACCTAAAAGCGGCGCGCCGCCATACTCGGCAGAATCCATTTTTTTCTTAAATAAACGAAAGGCGCTCCTGCCCAATACAGCAGAAAGCTTTGTAATAAAACTACTGTTCAGATATTGCTTAAGCATCTCTGTGAGGGCGTGCGCAGTGCTCTCTGAAACCTTGAGCGCCACATTCCCGACCAGACCATCACACACTATAACATCACAATCTCCCATAAAAAGATCCCTGCCCTCGATGTTGCCTATAAAATTCAGGCCAGAGAGCTCTAAAAGTCCATATGCCTCTTTCAAAAAACCCGTGCCTTTTGATTCTTCCTCTCCGATATTCAAAAGTCCCACCTTTGGAGATTTTTTATTTAATATGCATTCTGAATAGGCGCTTCCCATTATCGCATACTGCAGGAGATGCTTGGGCTTAGCGTCTATATTGGCTCCTACATCTATCATCAGGGCTGTATCTCTTAAGGTAGGCATGACAATGCCTATGCCTGCCCTTTCTATGCCTGGAAGAAGCCTGCATTTAAGCGTGGCAGCGCACACCATCGCGCCTGTGTTGCCTGCGCTGACAATAGCGTCTACCTTTTTTTCTTTTGCGAGATTCGCCAGGGTCACAATAGAGGAATGTTTTTTTCTCCTGACGCTAAGAACAGGCTGCTCGTGCATGCCTATAACTTCTGGGGCATGTTCTATAGAGATATTCTTTGGAATAGATCCGTGATTTTCAAGTTCCTTTTCAATGAGGTCTTTTTGGCCCACCAAGATTATCTGGTGACCATATTCACGGGCCGCCAGCACAGCACCTTCAATGTCTACACCCGGCGCTTTATCCGACCCCATTACGTCAAGGGCAATTTTAATCATGACAATACCTCACATTTATTTCTTTTCTTCTTTTTCCTTCTTCTTCATCTGCACGACCTGTCTGCCCTTGTAAAAGCCGCAGGCAGGACATACTCTGTGTGGCAGCTTTGGCGCCTTGCAATCCGGACATACTGATACACTCGGCACATGGATCTTTTGCGCGCCTCTGCGCTTAGCTTGCCTTGAACTTGAATGTCTTCGTTTTGGTAAAGCCATTTTAATCCTCCTTGTTATAATATACGTAGAATCGAAATCTACATAAAACCCTAAACACTAAATCCTAAACTCTAAATAAACCCAAAATCTAAAACACAAAACCAGGCGTTTTGGATTTGTTTAGGATTTAGAGTTTAGTGTTTAGAGTTTTACTCCTTTTTGTTATTTCGCACACTCGCATTTCCCCATATTAAGATTCTGTCCACAGTTTGCGCACAGCCCTTTGCAATCAGGTTTGCAAATAATCTTTATCGGACTATCCAGCATTATTTCCTGTCTTATGTCATCATCTATCTCTAGAATATCTCCTGGATGGACTTCATAATTGGCGCTAAAACTTTTCTTAAAAGTATCCTTGATCTTAGCAAGACAGCGACTGCACGTATATTCAACAGGTGATTCCAAAGAGACATCGACAAAGACCTCCATGCCTGTCTTTGTAACCCTTGCCTTCACATCTATTGAATCGAAAAAAGCCGTGCCCTGCTTTGCCAGATCCGACGAAATCTTACCCGGATCGATTTTCTCTGCAAGATCTAATCCCTCTGGCAGTATTTTATCTACATATATTTTCATACGTATCTCTCGCGATCATCAATTCTTCATCTGTAGGAATCGATAGGATCTTGACCTTTGACGATACAACACCCTTGCATATTTCCTTCACTAGGTTTGGATGATTCTCGCCAATGCCGCCTGTAAAGACCACTGCATCCACGCCACCCATTGAAGCTATATAAGCGCCTATGTATTTTTTAATCCTGTACGCAAACATCTTTAGCGCAAGCCCTGATCTTTTATCGTCTTTTTTTCTTACTATCTCGCGCATGTCATTGCTTATACCCGAGATACCTAAAAGCCCACTCTCCTTGTTCAAAATCTCAATCGCCCTATCAATATCCACGCCTTGTTTCTTCAT
>CAZWYD010000004.1:0-35096 GCA_964637815.1 uncultured Planctomycetia bacterium
GACCTTATCATTAAGAGTGATCTGCTCTACCAGCTGAGCTATGGGGGCGATTAACCAAGTTTCAGTAATATATCATAGAACAGATATGTAGTCAACCAAATCTGCAAAGCAGATTTGATCCTGAAGCGCCGTCAAGCAATGTGACGAACAGGAACATTGTAGGCGCTGAAGGATCTACTCCAATCTGTTTCAGCAGGAAGGTCCTTCGGATGTTCCTATTCGTCGCATCCTCAGGATCAAATTTTGCATTCGCAAAATTTGGCGCGCCTAGGAGGATTTGAACCTCCAACCTACTGGTTCGAAGCCAGCCACTCTATCCGATTGAGCTATAGGCGCCCCTTAACTTTACATTTAAAGCAAGACCTTAAATATAAAGTTATTTCTTCTTATCAGTGAAACTATAGTAGTTATTGTCTCCTATTATAATATGGTCCAGCACATTGATCTGGAGTGCCTCGCCTGCGGCCTGCAGAGTCTCAGTAAACAAATCATCCTCTTCGCTCGGCTCAGGATCTCCAGATGGATGATTGTGTACCGCAATAATACTTGTGGCAAAATTCTGGAGCGCCTTTACCATCACCTCTCTGATCTGAGGCGCTGCCCGATCAACCGAACCTTCCTCTATTTCAAGTATATCTATTATATTATTTTTGCCATCTAGAAGCAATATTTTAAATATCTCCTTTTTTAGGTCTCTTAACCTTGGCATTAAAAAATCAGCCACCTCTCTTGCTGATCTGACCCTATATCCAGGCTGTTTTTCCTCGCTCAGAAATCTCCTGGCTATCTCAAATGTTGCTCTAAGTCTGGCGATCTTTGCCCTGCCCATGCCTTTGAACCCCTGTAACTGAACAATATCAGTATGGCTCATATTGCGAAATGTCTTAAAATGCGTTATGAGTTCGCTTCCTAATTCTACTGCACTCTTACCTTCTGACCCTTGCCCAAATAATATTGCCAGAAGCTCTGAACTATTCAGCGTATGTTCTCCGTGTTTAAAAAGCCTCTCCCTTGGCCTTTCATCTTTAGGCCAGCTATCTATAGCCATAATAAAACCCCCTTTCCTTACTAATAAGACACGAAAAGGGGGTCAAATTCTTTCAACTATTTCTCATTGCCAGCTGGCCACACGCAGCAAGGATGTCTTTGCCTTTTGATTCACGCACAGTTACATTCACGCTGTTTTTGATTAATCTCTTCTGGAATAGCTCAATATCTTTCCCAGTGGGCGCCTTGAATCTCTTCTCAGGCACAGGACTATAAGGAATCAGATTGACCTTGGCCTTTAACTTTTTAGCTATGAGAGAAAGTTCATTTGCATCCTTTAGTGAATCATTCTTATCCTTGATCACTATATATTCAAGCGTGATCATTCTTCCTGAAAAATCATTGCATGCTGCTATTAACTCTTCTAAAGGATATCTCTTATTAATAGGCATCAGGCTATTTCGAAGTTTATTATTCGCGGCATGAAGAGAAATCGAAAGATTTACTTGAAGATCTATTTCTTTAAATCTCCTAATCCCGGGTATTATCCCGCACGTTGAAACAGTTAATCTCCTGGCGCCGATACCCAGACCTAACGGAGAATTCATTATCTCGATCACTCTTTTCAGATTCTCAAAATTATCCAGCGGCTCGCCCATACCCATAAACACAAAATTTGTTATCTCTTCTCCTGCGAGCAGGATCTGGTCAAGGATCTCTGACACAGAAAGATCTCTCTTGAATCCTTTGAGGCCGCTTGCGCAAAACGCGCATCCAAATTTACACCCGACCTGCGTAGAAAGACAGATCGTCTTTCTTGAGCTGCTCGGGATAAACACACTCTCTATAAGACCGCCGTCATCTAATTCAAACAAAAACTTTTCAGTACCATCCTTGGATTTAAGTCGTTCCTTTAGCTTGACACCTCCCAGGCAAAAAACTCTACCAAGCTTATCTCTTAGAGATCTCGGCAGGTTACCCATCTCATCAAAACTGCGCGCGCGCCTCTTGTATATCCATTCAAAAAGCTGATTCACCCTGTAAGATGCCTCTGAGAGCCTGCCCAGTTCTTCCTTTAATTCTTCAATTGTAAAATTCTTGATATCTTTCTTCTGCATTCGGTGGTGGGGATTAACGAGGTTTCTCTTCTTTTCCAAACCGTTCCAATAATCTTCTTATGTCGCTATTGGCTGATTTGGCGATCTGCGTGCAAATAAATATCAACACTGAAAACTGCCAGCAGTCCTCAGGTCCGACAACTAGCCCGGAATGTACATCTTCCTTGCGCTGCAATATATCAGAGTGATACGAAATTGCCTTTTCTATATGACCGTCATAGATATTAAGAGAAGCTGTTTTATTATTGTACTTCATGGAAGGGAAATTTACACCCCTAACAAGAAGAAAATTCATGACCATCTCGTGACCGATCTCGAGTTCCTTCTCAAAATCAAAACCCTCGAACTGCGGCAGATTAGAAGGCAATATGATCGCAGGTTTTTCTACCATAACCTCGCCTTGCCTTACAATAGTATCACCCTTATTCACTAATGCCTCTGCCAAAAATGTATACGAGATATTCGTGTCAGAAAAAGTCTGTAGTTCCTGCGCGCGAGGACGTATTATCTTTGTCTTTTTTAACGCCTTTTCCCAGGCATCCTGAATATTCATGATTTTCTCTGCTTGGCTATCTCGTGGCAAAAGATGGCGCAGGAGATTGCCACATTAAAGGAAAGACTGGCGCCTTCCATGGGTATACGCGCCTTTACATCCAGCTGCTTGTCAATGCCATGACGGATCCCTCCTCCTTCTGATCCTAATATGAGTCCTAAAGGAAAAGGAATGGAAATACTGTTAATGTCTTGCGCGTCGTCGCCAACAATGCCTCCCATGATCCAGTACTCCTTTTTCTTTGCCTTAAGCATAGCGCTTGAGATATTTGAGACCATGCTAACTGCTATGAAATTCTCACCGCCTGAGGCAACATGTAAAACCGCCTCTGTGACCTCGCACGCATTAAACTTAGGTATGACAATCGCAAATCCTCCGAAACACGCTGCTGTACGTATAATAACACCTAGATTCTGAGGATCATTAAGCCTATCTAGAAAAATAAGCGTGGTCTTTTGATTCAATAAATCATCAAAGTCAGCATAATTAAACTTCTCCACCTTGGCAACCACACCCTGCAGGTCCTTAGTGTGTTTCATCTTAGACAGCTGCCTCGGACTTACGCGCGCCATCTCTATATGATTCTTGCGTATAAGTTTCTCAATATGCCCAAGTTCAATACCATCCTGCAGAAACACAGTCCTTATGCTCCTAGGATTAGCCTTCAACCTCTCATACACCGAATTCCTGCCATATAAAAGCATAGTGTCTCTGCTCAATACATCCTCCGTACTATAAAAAAGAGGGCTATCTGCCCCCTTGAAGAGTTTGGGGTGGCTAACGGGATTTGAACCCGCTCTAAAAGAACCACAATCTTTCGTGCTGCCATTACACTATAGCCACCACGTTATATTAATTAAGGATATACTTTAAAAAATTGCCCTGAAGATTCTTTATCTTAATTAGATTATTTTTAAAATTAACCAGCAAAATAAAACTCCCTGTAGCTGGCATATTCTCTCCTTCGATTAAACACTTAGCTACTAAAGTCTTTTTTGAAATCTCAATATCGCTCTTAAGATCGACACTCAAATTCTTTATCAAGCGACTCGCCAGTTTTATATCATTCACCTGGAGCCTTGCGTTTATTGTATCATCTGACCCGGCAATGCCAGTCAGGCTCAGAGGCGCCAAGGAGTCTGAATCCTTATTTTTAAAAAATCCACTTGCGTCAAATTCGAATATGCGCTTCCCTGGACAGCAAAGACTTGGACTATTAACGCGACCTTTGATCTTTACCAGTTGAAAATCTTGTCCTTCTTTGTGCTCGTATATTAGGGTGCCGTTCTTTATGTATACCTTGGAAAAATGAATGTTTGAATTTGACCCTTTTCCCTTTAAAGAACCTAAGTCTTCTTCTTTTTTCAAAAAATCAAGGACTTGAAAACCTCTTTTCCCATTCTTCTTTATCTTAACAACAGGATCTATTACCTTGACCTTTGAAATCATAAAGTCTTTTTTCATCAAAAAAGACTTGGGATTCGGGTAAAGTCGAATATTCCTTATGTTAACTGAATCGTTTATTTTCACATCCCGCAACTCAAGACAAAGCGGCAATCCAAGTCCTACTGAAGCAACAGAAATATTCTCCTCAAAATTCTCTTCCAGGAATTCAGTAACAAACCACTCTAAGCGTTCAGTTGCATAGCGATAAGCAATCACCAGTGAAGCAATGGCTAGAAGAACAATAGCTACAACTATGATTTTTCTAAAATAATTCATGACGAAGTAGGTCCTTCGGCAGCTAAAATGCTCGCTTTGCTCGCATTTCTTGACGCTGCCTCAGGATCAAATTTGCTTCGCAAATTTGGCGTCCCTGGGCTGATTCGAACAGCCGACCCTTTGCTTAGCATCCCAGCATCAGATTACTCTGACGACCTTTCGGCTTGCTGGCTGGACTTTATCTTGGGCATCTCAGCCCCGTCGTGTAAAGTCTCTACACTCTCCGCCGCGGCGGATAGCTCGGTATAGCCCCAAATATTCAGGGTGTCCACCGAATTAGCGACGTCCACTTCATAAGTTCAATTCCTTATGAAGGCTCCTAATTGAAGGCAAATGCTCTATCCATCTGAGCTACAGGGACAATTTCTTTCTAAATACAATAATGGTTTACCACCCGTAGCACGCTACGAAGTATCGCTCTATTTGAGCGAAGGGTGGTCGGGGCAGCTGGACTCGAACCAGCGACCCCCTGCTCCCAAAGCAGGTGCTCTAGCCAAACTGAGCCATGCCCCGTTCCATTTTTTCAATAAAATTGAAAAAATGGAACGGGGCACGCCCCTTATTACACGGGCATGCCTATATAAATGTCCTACAATTCTATCAGCACTGTCTCAAAAAGTCAACCCTGAGCTTAAACGTATCTTTCTATGACCTTCTTTGCCTTTACCAGGGCTTTGCTTCTATGACTTATCTTGTTTTTCTTGCTTATGCCTATTTCCGCGAATGTCTTTTTGTGACCTTGCGGTATAAAAATAGGGTCATAGCCAAATCCAGCCTTGCCTCTTGGCTCAAATCCTATTTTGCCCCTACATCTACCTTCTACTGTACCAACCACCTTTCCTTTATCAGCAAGAGCTATCACGCACCTAAAACACGCCTTTCTCTTAGCTAAAGGTACGTCCCTAAGCAACCTCAAGACCTTTTGATTATTGCTGCTATACGTAGCGCCTTTTCCTGAGAAACGCGCAGAATATACACCTGGCCTGTTTCCAAGCGCCAGAACCTCTAATCCAGAATCATCTGCTACTGCTAATTTTTTCAAATAACGTGAAACCTGTACTGCCTTTTTCTTTGCATTGGCTTCAAGGGTCTTGCCATCCTCTATCACCTCTGGAACACCCTTAAAGTTATTCAGGGATACGGCCTTTATGCGCAGACCTTTCAGAAGCGCCTTTATTTCCTTGAGCTTATCCTGATTCCTCGTAGCTACAACAATCTTCATTATAGATTTATCTTTAAAATCTTTTTCTGAATGCCAATAAGTTCCTTAATACCTTTTTCTGCAAGCAAAATCATCTTGTCCAGCTCTTTTTTGGAAAACGGGTTCTTTTCTGCTGTGCCCTGTACTTCAACGAGCTTGCCAGCACCAGTCATAACCACATTCATATCCACTTCTGCCTTTGAATCCTTTTCATAATCCAAGTCCAGACATAATTTACCGTCAACAACTCCCACGCTCACAGCAGCGATATAGTCATTCACAGGGATTTCATCTATAATATTTTCTTTTTTCAAAAAAATCAGCGCCTCTATAAGCGCGATAAAGCTTCCTGTAATACTCGCAGTGCGCGTGCCGCCATCGCCCTGTATTACGTCACAATCAATCCATACAGTCCTCTCGCCCAGTTTTTTAAAATCTACTACAGAACGAAGGCTTCTTCCTATAAGCCTCTGTATCTCCTGCGTGCGGCCACTGAGCTTACCAGCTGATGCCTCTCTTCGTATCCTACTATTACACGAGCGCGGAAGCATGCCATACTCTGCTGTTACCCAGCCAGTACCCTTGCCTCTTAAAAAAGGCGGTACCTTATCTTCCACAGAAGCAGTACAGATAACCTTTGTATTGCCAACCTCTATAGTACATGAACCTTCTGCAAATCTCATGGTGTTCTTCTTTATCTTTATCTTCCTCATACATCCTCCATTATCAAAAGTTATCCACAATCGTAGGGGACGTTTAAACGTCCCCTACGATTGCTGGGAAATCTTTTACTATTAGTCTGCGGATCGCCTCTGTTCCAAGATCCTTATATGCTATGACTTTACTAGAACATACTTTCTCAGATAAATACGCACCAGCACCGCCAATTGTAATAAAATATACTGCGCCAGATTTTTTTATTACCTTGACTATCTCTTTTGATCTCTCGCCTTTTCCAATCATGGCAAGAAGACCGCGCCTCAGTAAAACAGGCGTAAACGGATCCATTCTCGCGCTTGTAGTCGGGCCGCAAGAACCAATGACCTGGCCTTTTCTTGCAGGCGTAGGCCCTGTATAGTAGATGGTCTCGCCTTTAATTGAAACAGGCAACCTCTTTGCCTCTGCCAATCTCTTATGCGCTGCGTCACGAGCAGTAAACATAGGTCCGCTTAACAAAACCCACTGCCCTGGCCTGAGTTTCTTTATAATATCTTTTGTTAAAGGCAGATTTATTCTTTTCATAATTTATACCTGTCTGACCGCGTAGGTCGGATTTAAATCCGACCTACGCGGTCAGACAGGCCATCTTAAATTAGTTTCCTCGCATCCCTTGTAGCGTGACAGCTGATGTTTACTGCAACAGGTAGTCCTGCAATGTGTGTCGGGTATGCCAAGATGCTTACGCCCAGGGCTGTGGTTTTTCCAAAGATTCCCAGTTTATTGACTTTCTTTAGTATATCCTTTTCTAACTGTGCAATATGTGCTTTCTTATTATGCTTACCTATTGGTCGCAGTATTGCCTCTTTGGAAAGACTGACCGCCTTATCAAGTGTACCACCCATGCCAATACCTATATACATAGGAGGACATGCCTTTGAGCCCAGCTCTTTAATAATGCCAGCTACAAAATTCGCAATAGAAGAACCTGAATCAGTGGGCCTGAACATCCTGGTCCTTGAGGCATTCTCGCAACCAAACCCTTTTACTACAAGAGTTATGCCCAGCTTATTTCCCGGCACGATCTTTATGTGAATCACTGGCGGCAAGTTTGTATTTGTATTGGTACGCATCAATGGATCTCTTACAATAGATTTTCTGAAATAACCATCTTTATATGCATGACTCACGCCATCTGCCACAGCTTTATTGATATCGCCTTTTATCCTTGCATCCTGGCCTACTTCTAAGTACACCACCACCATGCCTGTGTCCTGACATATTGGAAGATGTTTGCGTTTGGCAATCGCAGCATTATAAATAATGATATCCAGCATGCGCTTCGCCTTATCGCTAGTCTCTTTCCTCCTTGCGCGTCGCAATGCAAAAAGCACATCCTTGCGAAGCTGGAGGTTTGCCTTTATGCAAAGCTCCTTGACTACCTTAGCTATGAGATTACTATTTACAGTGCGCATCACTTTACTCCTAAAAATTTATGTATCTGTGGGATTATCCTGACATTAGGAAGCTTCTCCCTTGCACTTTCAAAGAAAATCGGCAACAGATCTATTTTTTCCAATCCGCCATTACGGCTTGCTGGCTGGAGGATAAAAGGTATTTTCTTATTTACTTTTTCAACTATAGACGCAGCTGTATTGATATCTGACAGAAGTGTCTGAGACGTAACTACTGCTTTCACAAATGTCTCCTTCTTGGCCGCTTCCTTTAAAAAAATAAAATGCTCATCCCAGTATTGTCTTAGGCCGGTTGAAGAAGGAAGCTTGAAATCCATACTTATTATATCCACATACTTCAATATCTTTAAAAGCCCGGCTGTCAATATACCGTTTGTCTCAAGGTATATCCTCCGGCCCTCTTTTTTTAAAGTTGGGAGCACTTCCCTTAAGAAATCTGCCTGTAACAGTGGCTCACCACCTGTAAGAGAGATGTTTCTCTTGCCAGATATTACGATCTCCTTTATTAGATCAGAAGCCTCGTATTCTGAAAATTCGTCTTTCTTCTTTTTTTTCTCATCACAGAATCTGCAGGAAATATTACATCCGTAGAACCTGATAAAGAGTTGTCTTTCTCCAACATAAAGCCCTTCGCCCTGAATAGAAGTAAACATCTCTATGATCCTGGCTTTACTCATGATTTAAACCCCTTTGCTCTTAGCCTGCAGGCATCGCACCTGAGGCACGGTTTTCTCTCGCCCTTGTAGCATGACCATGTAAGTTCAAAAGGTACGCCAAGTCTCTCCCCCATAGAGACTATCTCTTTCTTTGTCTTATAAAGAAGTGGCGTTTCTATTTTTATTCCCCTGGACCTTGTTGCCTTTTTTACCAGCTCATTGAATTTCTTAAAATAGAGCGGCCTACAGTCAGGGTAACCTGAAAAATCCCTTGCATTTGCGCCAATAAAAATAGCCTTTGCGCCTATTGCCTCTGCGAATGAGAGCGCAAAACTAATAAAGATTGTATTCCTGGCAGCAACATATGTAAGAGGTACGCCTCTCGACTTTCTATTTTCAGGAACGTGAATCTTTCTATCTAAAAGAGCACTATTTTTCCACGGCAATTTTATTTTTAATACAAAATAATCTGACTTTGCTAATCTTTTAGCAAAACCTATCTCTTTCTTGTGCCTCTGTCCGTAATCAAAAATGAGAGAGTAGACCTTGTATCCCTTTTTCCTTGCAATGTAAAGAGCAACAGCTGAATCCATTCCACCTGAGAGTAATATTACTGCCTTTTTCATGCGCGAGGATGCACCTTTTCATAGATAGACTTTAAACGCTCTGTTGTAACGTGCGTATATATCTGCGTAGAGGATAGATTCGCATGGCCTAAAAGCTCCTGCACAGACCTTAGATCCGCGCCCCTATCCAAAAGATGCGTTGCAAAAGAATGTCTCAAGGAATGCGGTGATATCTTTTCGCTGAGACTTGTCTTGCGTATGTATTTATCTATCACGCGTCTCACTGCTCTATCGCTCATGCGGCGTCCGCTCTTATTGACAAAGACTGCTTTTTTATCCTTTATACTAGAACTGCCAAGCTTTTCCAGATAATTTCGCATTGCCTTTAATGCCCTGTCGCCCACTGGAGCGAGCCGCTCTTTCTTGCCCTTGCCATATACTTTTAAAACGCCGCTTATAAAATCCACCCTGTCTCTATTAAGACTTACGAGCTCGCTCACGCGTATTCCGCTGGAGTAAAGTGTCTCAAGTATTGCCCTGTCCCTCACCCCATACACATCAGACATATCAGGTGATTCAATTAACTTTACCACCTGGTCTGCGTCTAAAAAAATCGGAAGCCTTTTTTCCAGCTTCGGCGTCTGCAAGCCTGCGGCAGGATTTGCCTTGATATAACCTTCCCTGCACAGGAATCTAAAAAAACTCCTCAAGCACGCCATCTTCCTGGCAACAGAACGTTTTGAAAAACTCTTCTCCTTCATGCGCGCCAAAAAAAGCCTCACATCCACATGCGAGATCTTTTCTAACGCCTTTTCCTTGATCGATCCGTCAAACTCCTTGAGGTCTATTTGATAATTCGTAATGGTATGCTGCGAGGCATTCTTCTCGATCTTTAAATAGGTCATGAACTTCTGGATATACCGCTCTAGCATATTTTTTCATTCTACTGCGTAGGCAGCTTGCGCGTCATAAATCTGCACTTTGGATAGTTCGAGCAGCCATAAAAATGCCGGCCACGTTTAGAGCGCCTTTCAATAAGCCTGCCGCCGCAGCCTGATTCCGGGCAAGTCACGCTTGTAGGGATCGGTCTTGCGAATCTACAGTTTGGAAAATCAGAACAGCTTAGGAACCTGCCGAGCCTGCCCCATTTTATTACCATTGGCTTTCCGCATTTTTCACAGACTTCAGATGTAGGAACAGATTCACCCTTGACCTTTCTCATATTTACCTTCGCATACGCAAGATCTTTCTCAAAAGGCCCGTAAAAATCCTTCATGATCTCTAGTTTCTGCTTCTTGCCTTCCTCGACTTCATCCAGCTCTTCTTCCATCTTTGCTGTAAATTTATACTCCAGGACATCTGCAAAATTCTTCATTAAAAGATCGTTCACCACCATGCCTAATTCAGATGGATGAAAATATCCCTCTTTTCGTTTTATGTAATTCCTGGCAACTATTGTATAGAGAATAGGCGCGTAAGTGCTTGGTCTTCCTATACCATACTCTTCCAGCGCCTTTACCAGGGACGCGTCTGAAAATCTCGCCGGAGGCTTTGTAAAATGTTGACTGGGGTTTAGTTTTATAAGAATAAGTTTTTCGCCTGACTCTAAAGCCGGCAAGATCTTCTCTCCCTTATTATCTTCTTTTTCCTCTGTCACTTCATAGACAACGCTAAAACCGGAAAATATCTTCTGCGACCCCTGTGCCTTAAAGATGCAGCGGCCTGCTTTTATCTCCACGCTCATCACTGAAAATATCGCTGGAGACATCTGGCTGGATACAAAACGATTCCATATAAGCGTGTAAAGTTTATATTGATCCTGACTCAAGTAACTCTTTACGCTCTCTGGCTCGCGTAATGGCAATGTCGGCCTTATGGCCTCGTGCGCCTCTTGCGCGCCCTTCTTTGATTTGAATTTATTAGATACGGCAGGCGCATAGTCCTTACCGTATTTTTTAGTGATATAATTTTTTGCAGCTTCTGTGGATTCCTTTGATAATCTTACAGCATCAGTTCGCATATATGTGATAAGACCTTCGTTGTCTTCCTCGCCTACATTAAGGCCTTCATAAAGCTGCTGCGCGATACTCATAGTCTTTGACGCGGAGAAACGTAATTTATGAAACGCGTCCTGCTGGAGTTTTGAGGTAGTAAAAGGCGCCTGAGCATATTTTTTCTTCTGCTTTTTCTGTACATCTGAGACGATAAAATCCGCTTTCTTTAACTCAGCGACTATTTTTTCTGCTTCGGGTTGTTTTGTAAGCTTTATCTTTTTTCCATCTACCTTGTCAAGCTTTGCAGTAAAACGCCTAATATCCTGATCTCCTGATCCCCTAATACCCTTTTCTAATTCCGCCTCAACATCCCAATACTCTTGTGGTATAAAGGCTCTTATCTCATTTTCCCTTTCAACGATCATCCTTACAGCCACTGACTGCACTCTTCCTGCTGAAAGCCCTCTCCCAACTTTTCTCCAGAGAAGAGGGCTGATGCTGTATCCGACAAGCCTGTCTAACATCCTTCTTGCCTGCTGCGCCTCGACTTTATCAATGTCGATCTTCCCAGGATGTTTGAACGCTTCCTTGATAGCGTCCTTTGTGATCTCGTGAAACGCTATCCTGTATATATTTTTCTTTTTCCCAAAAAGGTTATAAAGATGCCAGCTTATGGCCTCGCCCTCTCTATCAGGATCAGTTGCGAGAAATATCTTTTCCATGCCTTTTGCTTCCTTTTTCAAGGCAGCCGCCTGCTTTTTCTTCCTGGGTATCGTGACATACTGGGCCTTGAAATCATCCTCCACATCTATGCCCATCTTAGAGCCTGGCAGATCCACGATGTGGCCCATTGAAGAACGCACTACATAGTCCTTGCCCAGTATCTTATTTATGGTATTTGCTTTTGCAGGTGATTCAACTATCACAAGTGATTTAGGCATTTAGTTCTCCTTTACAAAATTCTTTCCTGGCAGCTGTCTTGCGAGCTTCTTCATCTCGAGATTCAACAAAATACTCGAGATCTCGCTCACTTTCAGCTTGAGCGCTCCAGACAGCTCATCTATGTGCTGAGGTTCGCTAGATAAAAGATTATACACCAAACTCTCCCATTTGTCCAATCTAGGAGATAAATATTCTTTATTATTATATATACCCATCCGACCTACGCGGTCGGATAGGTTCAATTCCTCGAGGATGTCTTCTACGGTTTCAGCGAGTTTTGCGCCTTGTTTGATCAGCTTATTTGTGCCTTTTGAGGTAGTTGAATCCACTTTGCCTGGCACAGCAAAGACCTCTCTTCCTTCTTGCAGCGCGCAATCAGCTGTAATGAGCGCACCGCTACGCTGGGCTGCCTCTACTACAACCACTCCCTTGGAAAGACCATTTATGATCCTGTTCCTCTTTGGAAAATGCCCCTTGTCAGGTATTGTAAGCATTGGGAATTCTGAGATCACAGCGCCATTTTCTGAGATCTCTTCTGCGAGGAGCCTGTGTTCTTCAGGATATATATTTATAAGGCCTGACCCTAAGATCGCGAGTGTACGACCCTTTGCCTTTAAAACACCTTTATGCGAACTTGAATCAATACCTCTTGCCAGGCCTGAAACTACAGTAATGCCTCTCGCGGCCAACTCGAACCCAAGCCTTTCAGCGGTTTTCATGCCATAAAAAGATGCTCTACGCGACCCAACTATTGCTACTGCCAGATCATCCTCAGGAATAATCTGGCCCATCACATACAATACCACTGGCGGGTCATAGATATTTTTAAGGTTTAGAGGATAATCCTTATCTAATATAGTTATGATCTTTACCTTATTCTTCTTGATTAGTTCCAGCTCATTAGATACATCTATCTCCCGTATCCCATGCCATATCTTAGGCGCGATCTTAGGACCTACACCTTCTGCTTGCTCAAGATCCCTTTGCTTAGCCTTAAAGATCTTCTGTAACGACCCAAAACGCTCCAAAAGCGCCTGCGTCCTAACACTCCCCAGGTCCTCGATCATGTTAAGGATAAGGAATCTTTCGATATTATTCATATTTCTGAATACCTTGACGCATACCTATCTAGTACCTCGCGTATCATCTTCTGGTATTTTAGATGATGATGCTTGGCCTGATACTTGAAGAATTCCACAGTTGATTTGTCTAAAGATATAGTGATTTTTACGGTCCTTTTCGGAAACACTAATTCCTCAGGTGGCGGTAAAAAATCTTTTATCCTAGTCAACTTGCCAATCGGTGCATCTGGATCAATTTTTCTCTTCTTCATAAAGCCTCACTCCTTTCCTCCAATAACCAGCCCCAATAATTCTGATTTTATCATAACGATATGTAAATCTTACGGTCAATACCTTATCTCCTACTTTTCCTACACAGAAAAATCTCTCCTCCCCACTGCTATGTTTTGTATCCACATAAATCCTTCTACCAGGATCATTAAACACAAATGTAGCTGTAACAAAATCAACACCATGCTTAAAAATATTTCCCAATTCTTTCTTCTTATCCCAAATAAAACTAAGTTCTCTCTCCATAATAACTATACCATAGATATGGCTATTTGTCAATATAATTATATGTATAATTATACATACTCAGCAAATCTTCTCTCTGTCTATATATAAGACACATCAAGTGCCCTATTTTCTTTCAAATATTTTTAGGAAGGTTTACTACAGACAGGTTCCCGATTGGGCCATTAGACGTTGTTCATGTTTTATACTAATCTTCGGGACAAGCGGTGTAATTCTAGATTGGCCAGGGCCATGACTTTCTTTTTGACTGCCCTAGAAAAATATTCTTTTTCAGTCTTGGTCAGTTTTTCACCTTTGAGCTTCTTTAAAAATAATTCCTTTTGTTTTGGCGAGAAAACCTGAGACAACGAATATTCAAGTCCTAATTCTTCTTTCAGGGAGAGCAAATCCTTGAGTTCTGAGCGGACATGATTAAAATAATTATTAAATGTGAGTTTTAATCTCTGGCTGGACATAACCTGCCCTGCGAGCTTAAAATCCTTATCTTTTTTGAGCTTTTTCAGAAAATTGTTAAATTCTTTTTTGCTCTTACTGTTCAAATTTTCATAAAATTTACTACTCCAGGAAAACTTTATACTCAATGTGTTGTAAAGAGCAAGAGACATTACTAATAGTGAATCTAAGCGGAGTTTATCAGGGCTTTTTTTAAGATATCCTTTGGCGACATTGTAATTAAACAATCCTTTTTCTGCGCTATTAGCCAATACAACAGGAAATCCATTCCAGAGACGAAGGTCTTTACTTTGGACTACGTCAGCTAATACGGCATTAACATCTAGTTCTTCCTCTGTCTCAAGTAGAGAAAAACCAAGTTTGCTTAACTTTTCTAAAAGACTCTTATTAACCATTATTCAACCCTTCTTCCTTGACGATTCTCAAAAAATGTCCCAGGTTTTTATTTACCCTGCCCTCTGATACATCAAAAGATGCTGTTTCTTTAAAGCGTTTCTGCAATATCTTTAGATCTATGTCTTTTTTCTTCGCCTTGATCAAAGAAAGACAATCTTCTATGTCTATCGCGTCCGACCTAAATAACTTAGTTATGATAAGGTCGTAGTAATTAAGCACGCCTAGATAAATATGGCTAAACTCCTTTATTAAAATATGGCTATCCTTATCTAATGGCGATTCTAATAATTCTGTTGTATGAACAAATTTGCCTCTAAACAAATCAAAAACAAAAGCATCTCCCCTTGCCCATCCTGTACCACTCGCAGATTTATATCCAAGCTGCTGTAGAGTGCTTATAAGATAGTCATATTCATTTAAATTCGGTACAATCAAATCTATATCTTTAGTAGAAGGTTTTATTCCTAAAAGTGTTAGTGCTGTGCCACCACAGGCAATAAGATACACCTTTCTCTTAAGAAAGCTATCCCATCCGCTAATCCTATCTAATAAGCCCTGTTTATCTATTCTATATATCATACAATTATTTGTATATATTTATACAATTCTCTGTATTAAAGTATACAGTATTATCCTTAAGATGTCAAGCACTAAAAACAATTTTTAAATTTCTATTTCATGCCTTTCTCTTCCTGAGATAGTCATCGAAATCTACTGCAGACTTTTCATCAAGGCGCAGCTTCTTAAGGTCGATCATGTCTTCTATCATCTCTTCACGCTGTAGCTGCTCCCGCAGGGCCTTTTCTACGAAAAAACCTTGTTTAAGTCCGTGAGAATGACAAAAATCTTTGATCATGTGAATCAGAGACTTCTCGATTTTTATTGAAAATACACCTTTCATGGTTCATCACCTCCAATACAAGCATACCATGAAAAGTATGTTTTGTAAAGTAAAAGTAAGAAAAAGTATACCTTGACCAATATCCATAATCCGTGTCTTCATATATAAGACACATTTCAAGGCGATTTTCTTTCAAATATTTTGGATTTTTTTAACCAGACCTCATACTCGAACGTAGTGAGTAGTACGGAGGGTGAGAGGATACGGACAAATTCTCGAACAAATCTAAGGCAGTTCCAATGAAAAGTCCGAGATTCGACCTCGGCTTTCTCTAAAAGCTTGGTGCCAGGTTTAAACCTGGCCTACTACTACTAACACTCCCCAAGTCCTCGATCATGTTAAGGATAAGGAATCTTCCGATGTCATTCATAATGAGTCCACATGCGGATGATCTTCACTATCTTGTATCGCTTTATCACCTGATAAATAATGCGATGGTGAATGTTTATCCTGCGCGAATAAGCGCCTTTTAAATCGCCTACTAATTTTTCAAAAGGAGGATGGGCCTGGAATGGATTATGTTTTAGGATCTCGAGTATGGCCTCGGCCTTTGGCCGCAGGCCTGCCTTAGAAAGTTTCTTGGCGTCTTTCTGGGCCTGTTTTATATAAACAAGTTTCCACTCTACCATTTTAATTTTTTACTGCACTTCTTAATAGGAGTCTTAAGTCCCTTGCGAACAGACTCCCTCATGCCCGGTATCGAAAGTAGATACAGGGTCTCCTGGATCGCGCGCCAATCCTCTTCTGATATAAGGATGGCATTATGCCTTTTGCCTGATATCTGAATAGGCTCATGCGACTCAGCTGATCTATCCAGCAGCTTATACAAATTAGCCCTGGCTTCACTAGCAGTAAGACTCGTCATATCAATCACCCCCCCTCTACTTAAAGCGTACCACATTACGTACGTAATGTCAAGAGGGGCTTTTCTCCTTATATATAAGACACATCAAGTGCCCCATTTTCTTTCAAATATTTTAGATTTTTTTAGGTGAGTTTACTACAGATTTTACATGTTTACTTGAGCAGATCTGCACTGCAAAAGAAAGTCTTTGTAATTATCTAGTCCGACTGGGATATTTTCTATGGTAGATAAAATAGAAAGGTTGATTTTAAACTCTTGTATTCCTTTATCTATATTTTCAAACTTTTCTTTTATTGATTTTGTTAATCTATTTTTTTTAAATCCCAATTTATAAGGTAATGTCACTAAACATAAACTTATACCATGAAGTGGAAATGAAATGCTCTCATGTAAGTAATTTTCAGAATTTTTATCTATATTAAACTTATGCCTGTTTTGAAAATCTTGTATTTTCTCTCGAACAATCCTATATTGAATTCTAAAATCTTCCTCCTTAGCTTTTACTTCCTCAGTATTATTAGAATAATGTTCAAAATATTCTACATACGCCTTCTTGAGCTCTGGGTAATCCTCTTCAAGTAACTTCTTTGCAAATTCTCGAATTGATAAAATTTCCTGAATAGGGCCTTTTAGTTCCTTAAAATTCTTACTTAGATCCTCGTAGAATACTTTTATATCTGAAACGAAGTTAGTTATAACTTGCTTCATTTCCTCGGAACCAACGCTATCCAAATCAGCAACGCTTACTCCGGCCGGAAGAAAATCTGTATGTTCACATATATAGGCTACATTCTCTCCCATTTTTGCATCATTTTTAAGCGAGTTTATTTTATCTTTGTTCTTAATAAAATAACGTATAATTTCAGATACGACATCAAAATTTCTTATTAAGGTATCAATATTTAATTGATAATCTTTATGCAGTTTATACCACTCTATTTCTGAAGAAATATTGTATAATTTTTTTCTAATACCATCTTGAATATAATCATAAAAAATAGACTCTGCTACCCATAGGCTTCTTTGTTCTTGATTATACCTTTCAGGATTGTCCAGCTTAGCATCTATTTCTGATAGAACTTTTTGAATATCGCCTATAATTTTAGACTCCTTGAGTTTAGTAAGACGTTCTCCCGTAGCTTCTGGATCAATTGGCAGGCGTAGGGCAAAACATATGCTATTGAGCAATAAAGTTAGGCCTATTGCTATAAATATGATCTTCACATTATACCCTTTTTTAAACATAATCATAATCTAGACAAAAAATAGTCCTTTGTTAAGGCTTGTTAGTAGTCTATTTATTCTTATGTAATTATAGCATATAAATAGAAGCTATGCAAGGAGTTTTGAGACGTTGTCAACGACCTGGTCTATGGTGAGATTGTCGGTGGAGACGCAGTGGTCTGCTTTCTTGTAATAGGGGGCGCGTTGTGCGAGGAGTTCTTGTATTCTTTTCTTTGGATCTGGGACGTTTAGGAGGGGGCGGCAGACATTGCCTTTTGTGCGTTGCATGATGGTGTCTGGTGATGCCTGGAGACAGATTATGATGCTATTAGGCTTAAGGGTATTGAAATTTTCTTCATCGATTATTGCGCCGCCGCCTGCAGATATGACAAGGCCTTGTTTCTGGCTCGATGCCTTTACAACTTCTTTCTCGAGCTTCCTGAAGTATGGCTCGCCCTTTTTCTCAAATATTTCCTTTATGGACATGCCCTCTCTCTTCTCAATGATCGCATCCAGCTCCAGAAACTCACGTCCCAGCTTTTCCGCAAGCCTCCTCGCAACCACAGTCTTCCCTGTGCCCATAAACCCAACCAAAACAATATTTTTCATAGTCCAAATATAACATAACTTTACATTTAAAGCAAGACCTTAAATGTAAAGTTAACTTAAGAGTTGAATGTCATGATGTTATATGGTATGCTTTACGAAAATATGAAGATAGTTTTGGCATTATTATTAATGTTGGTGCTATTTGTAAATCCTGGATTTACCGTCGAGGTAGAGAACAGGATTGAATATCTCGTGGATGCGAGAAGCGATGATGGTGACATTGCCCTGGAGCGTTTTTCTATTAGTAAAAAATTTAAAGCAACTGATATAAAGGCCTCTATCTTTACAGAAGCCCAGTGGAATACAGAAACAGACGATTGGGAAAAGCTACTGGCTGGGGTAGAAGCGAGTAAATCCTTTTGGGAATATTTCTACGTAAGTCAATCCATCCAACTCATATCTGGCGAAATGTTAGATTATCTTGTCTTTGATGTAAATGGCCAATCCCTTGACACCACCACTAAAATAGGCGTAAAGCTGCCTTTTCTGGAAGATTTTAGTCTGAGCATCTTTGAAGAATATTCAGTAAATCTTGAAAAAGGCAGGGATGAATATTGCGAGACCATTGCTGAAGTGCAATACGCGCCTGTGGACTTATTTTCAGTTGGAATTGGCTGGCGTCACACAGATAGGATTCACGCCCTTGATACTGACTACGTGAGTACGTCTTTTACTTTAAGATTTTAGGCTGGATAAATACCCCTCGTAATTCCTTTTTATTTCTAGAACACTATCCCCGCCGAATTTTTCAAGCAAGGCCTGAGCTATGGTGAATGCACACACAGCTTCACCAACAAGGGCTGCTGCAGGGACAGCGCACACGTCAGAGCGCTCTGTGGCTGCTTTGGTAGGTTCTTTCGTAGAAATATCTATTGTGTTTAGTCCCTTCATCAACGTGCTTATGGGTTTCATGTAGCCGCGCACGATTATATCCTCGCCATTTGAGATGCCGCCCTCTATGCCGCCGGCATTGTTTGTCTTTCTGTAAATGCCTTTTGCCTTGGAGTAAAATATCTCGTCGTGCACCTTTGAGCCGAGTTTTTTCGAAGATTCAATAGCGTTACCGATTTCAACTGCCTTGATAGCTGGTATGGACATGATAGCTGAGGCAAGTCTTGCATCTAAGCGCCTGTCACTGTGTACGTAACTACCCAGGCCCACTGGTACGCCTTTTATTGCAACCTCGAATAGCCCGCCGAGCGTATCCTTTTTTTCCTTTGCGCTGTCTATTTTTTCTTTCATCTTATCTTTTGAACCCGTACCGCCTATCATTGCTACGTGACTCGATAAGCGTATCTTAAATCCCTGTAAAAGGAGTTTGCAGACTGCGCCTATTGCAACGCGCATGGCTGTTTCCCGTGCAGAAGCACGCTCAAGCGCAGGACGGGCATCCTTGAAGCCGTATTTTAAAATTCCGACGAGGTCTGCATGGCCAGGCCGTACATTTTTTACATCAGGGAGTTTGTCTATTGAAGCGTCATTATTTTCTATGAGGATAGATATTGGGCTACCGATAGTGAGGCTGCCTTTTAATCCAGACAGGATCTTTGCGTGATCCTTCTCTATCTTCATTCTAGCACCACGACCATGACCTTGCTGACGACGCTTGAGCTCATTATCTATAAAGGTCTTGTCTACCTTTAGCCCGCTAGGCATACCTTCTAAAATACCAACAAGTGCTTCACCATGTGATTCACCAGCAGTTAAAAATCTTAACATCTTGCACCTCCATATCAATAAAGAAATAATAAACTTAATATTTTGTGACCCCAGATCATTGCGACAAAGCTGGCCAACGCTATATAGGGCCCATATGGGATTATATCCTGTTTTTTCCTAAATTTCAAATACAGTCCTGCAGGCGTGCCAAAAAATGGCGCGAGAAAAAATATGAGTATTGCCATTTTCCAACCCAGAAAAGCACCCAGCATGGCCATGAGCTTTACATCTCCCCCGCCCATGCTCTCTTTATGAAATATGAGCTGGCCAACGTAACCTGTGAGATATATGAGTCCGCCACCCGCAAACATGCCCAATAGAGATTTTATAAATCCTGCCTCCCATGTAAAAGCATTATGAAGTTGCGGTATAAAGACGCTTAAGGCGATTCCTAAAACCAGTCCGCCAAGACTAATCCTGTCAGGTATGATCTGAAATTCCAGGTCGACAAAGGTTGTTACAATAAGGCTAAATGTCACTAAGCTGTAGATCCAGAACTTCGCAGTCAGTCCAAAATAATAAAATAGTGTTAAAAATGCGAGTGCACTTATGAGTTCAACTACAAAATACCGAAAGGGTATTCTTTTTTTGCAATGCCTGCACTTGCCCATTAAAATAATATAGCTTAAGAACGGGATATTATCGTACCAAGGTATTGGCTTTTTGCAGGCGATGCATCTTGAGCCAGGCACAACAACAGACTCCTTGCGCGGCATCCTGTATATACACACGTTCAAGAAACTCCCAATCATTGAACCAAAGATAAAGATTAGTAAATATATCATGTTATGGCCTTTCGCATCACATCTATAGGTGCGGGTTTGCCTGTCCAGAATTCAAAGGCATGCGCGCCTTGATACAAAAGCATGCCAAGACCGCCTGTTGCACGCGGTTTTGCTGCTTTGACTAAATCTGTTTCTCTATTGTATACAACATCATAAACGAATAGATTCTTATGAAATAATTTCTTATCTATAGGAGAACTGTCGCCCTGTTTCATACCTATGGGAGTAGCATTTACTAAGAGCTGGCAGTCCTTGATTATCGTTGGTATTTCCTTAGCGGAAATGCGCTGCACCTTGCCTGCAGATTTTATTGCATCTGGATTGCTGTCGTATGCGTATATTTTCTGAACATCCTTGGAAAGACCAGCAATAACTGCTCTGCCAGCGCCACCACAGCCTATCAAAAGCACATTTTTATCTTTATGGTCGAACTTCAGGTCCTCTTTAAGTGAAGTCAGGAATCCAGCTACATCTGTATTTGCATATTTCAGTTTATTGCCTTCTCGCTTCACTGTATTAATAGCATCTAAACCTCGGCAACCTCGTAGGTTGCCATTCTGGCAACCTACGAGGTTATCTAGTATCTGCTTTGCCCTTACTTTGTAAGGCACAGTTACATTGAATCCCAGAACATCTTTTCTGTTGAGTAAAAAATCCTCGAGCTCGGTGGGCTTTACTTCGAATTTGCGGTATTCAGCGTCGATGCCGAGTGCTTTGAACGCAGCGTTGTGCATTGCTGGAGATAAGCTATGTTTTACTGGCCAGCCAATTATACCGTAAGTGTCCATAATTAAAAGTGGGAATTGCTAGAGTTCAGCTGTGGCTTTGCGTGTCTTGGTAAAGAGTACCTTGTTTACTGCGTTTACGTAGGCCTTGGCGCTTGCCTCGACTATGTCAGTAGATGCGCCGCGACCAGATACTTCGATGCCCTTTGAAGATCTTGCCCTTACAGAAACTTCTCCCAAGGCGTCCTTGCCGCCTGTTGCAGCTTTTAAGGAATAATCCAGCAATTCTAGCTTCACGCCTGTTATCTTTTCAATGGCCTTGTAGCACGCATCCACAGGCCCGTCTCCTGAAGAGGATTGTTTCTTTTTGACTCCGGATTTTACGATCTCTATTATGGCATGCGGCTCGATATTCTTGCCACTCCTATATTCAAATCCTGTTATCTTATAGGTCTCAGGTATGGAAATGATCTCGTCCTCTACTATTGTCAGGAGATCCTCGTCAAATACCTCTTTTTTCTTATCTGCAAGATCCTTAAATCTCTGGAACGCCTTTACTAGATCATCTTTTTCTAATTCAACGCCTAGCTTCTTCAGCCTTTCGCTAAATGCATGCTTTCCAGAATGTTTTCCCAATACAAGCCTTGTAGCAGCAAAACCTACGTCCTCGGGCTTCATGATTTCATAAGTAGCGCGCTTTTTCAGGATCCCGTCCTGGTGAATGCCTGCCTCGTGACTGAATGCATTGCGGCCTACTATTGCCTTGTTGGGCTGGACTACAATGCCTGTGAGTTTACTTACAAGACGACTTGCCTTGTAAAGCTCGGCTGTATTTATAGATGTAGCGCATTTAAAAATATCCTGCCTGGTCTTAAGCGTCATTACTATTTCTTCTAGTGATGCATTGCCTGCGCGTTCGCCAAGCCCGTTTATCGTGCATTCGATCTGGCGAGCTCCATTTTGAATCGCTGCAAGAGAATTGCTAACACCGAGCCCAAGGTCATTATGACAATGTACACTTATTATCGCCTTATCTGAATTCGGGACTTTTGTCTCTATAGTCTTTATGAGCTTGCCGAATTCAGCTGGTGTTGCATAACCTACTGTGTCAGGTATATTCACTGTCTTTGCACCAGCTTTTATCACTGTCTCGACCACGCGGCACAAAAAATCTATTTCTGAGCGCGAGGCGTCTTCTGGAGAGAATTCAACATCATCAGAAAATTTGCGGGCATATCTTACGAATTCTCCTGCCTGTTTTAATATCTCTGACTCTGCCTTTTTTAATTTATACTGCATGTGTATCTTTGAAGTGGCCAAAAATACGTGGATTCGCGAACGGGCTGCGTTCTTAAGCGCATCTTTACAGCGGTCTATGTCTTCTTTTTTTGCCCTGGCAAGGCCGCATATGGATGGACCTTTGACTAGGGAGGCGACTTCGCTCACTGCCTGAAAATCACCAGTTGAAGCAATGGGAAATCCTGCCTCGATTACGTCAACACCAAGGCGCGCAAGCTGTTTGGCAATCTCTATCTTTGCCTTTATGTCCAGGCTCGCCCCCGGCGACTGCTCTCCATCACGTAAAGTTGTATCGAAGATAATTATTTTCTTCATTTAATCCAGTCCATCATGCCGCGGAGTTTTCTACCGATTACCTCAACAGGATGGGTGTCGTCTGCTTTTCTTAATTTAGTAAATTCAGGTCTGCCGTTTTCATTTTCTTTAATCCACTCTCTGGCAAATCTTCCTGACTGGACCTGCTTCAAGATCTTTTTCATCTCTTTGCGCGTTCGCTCAGTTATGACCCTTTTGCCGCGTGTAAGATCTCCGTATTCTGCTGTATCTGAAACTCGTTTGCGCATACCTTGAATACCTGTTCTGTAAATCAAGTCTGTGATCAATTTTAATTCATGTAGACACTCAAAATATGCTATCTCTGGCTGATAACCAGCTTCTATCAATGTATCAAAGCCTGCCTTGATCAGCTCAGTAGCTCCACCGCACAGCACAACCTGCTCGCCAAAAAGATCTGTCTCTGTCTCTTCCTTAAATGTAGTCTCAATAACGCCTGCCCTTGTGCCGCCAATACCTTTTGCATATGCAAGGCCCAGCTTAAGCGCATCGCCGCTTGCATCCTGAAATACAGCTACTAGACACGGTACGCCTTTTCCCTCTTCATACATCTGTCTTACAAGCGCGCCAGGGCCTTTTGGAGCCACCATAAATACGTCTACTTTTTTTGGCGGCTTGATCTGCTTAAAATGTATGTTAAAACCATGAGAAAAAACCAAGGCCTTTCCTTTTTTAAGATTCGGTTTTATTGCGTCTTTATAGACCTTTGCCTGCACATGATCCTGCGTAAGGATCTGTATGATGTCGCCCTGTTTAGCTGCACTGGTCGCGGCAACCGGCGTAAAACCATCAGCCTGCGCAGTCTTGTAATTTTCTGTTCCTTCTAATTCGCTTACGATCACATCAAGTCCGCTCTCACGCAGATTCAATGCCTGGCCGCGGCCCTGAATACCATAGCCAATGATCGCGATCTTTTTTCCATTTAAAACATTTAAATCAGCATCCTTGTCATAATAAATCTTTGCCATTGATTATTTCCTCCCCATTGCGATACGGCCAGTGCGTACTACCTCAGCAATGCCGAACGGCCTGATCATCTCTATGAAAGACTTTATCTTATTCTCATCACCTGTTACCTCTATAACAGCTGTGTCTTTCTTTGCGTCATCTATCTTTGCCTGAAATGTATCTGCTATCTGCAAGATCTCAGAGCGATTCTTAGAATCCATCTTGACCTTCACAAGAATCAATTCCCTGTCTATAAAATCCTCTTCTGTAAGATCGATAACCTTTATGGTATCTATAAGCCTATTAAGCTGCTTCTTGACCTGCTCTAATGTCTTTTCATCTCCGTCAACAACAATGGTCATCCTCGAGATAGACGGGTCCTCTGTCTCTCCTACAGTGAGACTATCGATATTAAAACCTCGCGCGCTAAAAAGTCCTGATACATGTGTTAACACGCCAAAGTGATTCTCGACTAAAACAGATATAGTTTTTTTCATGTTAGGCGAGCGCTCCTATCATTTTATTAATGGGCTGGCCTGCCGGCACCATTGGAAACACATTCTCCTCTGGCTCAACGCGAAAATCCATGAGAACAGGGCCCTTTATACCTAACGCCTTCTTTATTGCCTTTTTAACATCTGATTTCTTGGTAATCCTCATGCCAACTGCGCCATACGCCTCTGCAAGTTTCACAAAATCAGGGCATGACTCCAGCATAGTATGCGAATATCTTTTCTTGTAAAAAAGTTCCTGCCACTGCCTGACCATGCCCAGACAACCATTATTCAGAATAGCGATCTTAATAGGCAGTTTATTTGCAACAGCTGTTGTGAGCTCCTGTATATTCATCTGGATACTCCCGTCGCCAGCGATATCAAAGACCGTCTTCTTGGGACAGCCCAACTGTACGCCTATTGCTGCTGGAAATCCATAACCCATTGTGCCAAGGCCGCCGCTTGATACGAATTGCCTGGGCGCGTCGTATTTATAAAATTGCGCGGCCCACATCTGATTCTGTCCGACTTCAGTAGCGATAATGGCCTTGCCTTTTGTAACATTGTAGATCTCTTCCACGACATACTGCGGCCTGAGCTTTGAATCATTCTTATAGCTTAGCGGAAATTTCTTCTTCCATGATTCGATCTGTTTGTGCCATTTGGAGATATCTGGTTGCTTTATATATTTATTGAAATCTGTCAGCACGCTATTCGCGTCACCCACAACAGGTATGTCCACCTTTACATTTTTACTTATTGCGCACGGATCTATATCAATGTGTATTATCTTTGCGTGTGGCGCGAACTCATCTATCTTGCCAGTGACCCTGTCGTCGAATCTGGCGCCCACTGCTATTATTAGATCGGAGTCCTGCACAGCGTGATTCGCGTATGCAGTGCCATGCATGCCAAGCATGCCAAGAGAAAGTTTATGCGTGCCAGGAAATGCGCCCAGACCCATGAGTGTCATTGTAACAGGTATGCTTGTTTTTTTGACAAACTCTGCCAGATTATCTGTTGCGCCTGAGATGATCACTCCGCCGCCAACATATAGGAGCGGCTTTTTGCTATTCGCGATCAGCTTACAGGCCTTTTTTATCTGCCCGATATGGCCTTTGCACGTCGGCTTATAGCCTCTTATGTCTGCGGTTTCAGGATATTGAAAATCTGTCTCCTGTATCTGGATATCAACAGGTAGATCCACGACCACTACGCCTGGCCTGCCAGTTGATGCTATGTGAAACGCATTCTTGATGACAGTCGTCAGATTCTTAACATCCTTTACAAGGTAGTTGTGTTTTGAGATGGGCCGCGTTATGCCGCTGACATCTACTTCCTGGAATGCGTCGTTTCCTATGAGAGCGGTCTTGACCTGGCCTGTAAAAGCAACTATTGGCACAGAATCCATGTTAGCTGTTGCAAGGCCTGTGATAAGATTTGTTGCGCCAGGACCAGAGGTGGCAAGGCAGACCCCGACTTTTCCAGTGGCGCGTGCATAGCCATCTGCTGCATGCGCTGCGCCCTGCTCGTGCCTTGTTAATATAAATTCGATATCGCTGTCATATAGGGCATCAAAAATAGGCAAGACCACCCCACCAGGGTAGCCGAACATAACCTCAACACCTTGCTTCTTAAGCGATTCAATAAATATCTTTGCGCCTGTCATTTTCATCGTACCTCTAATATTGCGCCTTTGGAGGCGGAACTTACTAGCCTTGCGTATCTGGAAAGCCAGCCATGCTGAACCTTTGGCCTGGGCTGGCGCCATTTCTTTAAACGCCTTTTTATCTCAGCCTTGGATAGATCCACGTCCAAGCGCCTCTTTTTTATGTCAATCTTGATCCTGTCGCCATTCCTTAATATAGCAATTGGCCCGCCCTTTGATGCCTCAGGCGCAATATGCCCTATGCACGGCCCGCGAGTACCACCTGAAAACCTGCCGTCAGTGATAAGTGCAACGTCATTGGACAGACCCATGCCCACAATAGCTGATGTAGGAGAAAGCATCTCTCTCATGCCAGGGCCACCGTTCGGACCCTCGTAGCGTATGACAATAACATCACCCTTTTTCACTTTGCTGTTCAGGATAGCGCTCATTGCAGCTTCTTCAGAATCAAAAACCCTTGCCTTGCCTTTAAATAGCATTGCCTCTTCATCCACTGCACCTTGCTTTACGACACTACCTTCTGGCGCAATGTTTCCCTTTAATATTGCAATGCCGCCCTCCTCTTTATAAGGATCATTCAGAGGCCTTATGACATCTTCATCATAAATCTTGCCAGCTTTTGCAATTTTCTTGATCGACGCACCGCAAACCGTTGGATTGTCGCTCAATTTTAGCTGAAGCCTATTCAAGACAGCTGGAATGCCGCCTGCGATCTCAAGGTCCTCAAGAAAATATTCTCCGCTTGGCCTGAGATCACATATCTTTGGCGTCTTGCGGCTTATCTTATCAAAAGTAGCCAGTGGTAGATCGATTCCTGCTTCTTTTGCGATCGCTGCAAGATGCAAAACCGTATTTGTAGATCCGCCCAGCGCCATATCCACCATAATCGCATTCAAAATGGATTTTCTATTAATGATCTGGCGCGGCTTCACATTCTTTTTAACAAGTTCAATGATGCGCTCGCCGCTCTCGAATGCAATCCTTGCCTTTTTGCTCGAAACAGCTAAAGATGTTGCGCAGCCAGAAAGCGACATGCCCATTGTCTCTGTGAGACAGCTCATTGTATTGGCAGTAAAAAGTCCCTGGCACGAACCTGGGCCAGGACACGCATTGGTCTCCAGTTCATCCAGGTCATGCTTTGAGATCTCGCCCTTCTTGTATCTGCCAACTGCCTCAAATGCATCGTGGACAAGGTCTAATCTCTTACCTTCGTAATGTCCAGTAAGCATCGGGCCTGCTGTCACGATGATGGTAGGCACATTGACTCTTGCACATGCCATGAGCATGCCAGGTGTGATCTTATCGCAATTCGTAAGAAGTACTAGCCCGTCGAGGCTATACGCGCCTGCCATTGTCTCAATAGAATCTGCTATGAGCTCCCTTGATGCAAGCGAATACCGCATGCCAAAGTGGCCCATTGCAATGCCATCGCAGATAGCAGGCACACCGAATATAAACGGCCGACCCCCTCCTGCATAAACGCCATTTTCAATCGCACGCTCAAGACCCCTCATGTGTATGTGTCCAGGCACAAGATCACTAAAGCTCGACGCAATGCCGATGAAAGGCTTTTGCATATCTCTTTTAGAACAGCCTGTTGCATATAAAAGTGCGCGATTCCCAACCCGCGAGATACCTTTTTTAATAATATCACTCTTCATATTTTCCTCTCTCAATAAACCTCTATCTTCGCCTTGCTCCTTAATTCAGTGACAAATTTTTGCAGCACTTCTCCTCTGCGCTGATTTAATAAAAATCTCTCGATATCACCTGCAACCTCTTCGTAACTCAATGTCCTAGGCGTCTGCTTGTCCGCAATCTTTAGAATATGATAGCCAAACTGTGTCTCGACTATCTGGCTTATCTGTCCTGCTTCCAGACTAAACGCAGCATCTTCAAACGGTTTTACCATCGCACCTCTTCCAAAATAACCCAGGTCCCCGCCATTCGGGGCTGAGCCATCCTGCGAATTTGCCTTTGCCAGCTCTGCAAAATCCTCGCCTGATAAAGCCTTTCTTCTTAAATCCTCTATCTTTGCCTTTGCCGCATTTTTATCCTCGTCACTTGCATCCGGCTTAGCCATAATCAATATATGACTCGCCTTTACCTGCTCAGGGACACTAAGCTTATCTTTATTTTTCTCATATTCCTGTCGTTTATTTTCCTCACTTACAGTAACACCAACATAGATGTCTCTATCCAGAAATGCCTTTATGTAGAGCCCCTTCTTTATGTCATTTTTGAGTTCTTTTTCGCTCACGCCTCTTTCTTTTAAAACCTTCTTGAATTCAGCCTTTGAGGCAAATCCATTTTTGATATTTTCAAGCTGTTCCTTCACCTTATCATCCAGATTATCCAGGCCAGCCTTTTTGCTCTCCTGATATAAAAGCTCCGCAGAGATTAATTCCTCTAGTATCTGTACGCGCAGCTTATCCTTATCTCCTTCATTGGTCTGCATGCCCATCATCTTTTGATTCGCAATAAAATTATCGACCGCGGCCTCGAGCGTCGTATTCTTGACCTTTACACCATTCACCTTTGCTGCATATTTTGAAGCAGCACTACTAGATATAGCAAAACCAAGTGCCAATACTAAAACCAGAGATGCAAAGATACCAATCTTACGCATACGCATTGTCTCTCCTTTTGTTATGGCCCTTCCGAGCCTATTATCATTAGCTATATATTATGCCACCTAGGATAAGAAAATACAATAGGTTTTTTATAGTCATACCTGTCATTGCGAGCGAAGCGAAGCAATCTCTTTACCCAGTATTATGGGGCGCGGGGTATTCTGTTCGCGGGCCCCTCCGCCCGGTGTAGATCCTCCCACTCACAGAACACCCCACGCCCCACTTATATATCGAAGGTTAACTTTTAAAATTAGCTTACATATCTCGATTTGAAAGAAAGGGTTGCTGACGCTGCAGGATTAGATATCGGTTTGTTTCTGAAGTAGGTCGTTAATACTCGTTACACCCATCTGCTTTGCTATATATTCATCAACTGCGGGTATAGAGAATAACCCGTTATTGTCAATCTGCATAATGCGGTCTTCCTTATAATACTCTTTTATGTAATAGTCATAAAGACCTTTTTTGTCCCTCTCCCTATTGGTGCTAAGTTCCCCTAACAAGATATGAACCGTATTACCTTTTAAGCCGACCAATGTGAATAAATCTATCATATATAAATCTTGATGTATATGCTCTGTAGAAATAAAATCTTCCGTATCTTCTGCCTTAATAAAAACATCAAAATGATTTGTAAGAGTATGCTGACCAAACTTCAAATACTTTCCATGCAATCTACCCAATTGAAACCCTAAATCTTCTTGTCCTTCCAGCCATTCATGCACAGCTTTCTCTTTCCATTCTCTAAACAGTCTAGCACCCTCTGCATTTTTTGCAAGACTCCCCCATTCGCCTGATTGTTCCCACGAATCAACAACCTTCGTATTCCACAAATTCAACATCTTGCCTAATTTATTTCTTAGCTTCAAGTATTCTTCTATATCAACCTTGCTTATTTCTTTGCTATCTTCAAAGCTAGTGTACAATTTACTAAGCAATGTAATATAGTCCTTATAATCTGGATATATTTTTTCAATCAATTCTGGAATAGACATCTTTAACAGCATGGCTTCGTCAAACTCATCATAATCTCCATCAATATGCACTCGCAAAGTATAATCTTGTGCATAAACAGGTAATGCATAGCATAACATAGCTATCGTCAATATAACAAATGTTGATTTTGAATTCTGCGCTTTTCTAATCATCTTCATAATTTAGCTAAAATATTAGCCTTTCCTTAGTCCTTAAAAGGAAAAGGCTTATCTCACTTATATAATTATACCACAGAAATATGATATAAACAAGAAAAGCTTTCTACCTGGAGATCTCTGTGACCTTGTACTTGAGCGTGCCGGCTGGGACTCTTATGTGTACGATCTCACCCTTTTTCTTGCCTAAGAGGGCCTTGCCTACAGGCGAGGAGGTAGAGATCTTGCCCTGGTCAAAGTTTGCTTCGTCCTCTGACACGAGCGTGTAAGAGATCTCTTCCTTTGAGCTTATGTCTACTAATTTAATAGTAGCTCCTATATAGGCCTTATCTTTGGGAATATTCTCTTCTTCAATGAGTCTTGCCTTCATGAGCTTTTGCTCGAGCTCTGATATCCTTTTCTCGTTTATTGCCTGATCCTGTTTGGCTGCATCATACTCTGCGTTCTCGCTCAGGTCTCCCAGGGCCCGCGCCTTTTCAAGCGCGTCTGCTATCTCCCTGCGCTTGGCACTTTTAAGTGACTTGAGCTGTTTTACTAACTTTGCATGACCTTCTCTTGTTAAAAAAATATTTTCTGACATGTGTCCTCCCTTTAAAAGATACCACAGAGTACACAGAGGTTTTTTATAATAAAATTCTCTGTGTACTCAAATATCTGCCTTGGTCAACCTCGTAGGTTGCCGTACGGCAACCTACGAGGTTTTACAATAAAAGCCTTGCTTTCTTATCTATAGACTTGGAGAACTCAGAGAAAATTATTAATTACTCTGTGTTCTCTGTGGTTTCATTTATAAACCCTTGGTACGCGGCGTCCTATGTTGCACACAATTTCATACGGAATAGTATATATTAGATTCGCGAGTTCCTCAGCCCTTATAATATCTTTACCTTGAGCACCGATCAACACTACCTCATCTCCAACCTTCGCACCTCTTATGTGTCCCACATAGACCATGGTCATGTCCATGCACACCCTACCTACTACTGGTGCGCGTTTACCTTTTATTAAAACATTGGCTCTATTTGATAAATGCCGCGAATAACCATCTCCATACCCTACTGGAATCGTAGCGATCTTCGTATCTTCACCTGCAACATACGTCCTTCCATAACTTATACTTCTTCCTCGCGCTACTGATTTAAGATGAACTATTTTTGTCTTGAGTTTTAATACTGGCCTTAGATTTAGCCTCTTAAATAGATCGATTCTAGGATGCAGGCCATACATGATAAGGCCGGGCCTCACCATATTCATGCGAGACTCTTTAAAATCTATAAGCGCCATGCTGTTGGAGGTATGTTTTATAGGTATATCAATGCCGCATCGCCAAAGGGATCGCATGAGAAGATTAAAATCCTTTATCTGCTTCTGCGTAAAAGGCGCGTCACTCTCTGCGCTTGGAAAATGCGTAAATATACCGTCTATAATTAAATTTTCCAGCAATGCTATTTTTTTGACAAAACCAATTGCCTCTTCATGCCAAAAACCAAGCCTACCCATACCTGTATCAATCTTTATGTGGATCCTTATCTTTTTCTTCTTTTTCTTGGCAAGTCTTGAGAGTATCCTTGCAATATCTAAATCTGAAACCGTCTGTATTACATTGAATTTCAATACACCTTCAGCTTCCTGGGGCAAGATCGACCCTAGCACAATGATCTTTGCCTTTATGCGTGCTGCGCGCAGTAACGCAGCCTCGTCTAAAGAAGCAACGCCCAGATATTTTACGCCTTGTCTGATGAGCACCCTTGAGACCTCGAGCATACCATGACCATACGCATCTGCCTTTACAACACCAAGTATCTCTGTGTCCTTGCCCACTATATCTTTTATCTTGCGCAGATTATGGCGCATCGCATTCAGATCTATCTCCGCATATGTTGGTCTATAAAACTTCATTTTTTCACCTGACAGTCTTTTGGATATAGATAAATAGGCTCGAGTTTGGCTAAATTGCATTTCTTGATTCGCTTTATTTTTGGCAGTGCCAGTTTTATTAGATTGCCTGCCTTTGGATACCAATATTCCTCTTCTAAAAAAATTCCTCGTCCTATTTTATCTTTATAAATACTAATGCCATCGCCTAAAAAAATAGCATCCTTCTTTACTTTTTTTAAAAGCTTGTCCACTTTTATCAATAAATAATCTGTTTTCCTAACAACACGGCCATTCTTTTTCTCATAGATAGCGCTATAGACATTCTCCCTCTTCGCGTCTATGATAGGGATGATCATGCCAGAACCTGCATTCATTGCAATCGCATCAATGCTCGCGACTCCGATACATGGTTTTTTCAAGGCAAGGCCAAGACCTTTTATTGCGCTCACACCTATGCGTAGACCTGTAAATGAGCCTGGGCCTAATCCAACAACAAAGGCGTCTATCTTGTTTATTGAAAGGTCTAAGCCCTCCAACATCTCCTTGATCTTAGGCACTAATAAACTCGAATGCCTTCTATCAAGAAGATAGTTCTCTTCCTTTATTATATCCTTGCCGTTTCCTAGTGCAATGCTTAAAAATTTCGAACTTGTATCAATCGCTAAGATCTTCAATCTCTATCCCTCTTTCGCTCTCGCCTTTAATGGTAAATTTTACAGCAATGTGTTTTTTTGGAAGAAGTCCTTTCATCTTCCCTGCCCACTCTATGATAGTTATGCCGTCACCGTATATATATTCCTCTACTGCAATGTCTTCTATATCCTGTAAATTATCGAGCCTGTATAGATCCAGGTGATATAGGGGAAGTTTACCTTTATATTCCTTTATAAGAACAAATGTTGGGCTATTTATATGCATGGCGTTCTTTACGCCAAGACCTTTTCCAATGCCTTTGGTAAACGTAGTCTTACCACTGCCAAGATCCCCAAAAAGCGCCACCACGCTCCCCTTGGACAACCTCTTTGCCAGATCCTCACCCAACCTAATTGTCTCTTCTGGACTATGCGTCAACATGCTGATTTAAAATGGTTATAGCCTTTTACTGGTAATTTTTTTTCTTTGCCAGTTATTTCGCCTATTCTTGAAAGCCTTGTCTTAAAAGGCCATGTCTTGATTATTTTTTTTGCATCTTTTTTAGAGACAGTAAATACCAGTTCAAAGTCTTCACCTAGGTCTATGGGTCCTCTAAGCGGAATAGCTTTTTCATCGAGCACTGCGCCAACATTACTTCTCTCCAATATATGGCCAAGATCAGCTAAAAGCCCGTCAGATACATCTATCATTGAATGGATCTTGAAATGATTTACTAAAAAGCGCGCTTCTTTTAGCCTGGGAGTAAATCCCAGGTGATTACCTGTGCCGAGCGTGCCTGTAACAAATATCGCATCACCTTTTCTTGCACCACTACGTAAGACCAAATTCTTTTTTTCTACCTCACCTAGGAGCGCGATATTTATGATAATCTTTTTAGAGGCGATTGTGTCTCCGCCAACTAGATCTACTTTAAATCTCTTGGCAACAGACTCTATACCTTTATATATAGCATCCACGTATTTTACCTTTAAAGAGCCTGGCACGCCTAGGGAAATCACTGCAGACTTTGGGACCCCTCCCATTGCTGCAATATCGCTTATATTTACCGATAGGCTTTTCTTGCCGATTAGGTATGGTGAAGCGCTCTTAAAAAAGTGCCTGTCCTCAAGCAGCATATCAGTTGTAAACAAAAGAAACTTGTCTTTTTTATATTTTAAGACAGCAGTATCATCTAAGTTTATAGACTTAGCGATCCTTTTTATAAGCTTAAATTCTCCTAAATCTCTTATTCTCATATACGCCTGATTCAGTTATTATTGCTGTTATGAGCTCATTTGGAGTTACATCAAATGCTGGATTAAAGACCTTGGATTTATTCGGTGCTGTTTGCTTTGACCCCACATAGATAAGTTCCTCAGGTTTTCTTTCTTCTATAGGGATGTCTTTTCCTGTGGCTGCATTTCTATCTATGGTAGAACTTGGCGCTGCCACGTAAAAAGGGATCTTGTGATGTTTGGCAAGCACTGCAAGGCCATATGTACCGATCTTATTTGCCGCATCTCCATTTCGTGCGATCCTGTCAGCACCGACGATAATCTTTGTAACACCCTTGTTTTTTATAGTTGATGCTGCCATGTCGTCACATATGAGCGTTGCATCGATCTTATTTTTCATCAGCTCCCACATGGTAAGCCGCGAACCCTGCATGAGCGGCCGCGTCTCATCTGCATATACCTTAAACTTCTTACCCTGTTTCTTTGCCTCGTAAAGAGGTGAGAGTGCTGTACCATAGCCTGCTGTTGCGAGCATACCTGCATTGCAATGCGTGAGTACAATGTCTCTATTCTTTATCAATCTGGCACCGTTTTTTCCTATTGCGCGGCACATCTCTTGATCCTCGTTCATTATGGAAAGGGCTTCTTTTAAGAGGGATTTTTTGATCTTTGAGATTGCTTCGCTTTGCTCGCAATGACAGTAGAAACAATTCTCCATCCTCTTCAGCGCCCAGAAAAGATTCACTGCAGTTGGCCGAGTCTTTTTAAGTTTCAAGTAAGCACTCTTCAAATCCTTCTTAAGTCCAGTCAATGTCTTTGCCTTTGAATTTATAGCTGCGAGCGCGTAACCCAGGGCAACAGAGACACCTATTAAAGGTGCGCCACGAACCCTTAGCTTCTTCACAGCCTCACACAGCGTGTCTACATCAGTACATCTCACATACTTTAGCCGTGCTGGCAATTCTGTCTGATCAATAAAAATGATCTTATTCTTCTCCCATTTGATAGGTTCAAGTAGCATAACACCTTCCTCCATTTATAGACCGCAGATGCGGGCCAGGATGTTGCGTCTCAACTTCACTGCATTATGCGGACACACCTCATGGCAGCACATGCACATGATGCACTTATGACAATCTATGGTGAATCCTTTAATTGCAGATACAGGGCAACTCTTAGTACATATATCGCATTTTTTACAAATATCTTTATTTATATACGGTCCGAATCTGACAAAACTTGCCAGCATCTTAAGGGTGCGCTCCGGCAGCATGAATAGCTTCTTAGAATGTGGCAGCTTAAACTCTTCTATGAAATTCTCTGAAACACTCTCGCCTACAACCTCGATATTTTCTAAAGACATCTCTCCGAGACCTCTTTTACTGGCCTCTTTGGTCATCAGGATATCCGAAGGCCTGACCTTGATCAAATGCGAAAATATACTATCTATAGCCACACCATCACTACCTGCCATCAAAATCCCGGTATCTCTCAGCCTGCCTGCGCTGGGCCCATCTCCATCCATTGAAATAATTCCATCCATTAAAACAAGATGCGGTTTAACTATTTTGTAGACATCGACCAAGATACTAACAAACTCCCTGGGGTTTGGAAATTTTTTATGATACTCGGCCTTTATAAGACCCGAAACCGCACCATACATATTTTTTATAGCGC
>CAZWYD010000005.1:0-30619 GCA_964637815.1 uncultured Planctomycetia bacterium
TCAATGTCATCAGCTACAGCAGCGCTTGGGCCTCTGTCGATCTTAACTGTCTGAGTTAAAGGATAATTTGGAAGCAGGATATTTTCATAAGAGGTGCTTCGTAGATTTTCTATCTCAGCCTGGGCTACGTTCATCGCCATCACCTTATGCCTTGCGATCGCTGTCTGAATGCCACCCAGAGAATAGAGCCTCATCATGCCCACCAGCATAAAGGCAATGATAAACATGCTAACTATTACCTCAATTAGAGTAATACCTCTATCCTTCATATCGCCCCTCACATACTACCTCTACTATAAGTATACCACTAAAAATACCCTCTATCAATCTGTGCCCTTGCAATTTTTAGTCTTGTAAAGTAAACTATATGAAGATGAAAAGGAATGGTTTTACATTGCTCGAATTAATGATAACAGCTGCTGTATTGGTTATAGCTATAACAGGGCTTTTAGCTCTATTCGTAGGTCTTGCTTCCCTTAATCAAAATTCGAAAAACATCACGCTGGCCATGACAGCATGTCAGGATAAAATGGAAGAGATTAGGGATTCTAATTTCAGTACCCTGTATGCCAATTATAATGGAGTGAATTTTGATCCTGCTGGTTTTCCTGCAGCTGACGCAGAAGGCGCCATATCCATAGACAACACAGATCCAGACCTTTTAGAGGTATGCGTGGCTATATCGTGGAGAGAACGCTCGAATAGAATAATAGGTGAGGATGTAAATCTAAACGGTTCTCTTGACGGAGGCGAAGACTTAAATGGAGACAGTCGACTCTCTTCACCTGCTGAAATCGTAACACTAATAGGAGAAAGATGATCTTAAAAAAATCTGCAGGGCTTACATTGATAGAATTGATCGTAGTCGTATTCTTATTCTCGGTGATGATAGGAGCGATCTTTATGCTATTAGGAACAGCAAGAAGCTGCTGGAAATCAGGCGGATCCCAGCTTAGCGCGCAACAGGATGCGCGAAGAGGTTTAAATACCATGGCTAAAGAGCTGCGACAGGCAAAGCTTTCCACTATCTCTGGCGTGCCTGCTGATGGAACAGACTACAGCTCCATAACATTCCAGATCCCTCAATCGATCTCTGCAGCTGGCACTACATGGTCCACTAATATTCAATATACCGTCGGTGGCTTAAACAACTCTCAGCTGCTCAGGACACAAGATGCAGCTCAAAGAGTATTAGCAAATAACATCTCATCGCTCAGCCTTAACAGAAATGCCTCAACTCCAGATATAATAAACATTACGCTCGGTGTACAAAAAAATACTTTTCCCGGATTCAGTGCAACTCAAACAACCATAACTACGACCACAGAAGTAAAGGTTAGGAACCCATGACACTACTTATTAAAAACAATAAAGGCATAATACTCGTTGCTTCGTATATGGTTATCACTGTGCTTGTAGTGCTCACTGTAGGTTTTGCCACTAGGAGCATTGGAGAACAAAGGGTTGCATCTAAAGAAAGGGATTCTTTGCAAGCCTTTTGGATAGCAGAAGCAGGGCTAGATAAGGCAATCTCAGATCTCTCGATTGCATCTCTCTCTGGAACATTGGGCTCTGGGGCTTACTCGACTCAAACAAGCTCTGTTTCATCAAATAGATACCTGGTGGTCTCTACAGGTGGTGTGTCAGGGACAGATACTACAGACCCTAATAACATAGTACGCACAATAAGGGCAATAGTAGAACAACCTGTTTTAAACATAGATCCGTCAGGGACCACCTCTGCTATTACGGCAAATGGAGAAGTAGATGTAAGAGGTGGTGCTGAGGTAAATGGAGATGTAGATGAAAATTTTACTTTTGACTTCGAAGAAACCTTTGGGGTCTCAAAAGATTATATGAAAGATAATGCTACAAATCTATATGTAGATCCAGAAAATAACGTAACGCCGGTAAACAGCGTCACTTGGTCTGATCTAGATACCACAGACGAGATGACAATCTCAGATTCTAACTGGACAGGTAACGGCATATTAGTAGTAAATGGCGATCTAAGGATTACAGGCGGATATTTTTCAGGTGTTATCTGGGTTGTTGGTTCTCTATGGGTAAGTGGCAATCCTATTATAGATGGTGCTATATATGTAGAATGCGGCGCTGAAGTCGACACCACAGTTACTGGAAATCCTGTAGTCAGCTACGACAGTGATGCTGTAGCTGACGCCTTTGGCGGCATCCCCTCTGACCTCCCTCCCTTCCTCATCTCCTGGAAAGAAGACTAAAAGTAGGCCTTGACAAGATTAGTTTTGTGTGCTAATATTTAGTTAGGCGAACTAAATAGTATCTTGTAGGGCAGGTTTAAACCTGCCCTACAAGATACTATAAAAGGAGGTCATTTATGGCTACAGTAGACCAGATAGCCCATGAAATCTCAACCCTGATACCAAAGCTCATGAGAACAGTGCAGACCAGTTCCTTGTTCAAGCTTAACATCTCAAGCGCGCAGATAATAATACTTGTAACCATACAGGCCCATGGCCAGTGCAAGACCAAGACCGTGGCCAAGGAGCGCGGCATCTCCCCTCCTACTGCAACAGGCCTTATAGACAGGTTAGTCAGATCTGGCTATGTAAAGAGAAGCCCGGATCCAGAGGATAGACGCGTGGTAATGGTATCGCTTACGAAAAAAGGTGAGAATGCGGTAAAGACTCACATGGGTGCTATTCGGGATGTATGGAAAAAGATACTTGTGCGCCTGACAGCTGAGGAACAAAGACAATATCTTCACATATTAAAGAAGATCTCCAGCACTACAGGAAATACAAAATGAAAAAGCTTTTAGTTTTCTCAATAATAATAAATCTGGCCCTCCTTCCCTCTGGTGCAGCGCTGTCTCAGACAGAAAGGACAACTGATACTTTCCTGATCTCTATAGAAGATGTCAGGTTGATCGCTATAAGCAATAATCTAGAGATCAAACTCGCGCAACTTGACTCAAAGATAAAAGGCACTGAACTCAGCTATAAAGAAGCAGTATTTGATACTATATTAAATGGAGAGATCGGCTACACCAATGACCAGAGAAAATCTGCTTCGTCCCTTGCCGGCACAAAAAGCATAACAAACGAATATAATATAGGTATTGATAAGAAACTGCGCAGCGGCACTGATGTTGAAATAGACTTTACAAACAGCCGGGAATGGACAGATTCAGCCTATGTGTCTACAAATCCCTACCATGAATCACAGATAGAGATCGGCCTGACTCAGCCAATAGCAAAGAACTTTTTTGGCTTGATCGACCGCGGCAATATAGAGATCGTAAAATGGGAAATAAAAAATGCTGAACTGGATTCATATATAAAGATTGAGAATGCTATCATTGACGCTGAAAAGGCCTATTGGAAGTTCGCGCTCGCAACAGAAGAATTCAAGATAAAAAAAGAGATGCTAAAAAAGGCGATTCGTCTTTTTAATCAATACCGTAGAAAGTTAAGAATAGGTCTCGTAGAAACAGGTGATGTACTTGCCAGCGAAGCAAACATGCATGTAAGAGGGAGCGAGCTACTCCTGGCTTCGAATGAACTAAAGAACGCTGAAGAATTATTAAGGGTACGCCTGAATATGAAAAACGATCTAAGGCTCTCCCCTATTGATGATCTACAAGGTAAAAAAATTAATCCTGAATTCACTGAGAGTCTTAATACTGCCTTTGAAAATAGGCGCGATTATATTTCCAAGAAAAATGACATAGAAGCAAAAAAGGTAAAGCTCAAGATGAAAAAAAATTCCCTGTTTTCTGAAATAGACCTGAAGGCTACCTTTGCGACCAACGGCATTGATTCCAGATATTCAAGGGCGCTTGAGGATGTATACGAAGATTCAAATCCTAAGTATTACGTTGGCATAGAGTTTAAATATCCTCTTGAAAATAATGAGGCTGAAAGCGAACATGAAAAGGCAACTTTAGAAAAAACAAAGGCAATTATTAATCTACAGAAGACAGAACGCCAGGTTATTTCAGACGTCGACGAGAAATTCAGGAATCTATACGTAAATAAGGTCAACATGTCCAGGATGCAGCGCGTTGAAAATCTCCAGCGAGGAAAGTTATCTCAGGAGGAAAAGCGATTCAAATACGGACGTTCCAGCTCAGATACGCTTATACGATATCAGGAAGATGCCTTGAACGCGAGCCTCGTGGCACAGCGTTCGTATTTTGACTACCGCGTAGCCATCCTGGAACTGATGGATGCTGAAGATAGTTTCTTGGAGCATATTGGGTTATAAAAGGAGTCACAATGAGTCTGCCGCGTTTTAGTGTCAACCAGTCATTATTTGTCAATCTTGTCTCAGTCCTTATAATCATATTCGGGCTCATAGTGGTAGTGGGTATGAATAGAGAGGTATTCCCGAATGTGGATTTTGACGTTGTAAGCATTACCACTGCATACCCTGGCGCCACGCCTCTTGATGTTGAAAAACTCATCACTGTGCCTATTGAAAAAGAACTCAAAGAGGTTGATGGTATAAAAGAGATAAAATCATCCTCATCTGCAGGCGCGTCATTTATAAATGTAAAATTAGATCCTGATGAACGCGACAAGAAAAAGGTCGTGAGTGATATACAGACTGCTGTAGATCGCGTAAAAAATCTGCCTAAAGACATCTACCAAGACCCTGTAGTGACTGAGGTAAGCACCAAGCAATACCCTGTGATAGAGGTGTCGCTCTCAGGAGACATGAGTGAGAAGAAACTGCAATACTATAGCGACGGCTTGCAGGATCTGCTCGAGGACATAAAAGGCGTTGCTAAGATACGCGAATCTGGTTACCGCGATAGAGAAATACAGGTTCATGTCGATCCTGAAAAAATGCGCGAGAGATATGTCTCGTTCGACGAGATCTCGCAGGCCCTCTCCTCCAGAAACATCAGCGTGCCTGCAGGTGAGATAAATACGGAAAACTCGGAGTACAGCATCAGGACTACCGGAGAATTTTCTACGGCCAGGGAGGTTGAAAATATAATCATCAGGGCCAATGACGTTGGAAACTGGCTCAGGATAAAAGACATCGCAGAGGTAAAGGATTCCTTTAAGAAAGAAGATATAATAAATAAAACGCTTGGCACGCGCTCGATAAATCTTATTGTAATGAAAAAACAATCTGGCGACGCCATAAGTATTGTGAATGAAGTTAAAAAGATCTGCAGCCAATACCTTGAAAACTGCCCGGACGCGCTTAATATCTCATACGTAAATGATTATTCATTCTTTGCCCGAAGGCGGCTTAATGTCCTGAAAAACAATGGCATAGCGAGTTTTATTCTCGTGGTATTTTCTGTATTGCTTTTCTTACAGTACCGCGTTGCATTCATGACAGTCCTGGGTATACCTATAGCATTCTTCGCAACCTTTGTGGTCATGAACATGATGGGCATTACCATAAATCTGATAAGTATGTTTGGACTTATTATAGTGCTTGGCATGCTGGTCGACGACGGGATCATAGTCGCTGAAAATGTGTATCGGTACATGGAGCAGGGTATGAAGCCCCGCGAAGCAGTTGTCAAAGGCTCTGAAGAAGTCATGGGCGCGGTCACTGCAGCTGTCTTAACCACTGTAGCTGCATTTTGTCCTCTTCTTTTCATGACAGGCATCATAGGAAAATTTATACGGAATATCCCGACTGTACTTATCATAGCTCTTTTAGCCTCACTCGGAGAAGCGCTCATAATACTACCGAGCCACCTGGCGGACTTTGTAAAGATCAAATATGATACTGGTGGAAGGCCGACCAATATAGCAAAAGATATGCCATGGTTTAAAAGACTTGTGAGATTTTATACAAAAATGGTCAATGCAGCGATAAAAAGAAAATATAAAGTCGTTGCGGGCTTTACAATAGTGCTGGTGGTATGCAGTTTTCTTGCTTTCAGTGTCCTAAAATTCGTCCTCTTCCCTTCTTCTGGGATTAATTACTTTTTTGTAAGAGGGGAGGCTCCTATAGGCACGCCTTTACAGAAGACAAATGAACTCATCCTTCCTGTCGAAGAAATAGTCTCGCAGCTTCCTTCAGAAGAATTGGATACGTTTGTGACCTCTGTGGGAGCAATAGCAGAAGACAGGCACGATCCATTCGCAGGACAGTCAAGTCATTTGGTGCAAGTGGCTGTATATCTCACAGCTGAACAGGATAGAAAGAGATCTGTTGAAGAAATAATAGAAGACGTGCGCCAGAGGGCAAAAGACATCAAGGGATTTGAAGACCTTAGATTTGATACGCCTGAATCCGGCCCTCCTGTTGGCAAGGCAGTCGAGGCAAGGATACGCGGCGAAAGCTTTGATGTGCTGGATAAGATTGCCGCGGAATACATGGATCACTTAAACACAATAGATGGCACAACTGATGTTACCTGGGACCACAAACCAGGCAAGGAAGAGATCCTTGTAAAGGTCGATAATGCTAAGGCCAGCCTCGCAGGCCTTAGCGTGGCCCAGATAGCCAAAACAGTGCGCGCGGTATTTGAAGGAAGCATTGCCACTAAGATAAAACCTGTAAAGGCTGAAGAGGAAACAGATGTCATCGTGATGTTCCCGGAAAAACTTTCAGGGGATATGAATGTCTTTGAAGATATCCTGATACGCAATAGTTTTGGTAATCTTATACCTCTTAAAAATGTAGCGGACATTGAAAAGGTGCCTGGAACCACGACCATCCATCATCTCGACGGAAAACGCGTAGTAACTGCGTCGGCAAATGTAGATAGGAATAAGACAACGTCGCTCAAGGTCAACGCCCTGCTGGAGAAAAAGTTCAAGGGCCTATCGCAGCGCCACATAGGATACTCTGTCAAATATAGCGGCGAAAAAGAAGAAACCATGGATTCCTTAATGAGTCTTTTAAAGGCATTCTTCTATGCCTTTCTCATTATATACCTAATCCTGGCATCTTTCTTTAAATCTATTGTACAGCCTTTTATTGTAATGCTCGCGATACCGTTCGGGCTCATAGGCGTGGTGATCGCCTTTCTCCTACATGGTATGCCGTTCTCATTCATGGCAATACTGGGCATAGTGGGTTTGAATGGCATTGTTGTAAACGACTCAATCGTACTTGTGAATTTTATTAATAAATTGCGTAGGCAGGGCACAAACAGACACGATTCAATAATAAAGGCTGGCCAAATGAGAATCAGGCCAGTACTTCTCACCACTATAACAACAGCTGGAGGCCTTTCAACTGTTGCCTATGGCATAGGCGGAAAAGATCCGTTCCTGGTGCCAATGGCTCTTTCGATCTGCTGGGGCATAACCTTTGCGACAGCGCTAACGCTCATCGTAATCCCCTGCATCTATTCTATTGTAGATGATATTACCTTAAATATAACAAAAAACCCACGATAAATCCGCCTGGCTAAGGTTCAAAAGGTAAAGTATTATTGCCGTGGTCCAGCCGCGGAAAAAAAAGCCGAGGCTGGACCTCGGCAATACTAAGTTGCTGAGACCTTGTTTAGTACCTCTTCTTCGACAAAAATCGGCGCCTTTGCGCGGACAGATAGGGCAATACTGTCGCTAGGCCTTGCGTCTACCTCTTCAAACCTGCCATTTACCTGCAGGATTAACTTTGCAAAAAAGGTATTCTCTTCTAACTTCGTAATAACTATCTTGCTGATCTTAGCGCCGAGTTGCTTTATGGTACTGCATAATAAATCGTGTGTCATGGGCCTAGGCGGAGTCAAACCACTCACCTTCATTTTTATGGCAGCGACCTCCATTATCCCAATAACAATGGGTAAAAGCCTCTCGCCTTCTTTTTCTTTAAGGACAATAACCTGCTCGCCCCTATTCTCATCAATCCTAATTTTATTTAATTCCATCTCTATAATCGCCATATCACTCTCGATTATAACTAAGAGAACTCTTTTGTCAATTCTTTTATTGCCATTTTGGCCTCGTCGCTCAAGCCCTCGCCAAATTTATTTGATTTTGGCCTCACGCCCACTACATAGATAGTGGCATTTGTTGAGGATTTAAGATATTCTATCAAGAGCTTCGGGGATACATCATGCGTAGAGATCTTTCCTATGCGAAGATCATCTCCTGAAAACAATTTTACCTCGCCTGGGGCGCCTTCAAACTGTATTGCATCTACTAAAACTATTGTATCTGGTTTCAACTTTGTAATGACACCTGTGTAATTTTCTGGTGTGACACCCGTATCTATGACTTCATAGGAAGTTTTTCCTTTTACGACATCAGCAAGATGCGGACCAATACCATCGTCTCCACGGTCTCTATTACCAATACAGACTATGGCGACTTTACCTTTTAAGATATCTCTTATGTGTTTAATGTGATTTCTCTTCTGCACTTTGGACAAAGTGTTTTTATGCGGTCCTGGCGAGTTAGTTCATCTGATTTTTCAACCTTAAGGTATGCCAATTTTAGATCTTTTAATGCGGATAAATATGATGTAGGGCTTGAGTATGCAAGAGGGCCAAGTCTTTTTGCAACCCAAATTAAATGTTCCTTTGCTCCCACTGTACAGCCACAGCCTTCACACAGCACCAGTTCTTTTTCAACAGAATTCACTGCCTCGCTCCTGTCGAACACTGACAAATCATCCAGCTGATTGGTCTGTTTTATTCCTTCTTTAGTGATGCATGCTGCCTGACACTGGCCGCAGAATATGCAGCTCTCGTAACGCACTGTGAGCTTTCGCTTAGGCAGCTCTGCATTTACATCATCTTCCATTTTTATGCAGCCTGCTGTGCAGACCTCAAAACACGCAGCGCAGCCAACACACTCATCATCATTATAAACAGGCTGGCCCCTATATCCCTTCTCAGGCACATGCGGCTTAAAAGGAAACTTCGACGTATAAGGTCCTATTATCAATGCCTTAATCGCTTCAATTAACTCTCTTATCTTTGGATATCGCATATTTATCTCTCTCAATGCGTGGAGGTTACGAAGGTTATGGAAGGTTTTGGAATGTTACGGAAGGTTGCATTAAAAGCGTTGAAATCCATCGCTTTTGTAACTTTCCGTAACTTTCCATAACATTACGTAACATTCCATAACCTCCACAATTTAATTACCGTCTTCCTCATACCTATCAACCACACTCTTCTCCCACAGCTTCACGCCTGCTTTATGCGCGGCGCGTGCCAGGGCGTGCGCGGATACTGGAGAAGTGAGTATCAAAAATGCCATACATAAAAGCGCCTTCATGCCAGCTGCTACAAAACCATGAATTAAAAATGCGCCAAACAATATGCTGCATGTCCCTAAGGTTATGCACTTGGTGGATGCCTGTAGACGGTTGTACACATCCGGCAGCCTCACAAGGCCCAGACACCCAATAAAATCAAAGAAAACACCAATAGATATGAATATCAGTCCAATTATATTAATCATCGAATGATTTTCCTTCTAAAAATTTCGCCAGGGCAAGTGTAGCTATAAAACTCTGCAGCGCCCAAGCGATCGCTATATCAATATACCAGCTCCTGCCAGTGGAAATACCCATGATAGCGCAAAAACCAACTATCAAGACACCCAGCATATCAATGGTAACAGCCCTATCTGCGGAAGTTGGCCCTCTCATTATACGATACAGGCACAACATGCATGCAAATAAAAGTATGTAAAACGTTCTTTGCAAAAATCCAACAAAAGGCATGTCCTGAGAGAAAAGGATCTGATATGGCCTGAATAAAATTACAGCCATAACTACCAAAATAAAAACAAGCCCGACAATATAACGCGTCCTACTCTTTTTCATTAGTCAAATATCCTCTTTAAAATGCTCTCGAACCTCTCCACTATTGTCTTAGTAGCTCTCTCAATATCTTTATGCTTTACCTCTATCCAGTGCACGTACAAATAACCAGCTTCCCTATCTATATCCACGGTCAACGTTCCAGGCGTAAGTGTAATAGAATTTGCCAAAAATGTAAGCGCGGCGTCTGACTTAAGTTCAGTCTTGACCTTGACTATACCAGGATGAATAGGCAAGTCAGGATGAAGGACTCTATAGGCCACATCAATATTTGCCTTAAAACACTCCCAGATAAATACAGGCACGTAATATAAAAACCAGATATAGCGTGTACCATGCATGACCAGATGAGGCCTTCTTATAAAAAGATCGCCTGTTATAAACGCTACAAATCCTGATGCCAGGACACCTATAATCAAATGCTGCCAACTAGGTATCCAGGTAAGTAGCGTCCACGCAACAAGTCCTAATACGAATAATATAAGCCTGCTTAACATTATTTTATCGCTCCAAAAACAGCTGTAATATAATCCTGTCCGGCTAACACTGTATCCCTTGCCACATTAAGAAAATCTCCAGAAATAACTGGCAATAAAAGCGCTCCACCTGCAATACAGATAACTGCCAGAGCGATCATGGAAACCTTCATAAAAAACGGGACTTCTTTTACCTGGTTCAGCTTCTCTTTTAACTCTCCAAAAAATCCATATCTCTGCACCTTCATAAATGAAGACAGCGTCAGGATGCTTGCCAGAACAGCCCAGAATGCATACGCAAAATGCTGCGCCTCTATACACGCGACAATAATAATCAGCTTACTCCAGAATCCATTAAAAGGCGGAATCCCTGAGATGGACATGGACGCTATGAGTGAAGTAGCTCCTGTAACAGGCATCTTTTCCTTTAACCCGCCCATCTTCTGCAGATCCTTTGTGCCTGTCGCGTATTCAACTGCTCCGGAATTTAAAAACAAAAGCGACTTGAACACCGAGTGATTAAATAAATGAAATAATCCTCCCAGGATCCCAAGCGGTGTTCCCAGCCCGATCCCCAAAACCACATATCCGATCTGGCTTATAGAATGATACGCCAGGAGTCTTTTCATATCCCATTGTCCAAGCGCCAGAAATACACCAAAGATCATGGATAGCGCTCCCAACACCATCAATGCAGCTGAGATCTCAGGAGTGATGCCTATTACACTAAAGAAGATCCTCACCATTGCGTAGACACCGAGTGACTTGATAAGCACGCCTGAGAGCATTGCAGAAATAGGAGCTGGCGCAGATGGATGCGCATCAGGAAGCCATGCGTGAAAAGGAACAAGCGCTGATTTAAGACCAAAGCCCATCAAGAATAATACGCTGACCAGTAAAACTATGCGCGTACTGCCGCCCTCGAACAATGCCATGGACATATCAGCCATATTCAAAGTAGAGGTAACGCTATATAAAAATACAATGCCTAACAATATAAAGGTAGACGCCAGGGTACCCATCACTGCATATTTAAATGATGCCTCGAGCTCTTCATGTTCTGTCCCGAATGCGACAAGGGCATAGCTCGCGATAGCCGCGATCTCCAGGAACACGTAGAGATTAAACATGTCTCCGCTTATAATAACTCCGTTCATGCCTGCTACCATGAGTAAAAACAAACAATAGAAAAGCCACTTCTCAGTGTACTTCTTCATGTAATCTATTGAATAAATGCTTATTAAAAATGCAATTACATTAATCGTGACTAACATGAATGCAGTAAGCCCGTCTATGACCATGGCAATGCCTACAGGCGGCAACCATCCACCTACCTTATAGACCATAACGCCATTCTCTTTAAACAGGATCACCGCGAATACTGAAATCACTGCCAGAGACAGTGTCCCCAGCGCAGAGAGCACATCTGAAAATCCCTTTATCTTTTTGCCAATAAGGGAATTCACAAACGCTGCTGCAAGCGGTATCGCGACAAATAAAGGTATTATATTATGTGACATAACTAACCTTTTAACCTTCGGATCTTTGTGATATCAAAGGTTCTGTATTTCTCATACACCCTCATTGCAATAGCTGCAATAAGGGCAGTGACTGCGAGTCCGATGACTATAGCGGTCAGGACCAGTGCCTGCGGCAATGGATCCACCATGCCTAGTATTTCCTGATCAGGAGCATGTATAGGAGAACGGCCATTCATCCTGTAACCAACCAGTATAAAGAATAAATTTACCGCATACTCCATTATGGCAATGCCTATGATTATCTTTATAAGATTACGCTTCCTTAATATACAATATAGCCCGATGCAAAAAAGCACCAGACACAAAAAATAAACTGTCATTTCTTGCTATCCTCTCCAGGTATCTTCAAAAGCACAAGCGTAATGAATATAATAAAAAGCCCTGCGCCCACTTTAAAACATATTGCCACATTATATAAAGGAATGAGCCCTGAGCTAAAAAGCGTAAAAGGCTCACCCTTTGACAGAAAATTCAAAAAGAAATAACCGCTCGCGATACCGATAAGCGCAAGTGTTATAAAGATTATCGCGCCAAGACTTTCAAAAAACGATGCTATGGCCTTATCTACTTTCTTAAATGCAGTCTCTTTGCCAAATGCAAGCATGATATGTATAAAGGAAAGCGCAATGATCACGCCTCCTGCAAATCCGCCTCCAGGACTGAGGTGCCCATGACTGACAATATAGACGCCGAATAAGAGTATCAGGCCCACTGTCAGGCGCGTAATCGTCTTTACTATTAAACTCATACCCTTCTGGGGTTCTGTCATATTACTTCTTCCTTCCGACCTTACGTATAACTGCCAGTACTCCTATCACAGCTGTAAAAAGAATAGTTGCCTCACCCAAAGTATCATAGGCCCTGTAATCCAATACCACTGATGTTACCAGGTTCGCGGCGCCTGTTTGTCTCAGGCCTCCTGTTATAAAACTCTGCGAGATCTTCATGATGGGATCGCCAAATCCCGGTAGATCCTTCATGCAGTAATAACCAAATCCCAGGAATACGATCAGAAATAAAAATGTCACAAAGGTATTAAAAAACCAGCGGCCGCTTGTAGAAAACGGGAGGTCTTTTCTGATCGTGGCTCTTATTAATATTATTATGACCAGGATCTCTACCACGAGCTGCGCGATCGCAAGGTCAGGCGCCTTAAGTATTAAAAAGGCAAGCGAGAGTCCAAGACCTACAGTACCTACAGCAATAACTGAGGACAAAAGATCCTTAGACTTTACAGCGATCATCGCGCCTATTATCATGAATATTAAAAGTATCTGTAGTTCAAGCATTGTTTTCTACCTTACGATTGTAAATAAAAACACTATAACGCCCAACAGGCACCAGATCAGATATGTTGGAAGCACGCCGTTGTGTAAAAACCTTAGTATGCCTATAAAGAAAAATACAAGCTTCTTGCCTTGTTCGTAAATATCAAATAATTTTTTCTCAGCCTTGGCATAGATACCTTTTATTATAGGCAATTCTTTTATTGTATTGTAAAACTCTGTGCCAGAGAGCCGCATATTATCTTCAAACTTTTCTCCGCCTATATAATGTCCTGTTTCTCTTACGCCTTTAAAATTACCTAGGAGATATACCAGAAGCCCGACACCAAGGCCTATGAGCAGAAATAGCGTAGCCTGCGAAGACGGCCATGACCCTATAAAGTTTAAATTTGTAGACACGGCAGGTCCTATGAAATACTTTAAAGGAATAGCATAAGCAAATATTCCAAATACTATGCACAAGCCTGCAAGCACCACAGGCGGCAGCCACATGGTCCAGGAGACTTCTGTTCGTACTGCGTTCTGCGTACTGCGTACTGCGTTTTTGGATTTACCTAGGAAGATAGCGTGTATTAGCTTGATGAAGGACGCGAGTGTGAGGCCGCTGCCGAACATTGCAGCTACCATACAGAATATCCATAAAACTCCGCCTGATTTTCCCTTTTCTATCAAGCCCTGATACACCATCCACTTTGACACAAAACCATTAAATGGCGGCACACCTGATATTGCAAAAGAAGCAACCAGCGTAGTAAAAAATGTAATAGGCATGAATTTGGCAAGACCTCCGAGTGAATCCAGGTCTGAGGTCTTGGCCTTGTATTCTACATTGCCGCCTGATAGAAATAAGCAGCTCTTATATATTGCGTGGTTAAGCATGTGAAAAAGTCCGCCTGCAATGCCTATTGGATTTCCAGTGCCAAGGCCAAGCACCATGTAGCCGACCTGGCTCACTGCGTGATAACCGAGGAGCTTCTTAAAATCATGCTGCACGAGCGCCATCATAACTGCTGCTACTATTGTCACTGCGCCCACCACCATAAGAAGCGCATAAGAAAAACTATTTAATATAAATAGATCCAGGACCAGCCTTGCCAGTAAATAGATCCCTAATAATTTATCGAGCGATGCAGGCAAAAACGCAGTAACAGGTATGTGCGCCTCTTTTGCTGTATCTGGTATCCACGTATGAAAAGGCATTGCGCCTGCCTTTGCGAACGCGCCAATGGCTATTAATAAAAATGCCCAGAAAGTAAGCGGGCTATCTATGGCTATCTTTGTAGTACTCAGAGTCAGGTCTTTTGTGATGAGCCACATGATCGCAAAGCCCAGGATCATAAGCGAATCTGTTCCGCCTATTATAATAAAGGTTTTCTTGCTTATGTTCGCGGCGCGAGGGCCAGCTACATTGATCAGCATATACAGCGTGAAGCCAAGAAAACCCCATGCCACAATAAGCAGCACGATGCTATTCGAGACTGCCGCGAGTATAGAAATTCCTATGGTCCATATCGTGTTCGCGTAATATGAACGAAATGCGCTGCACGAGGCCATGAAGCGCAACGAATACAGCACTGTAAGCGCACCAAAAAGCCCTATTGCCAGTACGATAAACCTTGAGAGGTTATCCACGAACAAAAGATCGCCCTGGATCGGAGCGCTCATAAATATTTTTACGCACGCGACCAATAGATATATAGAGGTAACAAGGCTAAACCCCTCTGCCACCTTCCTGAGCTTCTTTGGCACAAGAAGAATAAAACCACCTGCTAGTATCGAAATTAAAATCGGTTGTAATAAAAGTTTCATTTGCGCATTCTCGCGGTCTTTTCTTGCGACAGCCGGATCAGGTCCTGGCCATCCATGAGTTTCTTCCCGCTTTTATAGTCTACTACTGCCATTCTCTCTGTACAACAGTAACACGGATCCACTGCTGCAAGGATTATTGTAGCGTCTGAAATAGTCTCGCCCACGACTGCTTTCTTATTGGATGCAATATTCATAAAGCTCGGCGCCCTTACCTTGTGCCGAGCAGGAGAATTACCACCATCAGACATTAAATAGTGGAATACCTCACCTCTTGGCGCCTCGTGCCTGCCAATACCTTCTGCTACTGGCATATCCTTTATATTAAGGTCTATTGGGCCTTTTGGAATCTTATCAAGACACTGCAGCACTATATTGATTGATTCATAGAGCTCTAAAATCCTTACAACTGCCTTTGCAAACACGCCGCCGCCCTCTGCAGTAATAACCTTCCAGTCCACCTTATCATAAGCAGCGTATGGATCATCTTTTCTTACATCAATTCCAACACCTGAAGCCCTTGCAGTAGGTCCTACAACAGAATAGTCATGCACATCCTGCTTTGTTAAAACTCCTATGCCTTCTGTCCTCGCGTGAATCACAGGATCATCTATAACAGCGCCTTTAAACATGTCCACCTTGGGGATCAAACTCTTTAGAGTCTTTCTTATCCATGGAAAATCTTCTTCATTCAGATCTCTTCTTACGCCGCCTGGCTTAAACATCGCGTAATGATTTCTGTTTCCTGTGATTCTTTCAAATATATCCAGCACTGGCTCTCTGTATCTCCATGCCCACATCCACACAGTGTTGTATCCCAGGAAATGGCCTGCCAGGCCTACCCACAAGAGATGCGAGTGTATCCTTTCGAGTTCTCCGATTATTGTGCGAATATAAAGCGCTCTTTCAGGGACTGTGACTCCTAAAAGATCATCGATCGCATTCGTATATGCAAAAGGATGCGATGTAGAGCAGATCCCGCAGATCCTCTCCACAAGAAACGTCACCTGATCATAGGTCTTTGACTCAGCTATCTTTTCAATTGCCCTGTGGTTATATCCGATCTCAATGTCTATATCCACCACAGTCTCGCCATCAACATGCAGCCTGAAAAACTCTGGCTCTTCCTGCAGCGGGTGATATGGTCCGATTGGAATTATTTTATTTGCCATAATGTAGCTTTCACTTATCCACAATGTAGGGGACGTTTAAACGTCCCCTACATTGTTAATCTCTCCTTAATGGATAATTTCCCTTTGGCCAGTCGTCTTTTAAAAGCAAATGCGTAAGATTCGGATGGCCCTTAAAATTTACACCTAAAAGTTCATGTATTTCTCTCTCGATCCACTCTGCGCATTTCATTATAGAGGTGAGACTGTCTATCTCGAGATCTGATTTATCCAGAATAACCCTCAGCGAAACTATAAGCCCTATCTCATCAATTGAAAAATGATAGAGTATCTCGATTGTCTTTCTTGTGTCCACGCCAGATGCAATCGAGAACCTGGCCTTTACATCATTAAATAAGTATTTCGCTATCTTGGGTAAAATTTCTTTCTTTATAGTAAAATAGACACGCTTCTCGGATTTATCATTCAAATCCAACATGTCTTTTCCTGAGCGCACCTTTATATTTTCAATAATCTCCTGCTTCTTCATTTTTTACCTGTAAGTTTTCCGATCAACTTCACGATGCCTGCTATCATTGCCTCTGGTTTTGGCGGACAGCCTGGGATATAGACATTCACTGGCAGCAATGAATCCACAGGATCCGGGGTATTGTATCCATTTGCAAAAAGCCCCTGGCCACATGAACACGCGCCTATTGCAATGACTACGCATGGCTTTGGCGCCTGATCATACACTGCCTTTACCCTGGGTATTGTCTTTAGGTTCAATGCGCCTGTCACGAGTATGGCGTCTGCATGCTTTACACTGCCCACAAGCATTATGCCGAATCTCTCCACATCGAATCGCGGAGTCAATAGGGCCAATATCTCTATGTCGCAATTGTTGCAGCTACCTGTTGATAAGTGATATACCCAGATAGATTTTGTTAATGCCTTTAATTTTAAACTCATTTTACATTCCCAGTACCGCTAATAAAACTGCGACTGCTGCAAGCATTGTCATCTTGCCCCAGAAAAATCTTACTGCATGATCTATTCGCACTCTTGGATTTGTATTTCGCATCAAAACTATTATTACTAAGAGCACCACGTATTTCCAGATGCTAAACCCGCCCCAGAATATGGTTGATAAAAATACAGGTAGCGCCACCATCATCATTGTCTTTGTAAGTTTAAAGATCGCGAGCAGCATGCCTGAATATTCTATGTACACGCCTCCCATTATCTCTGTCTCTGCCTCGCCCATATCGAACGGCACAAGGCCCAGCTTTGCCTGCATGCAGAATATTGCGACAAGAAGCGCGAGTATGCCTGAGGCATTTGAGACAAACGCACCATTTACGCCCTGGTATGCGATTAATTCTGATAATTTAATAAGCCCGCTGCTCTTTATTATAGGAACAAGTAGGGTTAAGATAAAAGGTAATTCATATGCCAGGACCAGCTTGACTTCTCTTGACGCGCCCACAGCTGCCAGGGGATTCCCACTGGAGGACGCGCCTAATATAAGCGCTATTACCGGCAATGTCAAGAGATAGAGTATTACTATGATGTCTCCTCTAAAACCAGCTGCGCTTAGATTTATATTGGGTAGCCATATAAAGGTAGCTGCCAGTATTGTAGCGCTAAGGCCCATGAGTGGCGCCATGAAAAACACTGCCTTAGAGGCATTTCGCGGAACAGTTATCTCTTTTATGCTCAATTTCACAAGGTCCATGAGCGGCTGGTACCATGGCGGCCCTACTCTCCACTGTACACGCGCAGTTACTTTGCGATCGATCCAGCTTGCTACTAGGCCAATTGCAGCTGTAAACAAAAATCCCGGAAATATTAGAAAATTAAATAAAAGTCTCATTATGGATGCAGCTTCTTCCACGCCTTGGCATGGACTGCAATGTTTTTACCTACTAGATAGATGTCGTCTTTTTCTGATTCCTTTACTTCTGTAAATTTTATTGCATCTTTAATGGAACATGTCTTAGCGCAAACAGGCTCTTCCTTATCAAGTCTATCTATGCACGCGTCGCACTGCGACATTATATAAGGTATAGTCTCAAGTGGGATCGTGCCGAATGGACAGGCAAGGCTGCAGGACTTACACGAGATGCAGCGCATTGTGTAGCGCTTCACTGTGCCATCTTCCTGCTTCTCGAGCGCCTCTTTTGGACATGCGTTGATACATGGCGCTTCTTCGCACTTGCGGCAGATATGCAAGAACTGGCCCAGCTCGCGTAGTCGCACTATGCCATCATTTTCAGGACGGTAATAGTAGCTACACTCTGCCTTTGGCTTTTCACAGCTATATAATTTCTCTAAATCAATGAATAATCGCTTCATATTAATCCCATACCTCGTGAATCTTGCTTATCTTATCATACCTGAATACTGGTCCATCCTTACACACGTAGAAGTTTCCGAGCCTACAGTGGCCGCACTTGCCAAATCCACAGCTCATATTCTTTTCCATTGATAGATATATCTGATTCTCTTTATATCCTATCTCGATAAGCTTGAACGTAGAAAACTTCATCATAATAGGCGGGCCGCACACTATTGCCACGCTATTCTTTATGTCGAGATCTAATTTATCAAGCGTAGTTGTTACAAGGCCAACCTTGCCTTTCCATTTATCATCACCTTTATCAACAGTCACCCTGAAATTCACATTCTTGTCTATCTTCTGCCATTTATCAAGCACGCACTCCTTATATATAATGTCATCTGGTGTCCTTGAGCCGCAGCAGAATGTTATGCTCTTATATTTCTTAAGGTCATGCACGAGCGCTAGGAATAGCGCGCGCAGAGGCGCCAGTCCTACTCCGCCGCCCACGAGCAATATGTCTTTGCCTTCATATTCATTGAGCGGGTATTCATTTCCGTAAGGCCCGCGAAGCCCTACTACATCACCTTTTCTAAGCTCATGCACCTTATCTGTAACCTTTCCCACCTTCATGATACTGATCTCCATCTTGCTCTTCTCGTATGGAGAGGACGAAGGTGTAAAAGGTGCCTCGCCTAAGCCAGGTATGGTCATCTCCATGAACTGGCCTGCTTTAAAATGCAAAGGCTTCTCAGGCTTCATCCTAATTGTCTTTATAGTAGAAGAATCCTGGATAACATCCAAAACTTCAGCTTTTATAGGTACATATGGATTATCTATCATGATAATTTGCTCAACACTTCCCTAATATCAATCTTCCCAGCACAGGCCTCAGTACATCTTCCACAGCCAGTACACCCAAACTTGCCAATCACATCTGGAAAGAAATTAAACTTCTTGTCAAAGCGATTCCGCAAACGAGATGCCAGAAGTTTTCTTGGATTCGCGCCGCCTGCTACCCTGGCAAAAGACATTAAAAGGCATGAATCCCACATCCTCAGCCTCTCAAAGCCCTCTCCCGCCTTCTGATCCTTTAATACAAAGCAGTGGCATGCAGGGCAGATCACATTGCACGCACCGCACTCAACGCATGTCTTTGCAGTCTCATCCCACAAATCTGAATCAAACTTTTTCTTAAAAAGCTCCTGGATCAATTCTTTTGAAGGTATGGCCTTGGCCTTTACATGGCCTTCTAGCTCCAGCTTTAGCTTTTTTCTTGCTGCATCTTTTTTATCAATATACAAATCTGCTGTCTGAAAAAGCTTTGAATAGTCCCTTACTATCTTCTGGCCCTTGTCAGAACCTATTTCTACTACATATCCACTGCCCACCTCTGAAAGATTTATATCAAAGTCCTCTGTAGGATACGGCAATAGCCCTAATGAAACGCAAAAACATGTCTCACCAAATGATGTACAGTCGCTCGAGATAATCAGACCCTCCTGCCTCCTTGCAACATAAAAAGGATCCTTAAAAGAATCCTGCATATAGACATAGTCCATTACCTTTAAGGAAGTAAGGTCACATGCCTTTGCGCCCATTATGGCAACTGGTCTTGATTTTTTATCTGAGACTTTTTCAGAAAAGTATTCTGATACCTTTACTCTGGCAGGAAAAAAGAAACTCTTGATAGTCTCTACAGGCCGGATCTCTCCTATACAGGCACCTTCAATCCCTTTATCTCCGACCTTCTTATAGTACCTGTTCTCTCCTTCTTTTACAGGTACATACACCTTATAAGTTTTCGACAGAGACCTGGCAAGTCTATCAAGGTTGGGTCGATTAATGAAATACTTATCCAACGAAACTACCTTTCAACGGTGAGATCCCTCGACTTCGCACAGCACCAAATATTCTTCGAGTGAAATCGAGAAGAAGATTTGGTGCTGTGCTTCGCTCGGGATTAATTCGTGCAGCAATTTACGTTCCGTAAATTGCGCACTCATTAAGATTGTGAAAAAAATCACAAACTCAGGACAAAATAAAAAATAACTACGTAGCTAAACTATAATACAACCGCTGAATAGTGTCAAGGGAAAAATGTGAAAAGTAAAACTTATAAATTTTCAAGGGTAAGCCTAGAAGCTTCTGCAGTGGCTATGTAAGCCTCTATAGAGGAGCGGGCCAGTTCAGCTAAAAGAGTTTTTATAATTCGAAGGTTTTGCAAAATAACTCGCTTCCTACCTAGAAGTTCAAATCCTACAAACAAAATATGAGTCTCATCCTTGTCTTTTCCTATTATTTTCTCTATATACTCCTTATTTTTATCCTCATTTTTATCATCTATCTCAGCCAATACATCTTCTATTTTTCTGATTGTACTTTGGATGGTTTCTGCTTTATTAAACAACTCTTCTATGTTTAATCCTTTCATTATCTCCAATTCATCTTTTAAGACAGTTTTTAAAATGAATGTTGTATCCCTATCTGTATCTTTTTCTTCTTGTTTTTGATCAACCTGTTCTATTATTAGCTTAATACTCTCATTCACCTTACTGTATAAATCTGGCTTTGTTATTATATCTTGCTTTTTAATAATAGTGTTATAGTATAAAGCTAAAAATCTATAGGTATCTTCTGCTCCGCGTTCCGTTTCTAATTTTTCCTGCGCTAAACGTAAAACATCTTCTGTAGGTGATTCAATATTTTTTAATAGCTCTATATAATCATCCATACCTTTAACAAACTTAGAAACCTTGTCTTCTATGTATTCAAGTTCTAGGTCTTCCCATAATGGAATAATAAGAGTCACAGGCTTGCCCCACTTATCACGTAGGTCGTATGATATTGAAAATTTAAAATAATCATTACCATCTAGGTTAATAAAATATTTCGTATCGCCATATTCATCTCCAACTATTTTTTTTGCTACACTCTCGAGTTGTTCTTCAATATTTTTAGTGTAATTCTTAAGATTGTCTTTAAGTTTAAAGAATTCATTTTTAGTCTTATCTTTTTGCCCTAGCCAATTTCTGAATTTATCTACTTCTTTTAACATACCACTGCCTTTAATAAGGCTGTCGATTTCTTTGGCCAGCAATTTAAGTGTTTCATATGTTTGTTCGATTCTCTCTTTTGTAGTAAGGCGTAAACCTATAGCATCTTTTAATCTGGTATCTGTTGCTTCTGTATCTAGCTGAACTCTAAGAAAAGGTAGTTCGTGCGAATAGGAAACATTGTTTAGACAAAAAACTAGAACAATACCACAAACTAATATCTTCAGATTATAACTTGCTCTAATTTTCCTCATAATTCACCTATAAAAATAGCCTGCTTCAAGCAGAGCTTCCAGAAATATATATTCTTCTATCAAAATTACAAATTTAACTGATTCGCTTTAAGGCTACGTGCTGATTCTATATAAGCTTTTATAGAGCCAGGGGTTATTTCAGCTAAAATAGTCTTTATAATTCTAAGGTTCTCTAAGATACTTGTTTTCCCATGGCTAATTGCATATTTTGTAAATGTAATATATATATCATCCTTCCCCAGGTCTAGAAACTTTTTTATATTATGCTCATCTTCGTTGAACCTATCTATCATATCTTCCATTATTCTTACTGTACTTTGGATAAGGTCTGTTTTTTTCAGGATATCTTCTTGTTCCAAATCTTTTATTTTTCCAATTTCATCTTTTAATAACTCTTCAAGGATTCTCGCTGCATCTGTATCTTCATCGCTTTCTTGCTTTTCAGGATTCACCTCTTCCAGTATTAAATTAGCGCTTTCTATCACCTTTGCATATAACTCTTGTTCTTTTATTTTTATCTCTTGCCCTTTGACGATTGCATTAAAATACAATGCTAAAAATCTATATGTATCCTCTGGACCTATATCCTCTGTAATTGTCAAAGCCAATTCTAATACATCTTCCGTAGGTGCCTTAATATGCTCTAACAACTTGGTGTAAATATCAAATTCTTTAAAAAAGTTCCCCATTCCCTCTTCTATTTCAGCAAGCTCATTATGTGTCCCATGATGACTAATCGCAGAAAATATTCTGCTGAAGTTATCTCTTATATTATACGGTATTTGAAATTTAAAATAATCATCACCATTGAAGTTGATAAAATATTTATACTCATCCTCTTGTCTCTCAAATAAACTATTTACTAACTCATTTCTTTTCTTTTTCATTTCACTGTGTTTGTTCATGATTTGTTCTTTAATCTCAAGGAAAGAGTCTATGTTTTTACCTTCGCTGATTAACCACTCTTTAAACAAGTTAATATCTTCTAATATTTTATTGTCCTCAAGAATTTTCTCCATTCCATTAGCCATTATTACTAACTTCTGATAAGCTTCCTTAATCCTCTGTTTCCTATTTAATTGTAGATACATCATCTCTTCTGATCTACTATCCATCTCTTCCGTATCTACCTGAACTCTTAAACAAGAAACTTCATCTGAATAAGAAATAGTAGTCAGAAAAAGTCCTATAGCTATAACAAATAATGATATCTTCACATTGTAACCTTTTCCAAACTTCCTCATAATCTCCTCACAAAAATAGCCTTTTCTTAAGGCTACCTACTATACCACTATAATTATACCCTATAACCCATCTATATACAAGGTATAAATGGATTCCCGCTGGAGTTTATCCCCGCGAAAGCGGGGGCGGGAATGACAGTTGTGACTGGGGACGTCTTAGGGTGGCGTAAGTATTTGAAAATACTAGAGTTACATGGCCTGTGATTTTTAAAAGTGCAGCTCCATGGCCCTGGGTGGGCAGGCTTTGATGCAGAGCTCGCAGGCAATGCATTTTTCGCTGTAGAAATCGACTTTGCGAGTTTCGGGATCTATTACTAGCGCCTCTGTAGGGCATATTGGCACGCATGCGCCGCAGTGCGTGCATTTCTTGTCATTGCGCTTTATGTCTTTGGAAAGCGGCTGGACTGATACGCCTAAGGATTTTGCATATGCTACTGCTTTGTCAAACTTCTTGTCGTCACCACTAAGCTCTAGCACTAAAAGTCCTTGTTCATTCGGAGTCACATATGCCTTCAATATATTAAACTCCAACTCATGGTCCCTCACCATCCTATACACTATAGGCTGATCCAATAATCTATGCGGAAACTTTAACACAATTCGCCTAGAAACCATTTTACCCTCCGTATCAAAAAGAAACCACAGAGAACACAGAGAAAGAATATAGTTTTGGTCTTAAATAAAATTCAAAAAATCTCTGTGTCCTCTTTGTTTTTAAAAACAATCTTTCAAATTTCGTCATTCCCGCGAAAGCGGGAATCTATAAAACATTTGATGAGCTTATGGATTCCCGTTTACACGGGAATGACTGTTTTGGTAATTTCTTAAACTGATAAATCTTTTTATTTTGAGGCCACAGAGAAAATTATAAAAAATCTCTGTGTCCTCTGTGGTATCTTTTATACCTATCCTAACTCTATATCTCCTGATACTCCGAAATCTTTTCCTAATACTATCAATGCGCCCTGGATGCCTTTAATAGATGTTGCGAATTCTAGCGCTGGTTTTATATCGTGTTTGGTTTTAACCCTGTTACATGCTGCTGTTGCTACTGCATCTGCCAAAGCTACTGACTTAGATATTATAACACATGCGTCTGCTTTTCCAAAGCTTAAAGAATGACCCACTGTGCCTGAAGATGTACAGATGCCGCATGGTGTATCTTGCGGCTTTAACTTTATAGAAAGCTTATTAGAAAGTGGTGAATCACCTGCAAATATGGCTACATGGCGCTCTTTTTCTGATTTTATGAATATATCCCCGCCATTCTCTACTATAATCTCTTTTGTCTGAGATAAAAGTCCTACACCAACATATTCTGCAATCACGCCCGCTATAGCTGCCATTGGGCCAACCCCTGCGAGCTTTGAAGCCTCCAGCATATCCTTTATAATAGCTGAAGCATTAGAATCTAGCGCCAGAGGCTCGAGACTAGTCTTAAATTCAGGATGTTTTTTAATATAATCTTCTATCTGAGCCCTGAATTTTTTTATAAGTTTTTCTGCAGTACTCTTTATATCCTTTTCGCTAGAGACGAGTAGATCTGTCTCGCTGACAACAACTTCCTGCGCGATAAGATCTTTACTGTTTGTCCACTTTCTATAAAATCTTTCCATATTCTACTGATTCTATGCTGATACCAGCGCCTTTTATTACATCACTCATCTTGCTTTTGCAATTAGGGCAGCCTTTCAGACCCTCATCCGGAGAAAATTCAGCGTTGCAATCTTTACATCTAAATCTTGCTTCGACTTTTTTAAAAGAAAGTTTTACGTTTTCAAGTGTTGTGCCCTTTGTGCGTTCTCGAAAATGAAACTCAAAGTGATCTGCTGATATATGTTCGAGCTCGCCTATAAGGATATTGATTCTCTTTACTTCTGAACTCGTTTTTATTTTACTGATTATATCGTCTACAAGACCTATCTCATGCATTAGCAGATCCTTGGTAATTGTTCACCTGTTAGCATATCCACAATCCTGGTTCCACCTATTTTAGTCCTTAGATAGACTTTTTTGTCTTTGCGTTTGTCAACTTCTCCTATTATTCTGCTGTTTTTTCCAAGAGAGTGTTTTTTCATGCGAGATAAAACTTTTGTTGCTGATTTTTCTGCAACTATCAGCATGACCTTGCCCTCGTTTGCCATATATAAAGGATCCATGCCCAATATCTCGCACAAGGCCCTGACATTTTCTTTTAAAGGGATGTCTTTTTCATCAATACTCATATTATAGCCGCGCTGCATTGCAATTTCATTCAATGTAGTTGCAAGGCCACCGCGAGTAGGGTCCCGCATGAATTTTATGTCTTTAGATATTATCGACGATATAAGACCATTTAAGGGCGCGCAGTCACTATAGATCTTTGATCTAAACTTTAGCTCTTCTCTTGCGATAAGCACTGCCGCAGCATGGTCACCCATAGTGCCGCTAACAATAATTTTGTCACCTGGCTTTATGCGGCTGGATGAAAGTCTTATGTCCTTATGCATCTCGCCTACGCCTGATGTATTTATAAAGATCTTATCCACTGCTCCTTTTTCAACGACCTTAAAATCACCTGCGACTATATACACACCTGAGGCTTTACAGGTGGCTTTTATAGATAGAGTTATTTTTTCAAGATCCTTGTAGTCAAATCCTTCCTCTACGATCATGCCGCAGGAAATATATTTAGGTTTAGCGCCGCTAACAGCCAAATCATTCACTGTCCCGCAAATAGAAAGCTTTCCAATATCACCACCTGGGAAAAATATAGGATTTATAACAAAAGAATCTGTTGTGTATGCTAAATTTTTCTCAATAAGCGCGGCATCACCTAAATTATTCAGGTATGGGTTGTCCAGATTCTTGACAAAGAGTTTCTTTATCAATTCATGCATCAATGTGCCGCCACTTCCGTGGCTAAGTGTGATCTTTTTCATCGTCTATACCTATAATAAGCTGCGCATGTGCCTTCGCTTGAGACCATGCACGCGCCCTGGGGTTTTTCAGGCGTACATTTTTTGGCAAATAGCTTACAATCAAATGGTGTCTTTGTGCCTTTAAGTATATTGCCGCACATGCATCCTTTGTCAGATGCGGTTTTTATCTCTGGTAACTTAAATGACTTTTCAGCGTCAAACATAGAATATTTTTTAGAGAGATTCATGCCGCTTTTAGGTAGCACTCCCATGCCACGCCACTCAGAATCCTCTATTGTAAAAACATCTTCTAATAGATCCAGCGCCTTTTTGTTACCCTGGTCTTTCACTATCCTTTTGTATTGGTTTTCAACTTTTATTGCGCCTGAGGCGATCTGCTCTATAAGCATCAAGATGCCCTGCAGGATATCGAGTGGCTCAAAGCCTGCTATGACGCAGGGTATATTAATGGCCTTATAGGGTGTGGTACCTATAATAGTACTTACATGTGCAGGGCACACGAAGCCATCTATGTTCACGTCGCCATCTGCCACTAATATCTTCATTGCAGGAGGAATTATTTTATGTCCTGAATACACGAAAAAGTTCTTTAGTTTCCGCTTATTTGCATATGCTATGCTTGCTGCAACTGTAGGCGAAGTGGTCTCAAAACCTATACCCAGGAATATTACTTTTTTATCAGGATTCTTCTCAGCAATATCTACTGCATCTAAACAGGAATACACGACTTTTACATTGGCGCCTTTTGCTCTCTCCTCTGTCAAACTGGAATTAGAACCAGGTACTCTTAACATGTCTCCAAACGTAGCTAAAACTACCCCGGGCGATCTGGAAAATGCTATTGCCTTATCAATATAGGCTTTTGGCGACACGCACACAGGGCATCCCGGGCCTGAAATAAGATTTATATGCTCTGGCAGCATCTGGCGAATGCCGAATTTACAGATCGACATCGTATGCGTACCGCATACCTCCATTAGATTTACAGGATCAAGACCCTTGGCCTTTTCAAAAATAGCCATGGAGATCTTTTTGGCAATTTTACTATCTCTAAATTCGTCTAAGTATTTCAAGTGTTTCCTCTGCTTGTTTAGGGTCGAGTTTTTGTATTGCAAAACCCGCGTGCACCATTACATAATCGCCTAACTTTGGATTTGTCAGAAAGTTTATGGCAATTTTCCGCTCTACACTAGCGCTAGATACAATGGCCCTGTTGCCCTCTATTTTTTTAATCTTCATTGGTATGGCTAAACACATGTTATGCTCCAGCTAATACTGCCTGGCCCAGCGCAATGTTTCCGTCGTGGCTAGGCAAATTCTTATGTAAATATACCTTGAATCCCTCTTTTTCTAAAAGTGGTGGTGTGTTTTTTGATAAATACCTATTCTGAAACACGCCGCCGCTCATACAGACCTTGTTTATTTTATATTTTTTTCTCAATATAACACAAACATCCTTTATCATATAACAAACTGCATTGTGAAACTTAAGCGAAATCTCACCTCTGCTCTTCTTAACCTTTAAATCCTTAACAATACCTTTAATCACCGGCACCCAATCAATAATACTATCCTTGTATCTAAAATTGTATTTTTTAGATCCAGGAATTAATGCCTTCTCTAGCTCGATTGCTGCCTGGCCTTCGTACTCTGCTTTGTCGCAAATCCCAGCAAGCGACGCAACTGCATCAAAAAGTCTACCCATGCTAGAAGTAAGAGGCGAATTTATGCCCTTATCTATCATCTGCTTAAGCATGCCCCAATCCGACCGCGTAGGTCGACCTACGCGGTCGGATTGGTTAAGGTAGCTGAAGGCCATGCGGTGGGGTTCTCGAACTGCTGCTTCTCCGCCTGGCATGGGGACATACCTCAGGTGCGCTGCTCTTTTAAAGCCTTTAATTGTGCCTGTAAAAAACTCTCCGCCCCAGATATTTCCGTCTCTGCCAAATCCTGTACCGTCAAATGCAATGCCTATTACCTTACCTTTAATGTTATTATCAGCGATGCAGCTTGCCACATGCGCCTCATGATGCTGAATCTTCTTGATGTTTTTAGATAAATTATCTGCTAATTTAGTCGAAGCATACTCTGGATGCAGATCGCACGCTATAATCTCTGGTTTTATTTTTTTTACCTCTTTTTCAAAGCGATGAAAGTTCTCTGCTTCACTCAGGTCTCCAAAAGAGTTTGAAACATGGAGTTTTCCATTTTTAATAAGGCAAAAACTACCTTTTGACTGTGCGCCTAATGCGAGAATTCTAGTCTTCATATAACTTTATAAATTTTTCTTTGCCAATTGTGCAACTTTGGTAAGCTTTGTTATTATATCCTTAGTCAGATCTTCGGAAAGCGTAGCCATGCCACAACTTGGGGTAAGCAAAGAATTAGAGATCAATAAATTTCGAGGAATTCCTTTTTTCTCCAGATTTGCTATTTCTTTGGATAATTTATTAAATAAGGTCTTCTCATCCTCTTTTAACACTGAATCAGATGTAGGTACAATGCCCCACGCAAGATACCCTCCTTTTTTCAAAAATCCTGTTATCTCTTTAGGGTAAAGCGCCAGGCTCTCTGCATATGAATATGCATCAAAATTTATTATATCAACTGATGTTCCTGCAAGCAGCGACCAGTCTGTATTGCCGCAGCAGTGAATGCCGGCAAGAGCGCCTTTTGCATGGACCTTGTCTATAACTGCATTGAGTGCCAAGATTACGTCCTGGCGTTCTAAATTTACATAGCTGGAACCAAAGCTCGTTAGGTATGGCTCGTCTATAAATATTATGATATTTCTAGAAAGTCCTTTTAGTCTATCTATCTGCCAGCTAGCTTTTATCTCTAAAAGTTTGATCAGCGCTTCTTTAAGCGTATCATTGTATATTATAGACTTTCCTTTTTCATCTGTAACGCCAAGGCCAAAACTTATAGGTCCTGTAACATGGCCCTTTACATAATCAAACTTTTTCCCTGCATCTAAAAATGCATAAAACCCCTCGGCAAAATCCTTTACAAGGCCAAGCGAAGCGTAATCCTCTGATATATAAGCCTCGTACAGTTTTCCCAGTTCTTCGCTCAAATCTCTTGTGCTATCAACATGGATCTTTCTATTTTTCTCGTCAATAACCAGTGAAGGTAGGCCAATAGCGTATTGCGTATACATATTCTCTTTAAAACCTCTTTTTGGAAGCTGGGGCCAAAAGGGTATGTCAAAATTTTTGCAAACGAGTTCAACTCCCTTCTTTGCATCAAGAAGCGGCAGACTACCTATTCCAGTTGTGAGAAATTTTCCCTTTATCTTCATAATGTCCTATTCTAACACCTTCTTACTTGGACTGCAAGTCCTTGCCGAGCTCCTTTATGATGTACGAACGCGTCAATTTGCCTTGGGTGTTGTACCTATAAAGTGTGGCAGTGTCCCTGTCTAAGAAATATATTACATTACTCTCGCCTGAAAATGTCACATTTGATGGCACCGCAGTTTGGCAAATTGCTATTTTTGAAACTAAAATCCATGCACAGAGAAACCCTATAACAAAGATATACGCCTTAGCCATTTTATCCTCCTTTTATTTCTATTTTTAGTATATGGCATTATGCCAAAAACTTTTACTCCGGATAACCTCTCAATAACCTTTGGATTTGTCTTTACGGATATGTCATTTTTTATACATGATGTGTGATTAAATATAATGCCTGCTATATTGACCTTTTTACTCTGCAAGAGCTTCACTGTCATGAGCGTATGATTTATCGTGCCGAGGTCCGGCCTTGCCACTATAATAGCTGGGAGTTTCATCTTTGACATCATATCCAGAACGTAAAACACTTTCCTGCCTTTTCCAGATATAGGTACCATGACTCCGCCAATACCCTCTATTATAACGATGTCATTCTCAGCCTTTAGCTTCTCAAGCGCCTCCCATATTTTCCTTTTATCCACCTTACCAGCCACCAGCGGCGCCAAAGGCAATTTAAACGAAACTACTGGTTCTGCCCTCAATACCTTCGCGTCGCTGCTGTCTCCTGTCGCAATAGGCTTCATCACGCCGACCTTAAAACCTTTTTTTGACAAAAACCTTGCAAGATAGGCTGAGACTTCGGTTTTGCCAACGCCTGTGTCAGTTCCTGTTACAAAAAAACCCTTTGTTCTTTGCTTTCTTGAGGACATCTATGACCCTTTCTATCTGTTCTTTGGTATGCGTGGCTATTAAAGATGTGCGTATCCTGCACTTTGTCTTTGCTACTGTGGGAGGTCTTATGCCTGGTGCAAAAATGCCCTCATTGAATAAAAATTCCGCGGCCTTCATGGTCGAAGAGAAATCTTTTGTACGTAAAGGGATTATCTGCGTCTGGGTATCCATGATGTCCAAGTCTAATTCTGAAAGAGCAGTGGTAAATCTTTTTACATTAGACCAGAGTCTTTCTTTTAAGCTTGTATCGTTTTCTACTATCCCAATAGCTTTTATGCAGCCATTCACTATTGCTGGCGGCAGCGCAGTAGTGTATATAAAAGACCTGGCATTGTTACGAATATATTCGATCAGAGCCTTAGAACCAGCTACAAATCCACCCAGATTCCCGAGCGCTTTACTAAATGTGCCCATCTGTATATCTACGCCTTTTTTTATGCCAAAATGTTCGCACGTGCCCTTGCCTTTTTTACCAAGCACGCCTGTTGCATGCGCATCATCCAGCATTAAAATAGCATTGAATCTTTTGGCAATCTTTATTATTTCAGGAAGCGGCGCTATATCGCCATCCATGCTAAAAACACCGTCGGTAATAATGATTTTTTTCTTGCACGAGGTCTCTTTTTTTAAGATATCCTCTAATCTATCAAG
>CAZWYD010000006.1:0-29852 GCA_964637815.1 uncultured Planctomycetia bacterium
TTCGCACTTATAATTACAATCTCTAATTTAAGGTCTTGCTTTAAATGTAAAGTTAGAGGGTGATGACGTCGGTGTTGTTGTACAGGGATAGGAATAGGAGCATGTATTCCTTTATGTGGCGGGTCAGGAGGAAGTTTTGTCTTATGTGCTCGCGGCCGTTCTCGCCAAGTTTCTTAGCATAGTCAGGTGCGTTTAAGAGCTGTTTTATGGCAAATGCTGCGCCTTCTATGGTGTGGCACAAAAGTCCACCATATTTGTGCTTTATCTGTAGAGGTATGCCACCTACAGCTGATGCAACAACTGGCTTACCTTTCCACAAGGCCTCTGAAACAGTGAGCGCAAAACCTTCTCTGAGAGACTTTTGCACTATGACATCTGAAACTCTCTGAAACACATTTATCTCATAAGGAATATCTTCGACAAGCAATGCGTGGATATCAGGATCATCCCCCTTTGCCTCAAGGACCTGCTTGTATATCTTATCTGTTTCAGGATCATCTGCTGCGCGATTACCGACTAAAAGCAGCTGACAATCTACATATTTTTTAACTAGCTTATATGCCTCGATAACGCCCACTGGATCTTTAAGCGCGTCATATCTGGAGATCTGGCATACAATAGGCTTTTCCTGCGGGTCGATCTTGTATTTATTCAACACTGTATCTATTTCCTTTTGTGTGACCTCTCTATTCTTATCGCTAAAAGGGTCTATGGATGGAGATATCAAGATCTGTCGCGGCTTCATTGTGTGAGAAAAATGCGCGCTGGAAAATACCGCTGTATCATATTTATTGAAAAATCCTTCCAAGAAATGCCAGACATTTTTTTCTGGCTTTGAAACATCCACGTGACAGCGCCATATCCATTTACTATTCTTCATCTTAGGTTTTCTTTTTATTAATGCTATTGGCTGCGGGTCGTGTATGAACATGATATCACCGTACAGATTCATCTCTCTTATGTTTTGCGCGCTGATATCATTGAAGATATCCCACATCTTATTCGTGATCCTGGCTTCTTTTCCATGTAGGGCATTATGCATGCTCTTTGTAACATCAAAAAATTCTGGGGAACCCTTTATCACATCCCACTGCGCGCTAACACTTAATTCCTGCATAAGAGGCGTGATCTTTGAGAGTATCTCAGCTACACCCCCGCCCATGGCAGTTGAATTAATATGCTGTATGGTCTTGCCTTTTAGATAACCAGCAAGCATTCTCAGCTCATCTATTGTGCTTTTCCCGACTATATCTTCGTATCTCTTAAGCCTTGGCATTTTTTAGTCTCTCTTCCACTATATCTATTATCTTTTTCCTCAGATCTTCCATGGTATATGTGTATGGATCCAGGGACTGTAGCTTATACGCAATCTCCTTCTCCCCTAGAGACGTGCCCAGCCAGAAAGAAAAATCATTTGTCTCTTGGTCCAGGCGAAGCCTTGCCTCAAACATATGAAAATATATGGAATTGACCGTGATCTTCTTTAGAATCTGAGAAAAATCCTTGAGGGTCTTTGCCACATATGGCGTGGTTATAACAAAACTGATACTCTTTATAAAATGAAACCTTTTCTCAGGCGAGGCAAATCTAAGCTTCACGTCAGGGTGCTCTTTTATGTGTTCGCTTATGATCCTTACTATCTCGTTTCTCAAAAGTCTTATGGTATGAAACTGGATAGTATCAATACTAGCAACCTTCTCTGCCAGCACTTCTTCATTTAAAGCGCTCGCTATCCAATAGCTAAAATCATTCGGGGGTTCTGGAGAGAGGTTCTCATGCTGCTGCAGGAAATGATGGGTATGATAATAAATAGATGAGCCAGGTACTTTTTTAATGAGGCCTAAGAGCTCTATTATATTAGATGCCTTAAGACTCGTGAGAACCCTTAGATGAAGACGCGTAGAAAATCTGAAGCTCTTGTCATTATCTTTACCCATATGAAATGAATTCTATCATACTTCAAGCATTCTTTCTACAAAAATCTTCACGTCACTCGTGTTTTTTAAAAAATAATCCGCTTTGCTTTTTATTTTCTTGGACCCCACGAATATAGATATGCCTTTCTCCTTAATAGCCTTAAATGCATCTTCATCAGTAACATCATCGCCTATATATATAGGTAGCGCGCGTTTATATCTCTTCAGCAGGTATAGCACTGCCTTGCCCTTGTCCCATTCAATACCAGGCCTCACCTCTAAAACCATCTTACCTGCTGAGGTTTTAAGTTTTCTTGAAAGTACATACGGCGCTACAATCCTACTAAATATCTTTTTAACTAACATCCTTTTCGCAGGCTTTACGAGCCTGTAATGCACACTCAGCGTACAACCTTTGTCCTCTACTCTTACACCCTTAATATCAGCTAGTGCCTTTTTTAAAGATAATTTTACTTTTTTCAAATTACCTATCCGACCGCGTAGGTCGACCGCGTAGGTCGACCGCGTAGGTCGACCTACGCGGTCGGATAGGTCTTCTATCTCCAGGCCATGGTTCCCTGCGTATATAATGCCTTTTACACCAGCCATTTTTTTCACATTAGCCAGGGACCGTCCGCTTATAATAGCGAGCTTAAACTTAGGGTCTTTCTTTAATCTTTTTAAGGAGTTTCTTACTGCTGGAGAGATCTTTGCCAATTCTGGCGTTGCCACAATAGGTGTAAGCGTGCCATCATAATCAAAAAATAAAAATATTCTGGAGAATTTTTGTATCCGGGAAGAAACCTTGACCCAGTCGCCAAAGAGATATTTCATGTCATTCTTTAAATTCAAATTTCAAGAGCTCTGAAAGAAGCTTACCTGCCCACCTATAGATATTGTTGTCTCTGACCTGTTTGCGCATCTTCTGCATGCGAGACTTTGCATCTTTTTTATTCATCTCGACAGCGACCTTTAATTTATCCGCGAAATCATCTGTATCATAAGGATTTATCATGATCGCATCATGCAGTTCACGAAAAGAACCTGTGAATTTGCTCAACACCAGGACTCCTGATGAATCTGTGTGCGCAGAAACATACTCCTTTGCCACAAGATTCATGCCGTCGTGAAGCGGACTCACCACGCATATATTAGCAAGCTTATAAAAAGCTATGACTTCTGGATATGTTATATAACGCCTTACAAATACTATGGGCTGCCATCCTTCGTATGAATGCTTCCAGTTTATCTCCTCTACAAGCGCGTTTATCTCGTCATTGAGATTTTTATAAGCAGGGATGTGCATCCTGGAAAGCCTGCCCATCTGTATAAAAACAAATTTTCCTCTATATTCAGGATATTTTTCCACAAACCTGTCCACTGCCCGTAATCTTTCCAAGATACCTTTTGTATAATCGATCCTATCCAGGCCAAGCATAATGAAATCGTGGTTTAGCAAAAATTCTTCTTTCAGATTTTTCATATGTTCTTCTACCTGGTCAGATTTTGAAAGTTCTTCTACATAGTCATGGTCCACGCCTATTGGAAAAGGCCTTATAATAGTCTCGTGCCCTCCTTTTATAATGGAAAATCTCTCGCGGTCCACCCTTGCCTCTATCTCTTTTTCTACAGTGGAGATAAAATTTTCACAGTGATATCTTAGATGAAATCCTAAAAGGTCATTTGCCAAAAGCCCGTCCAGGATCTCTGTCTTCTTGGGGCAGATCCTGAATACCTCTGGATTTGGCCATGGGATATGCCAGAAATGAGCGGTTATTATATTATTGCCGCCTGCTTCCTTTAAAAATTTTGGCAAAAGTGCCATGTGATAATCTTGTATCCAGACAAATGCCTTTCTATTGCCTATCTCCTTAAGTATTGCATCTGCGAATTTCCTGTTGACCTTCTCGTACATGCGCCAGTCTGTCTCTTCAAACTTAGGCGGCGTATAAGATATATGCGAAAGCGGCCATAAGGCCTCATTTGAAAAACCATAATAATAACCGTCTTCTTCTTCTTTTGTCAGCCATACACGGAGAAGTGTATACTTCGGGTCATCTGGCGGCACCTGGACTCTATTGTCTTTGTCCACTGTCTTTTTATCAGCATCTCCGCTTCCATGCGCAACCCACAGACCACTACACGCCTTCATAACAGGATCTAACGCGGTTATTACACCTCCTGCTGAACGCTGACAGATGATCTTACCCTTTTTATGCGTGTGCATATAGGGTTCTCTATTAGAGACGACTATCAAAAGATAATCGCCCAATTGTTTCTCTATGACTTTCTTGAGATCGTCCTTAGTCCACATATTTTCCTCGATTGGTTATCGTAATTTAAAGCTTATATCTAAGAGGGTCCTGACTAAAAAGCTGCGTAAAAAAATGATTGCGAGAAAGGCTATTATCGGTGATATATCAAAACCGATCCCCATCTGTAGAGGAAGCATTTTTCTTATGGGATAAAGCATCGGCTCTGTGGTCTTGTATAAAAATTGGACTACTGGACTAAGTGGATCTGGATTCACCCAGCTTATTATAGCGCGTATCAATATAAGCCAGTAAAGCACAGTCAATGCTATGCTCAATAGATTCGCCACTGCTGCGAGAAAATTTGAAAGAACAAACATTACTGTGCCTTTTCTTGCGCATAATTTATAGCGCGTATTGGATAAGGTATGTTAATGCCTTCTTTTGCATAGCGCTCGTGTAGCCTTTTTATAAACTCGTGCTTTATCAAATAATTATCTACAAATTCCTTTGCGCGCAAAATAACCGTGAAATTTATACTGAAATCTGCGAATGTATGATAACGAATAAATGGATTAAACTCTGGCACGCCGCCCTGTACAGTCTTCATCACATCCTTAGCCACTTCGCATGTCACCTTCTCAACATGCTTCAGGTCTGAATCATAATGTACGCCCACCTGCACCAGGACTGCCAGCTCCTTCTGCGGATAATAATAATTCACTATCTTTGAACCAACCAGCACCTTATTAGGTATCACCACCACATTGTTCGGCAGCATCCTTATCCAGCTCGAACGCCACCCAACCTTTTCCACATACCCCTCTTCTCCTGAATCAAGCTTTACAAACTGGCCTATCTTTATAGGTTTATCAATAATAATCTGTATGCCTGCGAATAAATTTTCTAATGTCGGCTGTAAAGCCAATGCAACTGCTAAAGAACCAATGCCAAGTGAGGCCAGTATAGGTGTAATCGATACGCCAAAACTATCCAGGAGTATCAATACGCCCAACGCTATCACTATTATCCTTACAAATCCTCTTACCACGCCCCCGGAAGTCTTTAAGATATCAATTTTGTTGGAATAGGTGTGGATAAGATTACTGGAAATCTTATCCAAAAATAAAATAACCGCAACTATAGTAATGGTCTTTAAGCCCATTAAGAAATACATGGTAAGCTCTGAACCCTGATCAATAGGCGAGATCCTCTCAAGAATAAACACACCACTCGCAAATATAAGGAGCGTGACTGGAAAATCCATAGCACCTAAGAGTATGTCATCCAGCTTAGACTTGGTCCTGCTACAAAACTTTCTCACCCGACTAAATATCACCTTCTTAACAACCAAAAGCACACTCACCCACACAAAATACACCACCGGCGCATATATAAAGGCAGGGATAGTTATATTGAACAAAGTAATTTCTTTCATAATATATTAATAATAAACGACTTGGGCTAATTTGTCAAGAAAAATCAAAAAACATCAAAAAAACAGGCCTTTTGCAATAGATCTTTTGATCGCGCGCAAAAGGCCTGGGGATTTTTTCTTTATTATATAGATACTGATAGAGCTCTAGCTAAGCTTGGATATTTCTTTTGCACTTCATCCATTATTAAGACAGGTATTCCATCTATGACACCAAGAGCTTTTCTGTCTTTCAGGGCTTGCTTATACTCCTTATCTGCTTCAGGATGCACAAATACTTCTAATATCTTGACGTTATGGCTTTCGAGTCTGCTCATCTCTGGCATCCGTACATAGCTTTCTACCATAATCACAGCGATAGTCCCTTCATCTAAATTTGCGACAATACTATTATCTTTTCTGACATCCTCTGCAAAAAACGGCACGATCTTAAGTTTTGCTAGATCTTCTGTCGAATAAGTCTTAACTGAATCCAAACGCTTCTGCTTTATATTCGCAATTTCTCTTACTGCCTTTTTGACAGTATTAAAGGTATCCTCATCAAGGTTATGCAACGCAGCTCTGCCATGTTCCCTGCGACACGCCTGTTTTACCACTGCTTCCATAACTAGTAGATCATTAGTAGTAACATTCTTAAATGCATCTCTAAATACAGTCTGACCCTTTTCTGCCTGCTTGATAATACCTAACCGTCCAGCACTTTTAAAGATAGATTCAACCGTAGGATTTAAAAATGGTTCTCTTGATTGTCTTTTCTTTCCTCTCTCTTGTATAACTCTCATCAGTTTTCTGGTCTGATATGAGCCTCCTCCTATCGCCTGAAGCGCGTATAACATAGCAAAGAGAGGGGATTCGAACTTATCTCCGGCAGCTTGATTTACTTCCTCTAGATCTCCTTTTGGTTAAGCAGATTTTAAATATATTTATAATATACCACGAAAACGCTTTCTCGTCAATCGAAAAATTATGCCCTTTTTGGCGCTTTGTTTATTATAAGAACGAACTCTCCGCGTGGAGGAAGGGATGTAAAATGCTGGATTGCGCTGGAGGTTTTAAGGCGTAGCGTCTCTTCAAAGACTTTTGTCAGTTCTCTGGTTACAACAATCTCTCTATCCCCTAATATATCTAATATATCTTCTAGACACTTTAAAATCCTGTGCGGGGATTCATAGAGGATAAGGGTCTTTGTTTCATTTTTTAAGGTAGTTAACTGTTTTCTGCGCTTTGCCTTCTTATTAGAGAGAAATCCCTGGAATAAGAAGCTATCAGTAGGCATGCCTGATGATACCAGAGCTGCTATAAGTGCGCATGGCCCAGGCAAAGCTATTATAGGTATATCATTATCTATGGCTAGTCTTATAATCTTATACCCAGGATCACTTATTCCAGGCGTGCCACTGTCAGATACAAGGGCAATATTCTTTCCTTCCTTGAGCAGCCTTATCAGATACTCGCCTTTTTTAACCTGATTGTGCTCAAAGTAACTTGTGGTAGGCTTATCAATATTATAATGCGAGAGCAGTTTCCTTGTATGCCTTGTATCTTCACACGCAATAAGATCCACTTCTTTAAGCGTATCTATAGCGCGAAGCGTTATATCTTTAAGATTTCCTATAGGCGTAGCGACTATAAACAACTTCCCTGACATAATCACTCCTTAACTTTACTTGGCAAGGCTGGACCTCGGCTTTTTTAAAAAAGCCGAGGTCCAGCCTTGCCAAGTAAAGTTAAGACTTGTGCGCTTATTCCACGGTAACACTTTTAGCTAGATTCCTGGGTTGGTCAACGTCACAGCCCCTCTTAACTGCTATGTAATATGCCAAGAGTTGTAACGGCAAGACTGTAATTATGGAAGAAAACAGTTCATCTGTCTTAGGCACGTATATAACCTCTTTTGTTAATCGCTTTATCTCTGAATCTCCCTCAGTGGCCACTATGATTACTTTGCCTTTTCTTGCGCAGATCTCCTGTATATTAGAAACCATCTTCTCATATATAGACGAATCTGGCGCGATACAGACTACTGCTCTATATTCATCTATCAATGCAATCGGCCCATGCTTCATTTCTCCTGCTGCATAACCCTCTGCTGGGATATAGGAAATTTCTTTTAGTTTCAATGCGCCTTCGAGTGCTGTTGGGAAGTTTAAGTTTCTGCCAAGATACAGGAACGAGCCATAATGCAGGTGTTTTCCTGCAAGCTTCTTGATATAGTTTTTGTTCTCGAGGACCTTTTCCAATATCCTTGGCAGCGCCTTGAATTCCTTTATTAAAAATCTCTTGACCCTTTTTCTTAGTAGCTCCCTTTTTTCAGCTAAATAAAACGAGAGTAGATAAAGTATTGCAAGCTGCGCTGTGTATGCCTTAGTAGATGCAACACCTATTTCTGGCCCTGCATAAGTATACAGCACGCCGTCTGATATTCTAGCAAGACTTGAGCCAACCACGTTGCATACAGACAAAATCTTGGCACCCTTCTTTTTTGCCTCTTTGACAGCAGCCAAGGTATCTGCTGTCTCACCAGACTGACTTATAGCTATAACAAGTGTATTTTTATCTACAATAGACCGTCTATACCTAAACTCCGATGATAGATCGACTGTTACTGGTATCTTAGTGAATCTTTCTATAAGGTATTTTCCAACCATGCCTGCATGATATGCAGTGCCACAGGCAAGGATTATAATATTTGAGATCTTTTTTATCTGTGCATCAGAAATATTAATTCCATCTAAAACTATTTCACTCGCACCTTTTATTCTTGAAGATATAATTTGTTTTAAGACCTTTGGCTGCTCATGTATTTCCTTGAGCATGAAATGCGGGAAGCCTGATTTCTGCGCGCTTGAAACATTCCACTTAATCGTATCGATCTGTTTTTTCTTCTTTTTGCCGCTTGCGTCCAATATCTTGACCCTGTTTTTTGACAGGCTTACTATTTCACCATCGTCAATATATATGACCCTTTTCGTATGCTTTAGTATTGCTGGTACATCTGAGGCAATAAAATTCTCTCCCTTGCCAACACCGACGATAAGAGGGCTTTCCCTTCTTGCGCCAATTAACTTATCCGGCTCATTGCTACAAACGACTCCCAGGGCAAAAGAACCCTTTAAATATCTCACTGCCTTTAATACTGCCTTTTCTAAATCTCCTCTATAGTATTCTTCTATTAAGTGCGCTATCACTTCGCTATCTGTCTCTGACTTAAACCTGTGGCCCTCTCTAATAAGTGTCTCTTTTAACTCGTGAAAGTTCTCTATTATGCCATTGTGAACCACTGCAATATCTCCGGTGCAATCTGTATGAGGATGCGCATTAAGATTAGTCGGCGAACCATGGGTTGCCCAGCGGGTATGTCCTATGCCTATTCTGCTGTGTCCCAATTTCTTGATAATCTTAACAAGGTCTTTCATCTTGCCAGACCGTTTGGCGATCTTGACAGCTCCCTTTCCCACTATGCACACGCCTGCAGAGTCATACCCACGGTACTCAAGCTGCTTCAGCCCCTCTATAAGAATCGGCAGCGCATCCTTCTTACCTATATACCCTACGATTCCGCACATATGTCCTCCGGTATACCTATATCCACTGCGACTACTTTGCCAACGCGCTCAGGCCCCTCGTTGAGATAAAATCCCTTTTTTGGAAATTGCATTGTTACAGTCTTCGTCGCCCTTATTGCCTCACCTAAAACTTCGCCAGTATCTGCATCCAGGCCTGACGGAACGTCTATTGAAAGAATCGGTATATTTCTTTTATTCAAATCTACAATGATCGATCTAGCTGGCTCCCTGACTGCGCCCTTCAGGCCTATCCCAAATATAGCATCTATAATTATATCACTATCTATGCTGACTGGGGAATCAATTTCTTTTATGCCTATATTGAGCTTATCCAGATTTATCTTTGGATCATTCTTTATGCTGGATCTTTTGCCAACTATATAGACCTTGACCTCTATCCCTTTTTCTGCCAAATGTCTCGCAGCTACAAATCCGTCCCCTCCATTATTGCCTGTACTACAGAATATTGCAGCGCTTTTTGCAATTACCTCTTCTGCTACCTTGCGACCCGCATTCTCCATAAGGACAATTGAGGGAATGCCTTTCTCCTCTATTGCCCTGCGGTCCAATTCCTGCATCTCTTTCACGCTGACTCTCCGCATAGGTCCGTATATTATAACACCCTGCACTTTATAGGGCAAGGTTGAACCTTTAATAGGGATATGATACACTTATAGACAATGAATCTTAAAAGAAAGCTCTATCTAAGCGCGTTTGTGCTGGGCCTGACTTCAATGGTAGGCCAGATCATTATCATAAGGGAGCTTATTGTAGTATCCTATGGAAATGAGCTCTCGCTTGGCATCATACTTGCAAGCTGGCTCTTCTGGGTATCTATTGGAAGTCTGGTATTTGGAAGAGTGGTCGATAAAATAAAATTTAAAGAAACACTGCTCTCTATCATTCAGCTTGCAATATCTATAGTCCTGCCGCTAAACATATTCCTCATAAGAAATATAAAATCTCTACTGCATATTTCTCCAGGAGAGATAATGGGATTTTCTCCGATATTTGCTTCTTCTTTTATATCTCTCAGCGCAGTATGTGTGCTCCTTGGATTTACATTTACCCTGATATCGAAACTAGCTGCTGAAAATTCTAACGTTCCGTCTAAAGAAATAGGAAAGATCTACTTTCTGGAAGGTCTCGGCGCGTCTATCGGAGGCATAGTATATAGCTTTTTCTTGATAACAACTCTCTCGCCGCTACAGAATATATTAATAGTCGGCTCTTGTAATTTAGTCGCCTCTATTTTTTTCAATAGAAACATCCTGCAGCTTGCGTATCTGATCATACTCTCTGTGGCATTTGTACTTAACTGGCCGCATCATCTGGATAGATTTGCCAGATCAATGCAGTTCAGGCCCTTTAAAATGGTTGAGAGCGTTGATTCTATATACGGGAATATCAGCGTCACTAAAACAGGTAAAGAATATAGTTTTTTTGAGAATGGGCTTTTGATGTTTACTAGTGGTGATACGCTTACGAGCGAAGAAGCTGTGCATTATGCAATGCTCGAGCATCCGTCGCCTAAAAATGTGCTTCTGATAGGTGGAGGCATAGGCGGGCCTCTGCAGCAAATCCTCAAACACCGCATAGATAAAGTAGATTATGTAGAGCTGGACCCTCTCATTATTGAAGTAGCTAAAAAATATCTATCACCTCTGAAAGACAAGCGCGTAAATATACACCACACTGACGGCAGGTTATTTGTAAAGCAACAGTTGAGGGACACGGGACACGGGACAAGGGACAAGGGTTATGATGTCGTAATTATAAATCTTCCAGATCCATATACAGCTATGTTGAATAGGTTCTACTCTGTCGAGTTCTTTGGAAAAGTAAAAGAAATCCTCTCAAAGGGCGGGCTGCTCTCATTCTCCCTGACTTCTTCTGAAAATTACATAAATCGCGAGAATGCAAGATATCTCGGCTGTATCTACAACACTCTACAAAAAGAATTTAAAGACATAAAGGTCTTTCCAGGAGATAGCGTTGTGTTTCTCGCGTCGAACAAAACAGGTTCTCTTACGTACGACGCTGATATCCTGCTCCAAAGATTAAAAGAAAGGCGGATAAAAACGCAGTTTGTAAGAGAATATTATCTGCCTTTTAAACTCGCACCCCTCAGGATCAAATATGTTGAAAATACTCTGCAGGAATTTGGCAGTAAAAAGATAAATCAGGACCTCAGGCCAATAGGATACCTTTACCACATACTATTATGGATGACACTTTTTTCTGCAGGAAGAGGTATCTTGCCGTATATCAGACTTATTAACATCTATCTCTTTAGCGGGATAGCTTTCGTTCTTTTTCTCATCGCGCTCTTAATGCAAAAACTAAAAAGGCCTTCTTTTAAAATGCCAGTGGCATTATCCGTCGGTACCACTGGCATGAGTGAGATAGCCTTTCAGATAATCGTGATATTGGCATTTCAATTTCTATATGGCTATGTGTACTATAAAATAGGTATAATTCTCACTTCATTTATGATAGGTCTAGTCTTGGGCAGCTTTTTTATCAACAAACATCTTGGCCGCATTAAAGATGAAAGGGCGTTATATCTAAAGATCCAGGCGCTTATATGCGCCTACCCTTTGATCCTTCCTTTAATATTTACAAAACCTATTCCTGAGATAAGCTTTGCAATGCTGCCAATAATAGCTGGATTTTTAGGCGGGGCGCAATTTCCGTTGGCAAACAAGATTTGTCTGAGGAGCGCCAAAGATGTAGGGAAAACTACAGGCGGTCTTTATGGAATCGACCTTTTGGGTGCTTGTATTGGCGGATTGCTAGTAGGTTTATTGCTGATCCCGATATTAGGTATTATCCAGACCTGTATATTTCTATTTGTTATAAATACGCTTGTCTTAATACTGCTTTCTACTGCACGTCCTGTTCGCTAAATACATCTGCGGAATAAATATAGATCTCTGTAGAGCTATCCTTCCACGCGGTTACAGGCAGGCCTGCTTTTTGGCAGGTATGCTGAAGAAAAGTATCTCTATCCCAACCATATTCTGTTGCGACCTGTGGTAATAAAATTCCTGAATAAAATCCTCGCTTCATATACAGGCCATGCTTACCGACCTCTATCTCGCTTACATCATCTATTCGTTTTAAAGGTGTAAGCGCTGATATTTCTATTTCCATGTCTTTAAGCTCCTCTTCTGTCATGGGCCTAAATCGAGGATCATTTATTGCAGCTGAGCGCGCAACATCTTTTACAGTCTCATGAAGAGGCTTGACCGCGATTATGTAACCTATACACCCACGAAGCTGGCCGTGTTTTTTTATTGTTACAAATGCCCCGCAGTTTTCCTTGAGACGCTCTTCTGTAACTTCCGAGTAAGAACCCTTTTTTCCAGTTACAGACTCTACGATAGATGCTTTAGCAATCTCCATGAGTTTTCTCTTTTCTTCTTTATTTAAATATTCGTTCTTCATGAGCATCTCCTCCCTTTCAGGGATGTATATGACAATGCTTGAATAACCCACCACCCTTGATTTATCTTCTGTAACATCTCCAGAATTTGCATATTTCAAAAGCCTTGCCTTTGCATTATGCCTATTCGCAAGCATTATGGTGGCAAGCACTGCAATAGGCGCGTCTATCTCAGTATCGCCATTCTTTAACTGCTCCAACAACCATTTTGCATCTAATTTTTCAATTGCAGATATGCCACTTTTATCAAGCTGCACTGCTTTCTCATAAGCATAATAATGAGATAGATCCACGCTTATCACTAAAAGCGTATCGCGATCCACCGCATCATAAAGCGCATCACTTAAAATGCGCGCATCATTAAATAAAGGAGTACCCATGGTAATAGGTACGATAGTGAAATCCTTGTATACCCTCTGCAGAAATGGAAGCTCAACCTCAATGGCATGTTCTTTCTGGTGCGCCTCAGGATAGAATTTAAATCTATCACTCTTTTTCATGATCTTTCCAGCAAGCTCTTCATCTATCTTGACGCGACCAAGAGGAGTCTCGAATAAACCTTTATTATAAATAGAAATGCCCTCAAACCCTACATAATGACTGGGCGAGATGATTATTATTTTCTTAAAATCAGTGCCTTGCAGCTGTTTAAATCCGTACGCAGCGACCTGGCCAGAATATCTATAGCCTGCATGCGGCACAATGACTGCTAGAAGCCTTCCATCAAGATCTGCCTTTTTAACATTATCCAAAAACCCGTCAACTGCCTCTATCAACTCGCCTTTGTCCCCAGGATAAAACGCGCCTGCAACAGCTGCTTTTCGCACCTCTTCGGAAGAAGAGTTGCTACACGAAAACAAAAATATAAGAAGGATCAGAATCGATATTTTTTTCATAATCAACCTGCCAGATTTTTATAATACCGCGCTTCTTTATGTTTGCGAGGAATGATCTTCAATAAAGGAGCGATCAAAACTCCCAAAATCCCCAAAATCCCTGTTTTTAAAAACTCCTTACGACTAATCTTCTCCTTTAACATCAACCCCTCCTCTAACTTTACATTTAAAGCAAGACCTTAAATGTAAAGTTATTTCCATCTACCAGGTATTTGGTGACTACAAAATTTGCATTTGCCTTGTTCCGTAACATTATACTCTAAGATCACATAGCCGCGCCGGCTAATTACGATATTCTTACACATAGGGCAATACGTATTATTGCCCTCGTGGCCTGGTACATTGCCTACATAGACATAGTGGATGCCTTTTGACATTGCAATGTCTCTTGCCCGCGTCAAAACCTCTTCTGGCGTGGGCGGAAGATTCTTGAGCTGATACATTGGCCAGAATCTGGAAAAATGTAACGGCACCTCTGGCCCTACATTATCTACGATCCATTCGCAAAGCTTGGAAAAATCCTCTGCAGTATCATTGTATGTAGGCACCACTAGATTCGTAAGCTCTACCCACACGCCAGAACGCTTCATTGTAACTATTGTATCCAACACTGGCTGAAGCGTACCATTGCACACTGTGTTATAGAATTTCTCTGTCATACCTTTTAGATCAATGTTCGCAGCATCCACAAATGTAGTGGCCTCCTTTAAAGGCTCTGGATTTATATAGCCTGCAGTAACCCAGACATTCAAAAGTCCATTTTTATGAGCGAGTCTCGCGCTATCAGCAGCATATTCGAAAAATACGATTGGCTCAGAATATGTGTACGCGATTGTCCTGCACTTTGCAGCAATAGCCTGCGTCACTACTTCTTCCGGAGGAAGATCCATATTACTGGTATTCTCTGGCTCTCTCTGTGAAATCTCCCAGTTCTGACAGTACATACAATGCAAGTTGCACCCTGCAGTTGCAATAGAAAACGAACCTGTGCCTGGCAGATAATGAAAAAGCGGTTTTTTCTCAATAGGATCTACGTGCACTGCACAAGGTTTACCATATACAAGAGTCTGAAGCTTCCCGTCTATATTCATACGAGAGCGACAGTTACCCCTAGCGCCATTACCTAAGATACATCTTCTAGGACATAATAAACACTGGAGATCACTCATTTATCACTCTGTAATAACTTGCTTCTCGGGTTTCTAGATCAGGCTTGGTTAACTCTGTCGTCTTACTCATTTTCCCCAGACTATAAATAGCGATTATTGCTATAATAATCACCAGCGCTATAAAAAATCTACGCATTTTTCTTTCTCCTCATATAAAGAGCGAGCGCTATTATAAAAACTACGCCACTGATAACCTGCGCTACCTTGATATCTGTACCCCAAATATAAAGACTATCCGCTCGCAGACTCGAGACTACTATCCTTATAGAATTATATATCATAAGATACAATAAAAAAAGCCCGCCGGAAAACTTTATCTTCTTTCTCGCTATCCACAGACCAAAAAATCCAATCAAATTCAAAACCATTTCATAAAGCTGTGTTGGATGAATTCTTAAAGCATTCATTGGAATGCCGTAACAGCATCCATTTAAAAAACATCCGATCCTGCCAATTGCCTGGCCCAGAAGAAGTGATGGCGCCACTAAATCAGCCAATCGCCAAAAAGAAATTTTGCGACGCTTTGCAAATAAAATATTTGCAATTATCCCGCCCAATATCCCACCATGTATGGCAAGCCCTCCCTGCCATATCCTGAATATTGAAAGAGGTTCTTCTATAAAACTTCTGGGATTAAAAAATGCGAGATAATACAGACGGGCGCCAACCAACGCCCCTATGATTAGATAAAAGGCAAGGTCATAGACTATATTTTTGTCTAAATTTTTTCTGGCTGCTTCGATCTTGGCAAGATAAATACCAAAAACAAAAGCTATGGCAATCATCATGCCATAGCTATAAATTGTTATCGGGCCAAATTTGGCTATTACAGGGTGCATTGATTAGTCGTTAACTTTACATTTAAGGTCTTGCTTTAAATGTAAAGTTAACTATTTAAGATAACCTATAGGGATAACGTATATAGGGGTTTGGTCTTTTGGTAATTCTAATAACTCTGTCACTGCGTCGTCGGAAAATGCGCCAACAGGTACAGACCCTAAACCAAGTGCCACTGCCTCTAAATGCACATTCTGCGCTGCATGGCCTACCTCTATATAGACATAGTTCTCGCCTCTTTTGCCATAACGACCTGTAGTCCTTTTAAAATCAGCGCATATAATAATATTTATAGCTGCATCTCTAACAAAGCCCTGACCCAGACATGCACGAGAAAGCCCTGTTCTTAAATCGCCCTCTTTTATTCTCTTTATGCTGTGCGTATCTACAATGTAATGAAAGAGGCCATCGCTACTTACTAGATAAATCTCCAATGGATAAGTCGCACCTGCAGAAGGTGCAGCGCGAAATCCTCTAGCATTAGTAACACCCTGACATGACCAGAGAAGCTGACTGATTTGTTCCAAAGTCAATTCTTTACCTTCTAAGCTTCTCTCAGATCGTCTCTTCTTAATCGTCTCTTCTAAAGAAACACTACCTTTTTCCTGTGCCTTGGGAAGCTTTATAACCATATCTTCCTCCGCATATAAAGGCCTTGAAATGTTCAATAAAAAATATAGGATCAAAAATATTTTCAGCATATCTTTAAATCCAGCTTGCCTGTACGCTGTTTTGCAAGATCCCAGCTATAATCATAAAGATGTAGCCCCTTACTTGAGGCTATCATCTCGCCATTCTCAACGCCAATCTCTTCTGCCATGTACTGCTTTACCAGCTCTAACCCGCCAAGATTGGACGGAAACCCTCCCCACAGATCCCAAGACCTAAAATACGGAAAGAAATGTAATTTCCCATACCGGATCCTCGTATCTATGAGTCTCAGGCACGGCGGATCATTAAGCTTTATATCAGATGGCATGCCTATTTCCATTACTGCCTGATTCGTGCCATGGCCCTGCGTCTTATACATCTTTATCACTTCTTCAACCTGATTTACCTCAAGCGGCATCTCTTTAACTATTTCTTTTTCCTTGAATCTGACCTTTGCGTCTACTAATCTTTCTCCATAAGTATAATCTTCTGTCTCTGTTTTCTGGCCAGTCAGTAAATAAGAAAGATATCCATTTATATATTCCATACTTGTTGGCGCAGGTATGCTGGAACCCTCTGGCATTATAGGAATTATCTGATGAGAAGGATTTTTAATGCGGATAGTGACAAAATCAAATTCAAGCCTCTTTTGCCCCTCGTAGCTCCCCCTTGTGATCTTATACACATGACCATTGTCCAAGATCTCAGATAAACACCTGAACCACGCGTCATCCAGATCAAAAGCTTCAATATGAACAGGTTTAAGCCCATCTTTGGACATTACTTTAGCCTCCAATGCTTTTTTAATTCGTCGTTAATATTTTTGACCTTATGACCTTCTAATGCTTTTTCCTCTATTTTACCCTTCGGCTCTCTCTTCTTCAACATAATTATATTCTTTAATTCCTTTATGGAAATCGCATCTCTGCCATAGACCCTAGCATGATTCCTGACAAAATTATCATCAGATGCAACCTTTATGTGATCACTGTTAGACGCAGCCCTTAACATATCTACAATAACACTATCCGCATCCTTATCATAAGTCCCGTACACTGCTTCTATATTCCCATATGCTTCACGCCTTACGCCAAGCTCTTTTTCCTTGCTGTCAAATACAATAAATATTTTATCAAACACGCGCTTCTGAGATATAAAATCCATGAGGATCTTGATAAAATGCAAGCGACTCACCTCAAGACTGATATCCTTCTTATCCTCAAGCTCTTTGATCTTATTTATCGCATTATATCCGTCTATGATTAAATGCTTCGACACTCTATACCTGCCTTCTTAAAGAGCGCTGCAGTAACGCCGTCTCCATCAACTACCTTTTTATCAAAACTCCCATCATAGATCTTGCCCACCCCGCATGACGGGCTTCTTGATTTAAGGATCGCCTCTTTTACATCATACTTTTTAGCGATCTCCAGTGCTACAAAAGCGCCTTTAATAAACTGCTCTGTTACATCTATGCCATTTTCATCAAAAACCTTTGCCTTGCCATTTAAAACATCCTCACCTGTACCATCCTTGATCTCTGTCTTTGTCCTAGGAACACCTCTTCCTCCAAGTACTTCAGGGCAAACAGCAATACACTCTAGATCCTTTACTCTTGGGTTAAGTCTACTTTCCCCATCATATGCACACTTCTCACCTGCCAAACACGCACTAACTAAAATCATAACTTAAACTCCTTTAGTAATCTTTCAAATGCCCTATTTCCATCAAATACAATTCCCTTGATGCCAAGTTTTGCTGCTGCATCAATCAAATCCTTTCTATCGTCGATATAAAACGCCTTTAATGCCTCTATGTTTGCAAAATCTAAAGCAACCTTATAGATCTCTGGTGCGGGCTTTCTATAGCCCACCTCGTAAGAAAGTATCAGTTTGTCAAATTCGTTAAAAATCGGCATCTTAGGTTTAAGAAACTCAAAATGCGACTCATTTAGATTAGACATCATGATAAGCTTATATTGTACTTTTACACTCCTTAAAAACTCATGCATTTTCTTATTAAGCTCTACCTCAAAAAATATATCCTTCCATATCAGCATAAACTCATCTTGTCCTATCCTTAACCGAAGTGTATCCTTAACCCTATTAAAAAACTCATCCGTAGAAATCTTCCCCTCTTCATAAGCCTCTGTCAGGCCTGAATCAAAGAAAAGATCATAGATCTCCTCCTCACCCTTAGGCGTACACTCCAAAATCTTCCTAACAGCAATCCTGTGGTCGAAATTTATAAGCACGTTTCCAAGGTCACATATTATGGTGTCGCATTTATTGTTATCCATAGATAAGTAGTATAAATAGTTTCGCCTTTATAATCAAGCAACAAAAAACTACAGGCTTATTAAAGCTTCTCTGTTACTATTTGATATAAACTTAAATAATTTATCGTTTTGCTCAGATTGAAGAATTTTATAAATAGCGTACATATCTCTTGTAATAATCAATTCCTCATTGGTTTTAATAGTAAAGATGCTCGGCCGAGAGTCCTCGTTACCGTTGCGCTGAAAATAATATCTTAATCTACTTTTAATCCTCTGGCTAACTTTATTATCAGTTTCTCCGATTCCTCCAGTTAAAACAATAGCGTCTGCTCCATTTAATATTCCTGTATACCCATATACATATTTTAGGATGCGATAGATAAAAATCTCTATGGCTAGCTTGGCCTTCTTATCGCCTTTTTCTTCAGCTTCAATCAATTCTTTCATGTCATCGCTGATACCTGAAAGCCCCAATAAGCCACTCTTTTTGTTGAACAAAGTTTCTATACCTTGTGCGGACATCTCAGTAACCCTCTCGAGATAAGGCATTATTCCTCCGCCCAGATCTCCTGTTCTCGTTGACATAACTAGGCCCTCCAGAGGAGTAAGGCCCATACTAGTATCTACTGATTTGCCGCCTCTAATGGCTGCTATACTACAACCACTTCCCAGATGGATAGTTATAATCTTGAATATTTTTTTCTTAATATTTTTTTTGAGTCTCTTGAGCATCTGAGTAGCTCTCTCTGATACATACCTGTGACTTGAGCCATGAAATCCATACCTTCTTATATTGTATTTCTCATACAACTCTTCTGGAAGAGCATACCTAAAAGCCCGCTCAGGCATAGTCTGGTGAAAAGCTGTATCGAATACAGCGGCCATTGGTAGGTCTTTAAGATCTTCGTGCTCCAGGCAGGTTTTAATCCCTAATAGATTAAACTTATTATGCAACGGTGCAAGATCGTTACATTCTTTGATCCCCCTGAGAACCTCTACATTAATTAATCTCGAGGCTCCAAATTTGTTCCCTCCATGCACAACACGATGACCAACTGCTATAGGTTGCATCGGTAAACTATTTAAAATTTTATCTATAGCCTTAATATACTCTTTGATCATTTCACTGTCTTGTTCTTTTTTAGCTATACTAATATTTATTGGTTCTGCCAGTAGGGGTTCCTCGCTTATCGCATCATAAAGCATAGCCTTAACAGAAGAGCTGCCGCAGTTTAAAGACAAAACAGGAAAGCTTTTCGTCTTTGCCTTATCTTTAACAAAAGATATCTGAGGCCTTAATGTATCTATAGACCCATAAACATAACTCACAAATACAAAACTACACACAACCACCACACACAAAACCTTCTTCACCATCCTAGCATCCATTTCACAGCCTCCTTTTTATGCAGCAGCTCTAGTTGTTTTTGCTCCTTCAAATTTAAAGAAAATATCAAAATCTCTAGTCTTATCCCATAGGGGTGTTTGTTCTATCATCATCTTAAGCGCTTCTGGAGAAATATTGCTAACTGTTCCAGAAAATCTTACATCTTTTATTTCTTCAAGACTAGTAACATTTTTTCTCTCCCATGATATACGCTGCAATCCTGTATCATTTTCCCTAGAAAATCTCCTCCATTCTTGGTCATATAAAAAGTTTCTCGCAAATATAAAATAAAAATTCTGCACATCTATGGAGCTTGGAACAATGCCAGCAAATGACACGCCATAAGGACCTTTCTTAAGGTTAGAAATATCTTGTTTGGTCTGTTTATAGGCCGCTACACAGGCTTCATAGTTTTCCAATGTTGCTATGTCAGTCCATTTAATGTTAATACCATGATCGCGTATAGCAGCTATACCTGCTTCGATGCCCATAGGCGTAGCAGGGATCTCAATATAAAAATTATGCAGTCCATCTGCTTTCTTGGTTATTAACTTATCTATTTTTATTAATTTTTTCAATGTTTTTCGAACTTGCCCTTTAAATGTCACGGCCCTCTTTGTATTAATTCTAAATCCTACATAACCGTGTTTATATTTCGTTTCTTTATTCACTACTTTAAGGATTTTCATCGCACGAACAACTAAATTCATATTGTCTACATTGACATCAAAGACCAATTTGTTCTCGATCATCCTCTTAAGCCAGCCGGATTCTATCATCTCTTGCGTAATATATGCTAAAGACATAACATGATCGTATTTTCCCAATTCAGCAAAGACTTCTCTTATCTTACTGAGATCACCTTCGCCTGCTTTAAAAACCGTTATTGTATATGTGCCTTTGGCATTATCATGCTCCGGATCGCTCAACTGCACTCCTTGTTCTTTCATGACCTTATTGAATCTCTTAATTGCATTCTTAATGTTTCTCATCTCGACATGCCAGTAATATCTAGGGGCATTGTTCTTTCTAATCTCATCTATTCCCATTCCGTATATCGTAAGCTGACTATCAAAATCGTCTTTTTCTTCTTTATCATGCAATACAATGGACTCTCCTGGTCTAAGTTCTTCTACCATTTCTCTAATTGCATAATAAGCCAGAGCCTCCATCTCTTTATTATAAAAATATCTGATATCTAATTTGATTCTTTTCGCTAATGCGTCCAATTCTCTTTTTTCAGCTCTATTTAGTCCTTTTTTTAGCATCCTTTTCTTATCATTTACCCTCTTAAGCAGACTATTACGTTTGCCAATCGTACCGTCGTAAAGAATAGCGTATTTAATGATCGCATCAAGGCCTTTCTTTGCTAATACTAATGCGACTGATTCTTTCTGCTCCTCCGGCTCATTAAAAACCATTGGCACGCGCAACACGTCACTGGCAGAATAAAGCAACTCACTGCATGCAAAAATCAATATTATCACTACTAAAACAACCTTTTTCATCATCTCCCCTAACTTTACATTTAAAGCAAGACCTTAAATGTAAAGTTAACGCACATCCAGGACCTCCTGGCGAGCAAGGAGCCTATTAACCGTGGCGAAAACAGGCCCAAGCCGCCAGCAGGATCCGTGGATTTGTTATTACATATTCCTTCTTATAATATTATATTTACGCAACTTCAGATACAAAGCCGTCTCACCATACCCTGTTTCTCTCATTAACTCCTCTCTGTTTTGGGTTGTATTATAATACTTATACAAGTACTCTTTTTCTGCCTCTTCAAATTCTTCTTTGTATCCAAATCTTTTTATATTCGTCCGGAAATCACCAACAGAAGTGCCTAATTCTTTGCTTGCCTTTACAGCATTGCCGCCTGAGTTTTCTATGGCACGTTTGTATATTTCTTTTTTCTTTTTTTCTAATTCTTCTCGAGAACTATATGTAGGTATAAGCTTATTTCTAAGTGTACGCCTTCTTATCCCGAGTAATTTAGCTGTCAATTCAAAGTTATATTTTGCTTTCGCGGCAGCTTTTAAAAGTTTATTTCTCATATATTTAAACTTCCCAGCATCAATAGATGATTGTAATTTATATGCTTTTATTTTTTTCCACAAAGAAGGATGTGACATCCCTGGCACCTTAGAGATTTTGTCGACCTTTGTCACCTGCCAATCTGCTAGCTTTAAATAATAAAGTATGATTCTTTTTTCTATTTCCTCCATATTCAAAACTTCGTTTATTTCAAAATTATAATTTGAGAATTGCCTGCCAAGTTTTGTCAGCCTGTATTCATTTCTTTTTACTTTTATTATATGATCTTTCTGTAATGCTGGATTTATAAAATAAGATAGCCTTATGACTCCAAGTTCTTCCTGAGTCAAGTCTCCATATATATCCAATAAATCATCCCATGAAAAATCTCCTTTTGTGCCAAAAAATGAACCTATCCTTAGTAGATTTATATAGTCTACCGAACTATCGTGAGCCTTATTAGAATCTACTCTTTTAACAATCGCGCCGTGTAAATCCCTATAAAATAAACGTAGAAGGTTAGCTATCGATGAGCGTATTCCCCTTATATATAGATTCTTGGTCATGGCTAATTTCTCGTCTCTATTTATTGCATTAATAATTTTTAACAAAAGTCTCGGGTCTATCCGTCTTAACTCATTGTTAAAAATACCAGCGCCACCCTCCATGTTTGACTGTTCTAAAAATTTCTCTGTCAAATATAATTTAATATATAAATCCTCTATCTCTGGATTTTTAGATATATCCTCAGGTATAATTTTATGCCCCACGCCTACCAGTTTCCATAGCTGTATATACGTCTCTAGAAGTCTTTTCTTGCTTGATTTGAAAGAAAAATCTTTCAGCGCATCCATTATCAATTCCTTCTCTCTCTTTATCGCCCTATTAAGCGAAAACAACGGACTTTTATTAGATTGTTCTTCTCTGAGAAGGATGCTAAGTTTTTGCAAGCATTGATTTATAGCTTTTCTAATATTCGTAGGATTTCTATGTGTTAACTTAGATTCCATCTCTTTATATGTCATTGGATCGTCACTTTCATAAAAAAGGTTTAAAACTTCCATCGTTATTGCAATAAGATTATTGTTAGAGGACAGGTTCGCGTTTATCTCTTTTATTAACTCTCCTGCATGATTTCTAATTATTGGATCGCTGTCTGCTTCTGCCTCTTTAATATAGCTGATGTAGTTTCTCATATAAGATTTTTTTCTATGCATTACAAATAAAATCTTTAAAAGATTTGCAGCATAATTTCCTCCTGTAGCTCCCTGCATTCCGCGGATTTCATTAACAAGTTTGGCCGCAAAAGCTCTTTGTTGACCTTCAAATTGACTGTTTACCAATAATTTAACATCCTTTCTATTAAGAAAATCTTCTGTCTGCCCACCATCATCTAGAAAGTTAATATCTTCGATGCGTGCTATAGATTCATCAAGTTCATTTTTATCAAGAATATGGCGTCTTCGTTCTTGGTTTTTTTTCTCATGCTTTTTCATAATCTTAGAAGTGCGTTGAGATATAACATGAGAAATGTTTTTTAAGTTCTCTGCTGTTGATTGTATACCAGAGATCATGTCTTCATCAGAATCTTCAAAGCGTCCAGGCAAGGTCTTTTTTATAACCTTATAAAGCATTAATTGGTACATATCCATGGCTGCTGTATGTGATTTTTCATATTTTTTCAGAAAATCGCAGACAGGGACGAGCAACTGCTCCTTATTGGCTTTTATTTTCTGATCAAAGAGCTTCTGTGCCTTTCGGGAAGATTGTTTTTCTACTAATCTGCGCAGTAAAACCAGCTCTATATATAAATCCTTTGCATGCCTTGCTATCTTATCCAATGAGGGGGTCTTTCCTGTACCTATAAGCTTATGCACTGCCAAATACACATTGACCATATCTGCTTCTGAAGCTACATCAAAAGAAAATCCAGAGAATGCCTTCTTTATCTTATTCTTCTTTTTCTTTACTTTTTCATCTATCCATAACATCCAAGGCCCCTTATAGCCATGTCTTCCTTGTGAAATAATTCCAAAATCACGACGCAGCGAATCTGCAACTTTTTCGCGGTCATCTTTGAAAAAATGAGAATAGAAATCCGCCCATTGCACCTTGCCTTCTTTAGATAGATAATCTAATATTTCTCCAACTATTGAACCATAATATTTGCCATCACTTGCCTTAATCTCTAAAATCTTTTTCTCAAGCTCCTCCATAATAAAGACGCCTTTTATGCGAATCTCTGTTTTAGCTAGGGTAAGTCCTTTGAATGTAATCTTATGCTTACCAGGAAATGCGCGATGGCTTTTCATATGTTCATTCTTTGGATCTATCGCCCAAGTCAAAAATAGAGTATGGTCACCCCCAGAATAGTTTTCGCTTGTCACCTTCTCACACAGTTTTTCAAAATTATGTCTTGGATAGTAATCATCCTGGTCGATAAGAGAAAATATCTTTAGTAAGTTGATATACTTTACAATATTTACGTGGCTATTGATCAAAACATCTAGGGATTCATTGATTTCTGAGAAGACCTTGAATAGGTCAATAACTTCTTCGGTTAACTTATATTTGCCACTACTAACTTTCTCTATGCACCTTTGTTCAAGAGCATCGTATATACGCCCCTCGGGCGCCTTTCCCTCTGTAACAGCCCTATAATTCTCTACAGTAAAAACTTTTTTCAAATACCCATTTTCAGCAAGCACCTTAATCATACGAAGGCTTTGCTTTGTCGGTAAAAAATCCCCCTGAAACTTCAGGCTGTCATTTGAAGCTGCGTTTACTTTCTGACAAGCCTTCTCAATCCTGCCAGATCCCCCACCCAGCGGATTGCGCAGACCCTGCGCATAGCCTGGCTGTTGGGTTAGGAGGATTATTAAGATTAGGATTGAGGTGAGTTTTTTCATAAAAAAAGACCGGGCTGTCAGATAAGACAACGCGGCCTTGTAAGCTTGTCAGGATCCACGGTTTACTTTATCCAGACGCTAACTATGCGTTATTATAATAGATTTATAAACATTTTAACACATTCCCCCTATATTGTCAATATAAATAACTTTACATTTAAAGCAAGACCTTAAATGTAAAGTTAACGCCAGGTTAGGTATAGGAAAATGTAGGCTGATGTAACTGCGGCTAGAGTGAATGGTAGGCCGATCTTTAGGAATTCGCCAAATGAGACCTTGTATCCCCTGTCCCTGAGCATGCCTATTGAGACTATGTTGGCTGAGGCGCCTATAGGGGTTATATTGCCTCCTAATGTAGCGCCTATTAATAGGCCGAATAGGAATAGTTCTGGCCTTGCGCCTGTATTGAGCGCAAGGATATTGGCAACAGGTATCATTGCAATAACATAGGGAATATTATCGATAAAGGCAGAGCACAAGACTGAGATCCATACGATCAGAGTGAATGTCAAAAAGATATTGCCGTTTGTCAGGCCTGATATAAATCCTGCTATATCCTGAATCAAGCCTACGCGGGAAAGCGCTCCTATAAGAACAAATACGCCTATCAAGAAAAAAAAGGTGCGCCAGTCTATGTTTTTTGTGAAAGAAAACTGTTCTTTTGCAAAAAGCTTATGCCATAAAAGGCCAATGCCTCCGAAGAATAAACATATAAGCGCAATACTGTAATAAGGCTTATTCTGGATAAAACTTGACGCGCCAAGCGAGATGATCATCAGCGTCATTAAGATAGTCGGTACCCATGTCTTGATCTTTATCTCTTCTATCTTCTGGACGCCTTGTTTGTACTTCCTGAAGAGTAGATATAAGACTATGAATGAGGCAATTGCTCCTATTTCAACTGCAAATGCTATGCCAGGCTTTCCCTTCATCCAGAAAAAGTCCATGAAGTTCATGCGGTGAGACATTGCTAAGACTATGCTGGGTGAATCGCCTATCATTGTGGCTGAGCCCTGGAGATTTGAGCTTATGGCTATGCCTATAAGAAATGGGATAGGATTTGCCTTTAGCTTCTTTGCGACCTCAAAGGCAATAGGCGCTACTATTAAAACAGTTGCTACATTTTCTGTAAAACTGGATATAAAACCGGCTAGGAGACACAAAAATAAAATTGCTGCGCCAACATTCTTAGACTTACCAACAAGGCGCGATGCCAAAAATCCAGGTACATTGGAATAGATAAAAAGACCTGAAAGTATCATTGTGCCGAGAAATACGCCAAGCACGTTGAAATTTATGCTTAAAAACGCGTCCTTTACGCTAATCGCCTGAAAGACTAAAAGGATCGCAATGCCGCTAAATACTGACACTAAGGGATTAAGCCTGCGATTAAATAAAATTATTGCGGCATACGTAAGCAAGAACACAGCTACGACAAAAATCTTCATCTTGCGCTACTCCTTAAAAAATATGTCAATCTTTCCATTTCCATCGAGAGATCCACATTTAATACCTCTATGTCTTTTGGCGCCTTGGGCCTGATAGGCGCGAAATTAAAGATAGCTTTTATGCCCGAGGAGACCAATTTATCAATAGCGCTTTGCGCGACTTCTTGCGGCACAGCTACGATCGCCATATTAATATCTTTAGACTTTACAATTTTGTCCAGCTCGCTTATATCTTTTATTTTAACACCTTCTTTTACCTTGTTCACCTTTTTTTTATCATTATCAAACGCGTATTGTATATTAAAACCCTGGCTCTTAAACCCCCTATATGCTAAAAGCGCGGAGCCCAGATTGCCTACTCCTACAAGCACAACATCCCAGGCCCTGTCTATGCCAAGTATCTTTTTTAATTCTAGCTTTAATGCCTCAGTGTTGTAGCCGCTTCCAGGCCTTCCGAACTGGCCAAAATACGTAAGGTCTTTCCTGATCTGCGCGGCACTGCATTCTGTGAGAGTGGCTAATTCCTGTGAGGATATTATAGGCGTGTCTTTTAGTGATAGAAGCGCTCTATAGTAGAGCGCTATCCTTGGAATACTGGATGACGGGATTTTCAATCAACTGCCTCTACTTTTTCAATTTCCGGTACGTCTTTTTTTAATGCCTTTTCAACGCCTTGCTTCAAGGTTATCTGCGACATAGGGCAGCCCATGCACGCGCCTTTTAACCTGACCTTTACTACATTATCCACTATGTCAACTAATTCAATATCTCCGCCATCGCGCTGTAAAAATGGCCTTATCTTCTCTATTGCCTTCTCAACTTTTTCTCGCATAATGGCTCCTTTCTAAGAGGTACATGAGGTACAAAATTATAAGTTTTTTGTACCTCACGTACCCACATTATCCACAGGTTATCAACAATCCTTTATTCTATTGGCCTCTCTTTCAAGGACTTAAAAGTGACTCCGCTCTCTGCCCCTGGTATGGGCGCAACTGGCTCTGTCAAAAGGAAGTCGCCTTTTTTGATCCAACTCTTAAGAGTCTCAGCTATCTCCACTGCCTTTGGATAACTGGAGAGTGCACCTGTTGGCACATCTTTGCCTTTAACCTTGATTGTCCCGCTCTTAAGCTGGGTATAGTTTACCTCGCCCAGACTCCCTGGCTTACAGTTAGGATAGGCATCGCTATAGTCAACTATCTGCGTCCAGATCTCTTCATCCTTCACTGCAGTAAATTTACAGATCTCTTCATTCAATATAGGAATAGGCACGCCTATGCCCACAGTTAGCGTAACACCATAACCCTGGAACGTCGTACCAACCAAATGCTCTGGCGACATGCCTTTTAAATCACCTATCACAGCCAAAGTGCCTGCTGGTGCCTGTGGGATACCTGTTGCTTTGCGCTTTACTGTAGGCGCATGCTGTGTGCCCTGCCATGCAATATAACCTTCTCCACCTCCAAGAAAGATCTTTGTACCAATGCCCAAGGTCTTATAATGCGGATCGTTCAGGAGCGGTGAAAGCTGACCTGCTGAGCAATAATAGGCATTCCCGAGCTGTGGACGCAAACTACCCATGTAAGTGTAAATCATCCTGTCAGAAAGATTCACTGCACAGTTATAATTCTGATAGACATTCCTCATATTGAAAAGAACTGCCTCGTTCAGGTCTTTTATGTTTATCAGGGTGTCAAGTTTCTTACGCGGATAACAATCTGTGCCATATGCGGTAGCGGAAAGCTTGATATCCTTTCCTGCAACAAGCTCCTCTATTACATGAGCACCGCCATATTTAAACTCTCCTGGATAAACCTTGTTCCTAGGATCATCATCAGGCATACCTGTCGCGCCTAAAAATAGATCAACTGCTGCAAATCCTGCATATGCTGGTACATCATTTAAGGTAACCTTGCCTCCACCGAGTTTTATCCTGGGCTTTGCATGACCTATATTAAAGTATGCACCTGAAGAACACATAGGGCCAAACGTACCAGTGGTTACAACATCCACTCTCTCAGCTGTCTTTTTTAAACCATCTTTTTCCACAAGGTCGATTATCTCCTCAGCTGTAACCACTACAGCTTTGCCTTGTTTGATCTTTTCATTGATCTCTTTAATCGTCTTTGCCATTTTCTACACCTCCAATTTTTTATTTTAGTGAATTAATCCTTAAACAAAGCCGTGCTAATATACCTCTCTCCTGTATCAGGTAATATAACTACGATTATTTTACCTTTATTCTCTGGACGGCTACCTATTTGCAATGCTGCGTACAAGGCTGCACCGCTTGATATGCCTGCTAAAATACCTTCTTGCTTTGCCAGGCTTCTCGCAGCAGAAAATGCATCATCATTATTAACTTTGACCACCTCATCTATTAAACTCTTATCCAGGACATCTGGTATAAAACCAGCGCCTATGCCTTGAATCTTGTGAGGGCCTGGGTTCCCGCCTGAAATAACAGGTGAATCAGATGGTTCAACAGCCACCACTCTAAAATCCTTTTTTCTATCCTTGATAATCTGAGAAACGCCTGTCAGCGTACCGCCTGTTCCTACGCCGCTAATAAGAATATCTACTTTCCCATCTGTATCATTCCAGATCTCCTCTGCAGTAGTTTCTCTGTGGATCTTTGGATTTGCAGGATTTTTGAACTGCTGCGGCATAAATGCTCCTTTGGTCTTTTTAGTGAGCTCTTCTGCCTTTTCAATAGCGCCTTTCATGCCCTTTTCTCCTGGAGTAAGCACAATTTCAGCACCAAATAGCTCTAAGAGATTACGACGCTCGACACTCATTGTATCAGGCATGGTAATAATGAGCTTGTAGCCTTTGGCCGATGCAATAAATGCAAGGCCGATTCCAGTGTTTCCGCTTGTAGGTTCAATTATTGTACCGCCTGGCTTCAGAAGGCCCTTTTCTTCTGCGTCCTTTATCATGGAAGATGCGATTCTATCCTTTACGCTCCCTGCAGGATTAAATGACTCGAGTTTAGCAAGGATCTGGGCTCCAGAATCTTTTGTGATCTTATTTAATCTGACAAGGGGCGTATTTCCGATAGTCTCGATTATATTATTATAGATTTTTGACATGATTCAATCTCCTCTTAAATGCTATACGTTAAGGGCGTCTTTTCTTGTTTCCTTGCCTCAACCCTTCTAACTAGCTCAGCAAAAGTAATAGTATCTACGATTAAAGACGTTGCTGTATAGATCTGGTTCCATATATCTTTAAATATGCAATCCTTAAAATCCTTGCATTCTTCGTACTTCTTCTTTCCTGCACATGCAATAGGCTCTATAGGGCCTTCAAGAAATCTAACCACCTCTCCTATTGTGATTCCTTCAGGTGGCTTGGCTAACATATAGCCTCCGCTTACACCGCGCTTTGAATCCACAAACCCGCCTTTTTTCAAAGTCAAAAGCACCTGTTCTAAAAATTTATCTGGTATGTCACCTTTTTTAGCAAGTTCTTGTATTGAAACAACGCCTTTATTATAATTAAGCGCGAGTTCAAGCATAGCCTTTAATGCATAATCACCTTTATAGCTAACTTTCATTCGCTACCTCCTAATCTCTATAATCCTGATTGACTTAGTAGAGATTATACCACAACCTCTTTTTCTG
>CAZWYD010000007.1:0-29245 GCA_964637815.1 uncultured Planctomycetia bacterium
TTCTTTAACCTTAACCCCTTAAAGAGGGGTATAGGATGTCTCTTCCCATTCCCGGAATCTCATAGGAAACGCCATCAAGTTTACACAGAATAATGGTATAATTAATATAGAATTGGAAGATCTAGGAAAATTTGTAGAGGTGAGTGTAACAGATAACGGTCCTGGCATAGCAGAGAAAGACCTCAATAAGGTATTTGATAAGTTTTACACAGTTAGTAAGGCAAAATCTAGTGGTATGAAAAGCACTGGTTTAGGTCTGCCGATTACAAAAGAGATAGTCGAGGCACATAGAGGCCGGATCTGGGTGAATAGTAGAGTAGGTAGAGGTTCGAAATTCTCGTTCACCCTGCCGAAGGATATACGTACGGTTTGAGATTGCTTCGCTTCGCTCGCAATGACATGTCATTGCGAGGAGCGTAGCGACGAAGCAATCTATATATAAGGAGCAATAATGGCGAAGAAGACCGTAGAAGAGATTTTGTTAGAGCGTTCTCTCCTTACACAGGAGCAGCTTAAAAAGGCAAAAGAGGATTCTAAGAAAAAGGGCATTGCCTTGGGCAAGATTTTATTGCGTTCAGGTATTGTTGGTGAAGATGATTACACTCAGGCGCTCTCAGAGATCTTAGGAATGCCATACATTGACCTTAATAATTATTTAGTGGATGCTGGAATCCTAAAGCTTATTCCTGAAAGTGTGGCGCGTAAACACAAGGCTATCCCCACTTTTAAAATAGGGACTAGCCTTACAGTAGCCATGTCAGATCCAAAGGATATTATGGCCATAGATGATTTGGCACGTAGATCCAAGTGTGAAATAGAGCCTGTGTTGGCCAGTCAGACCAGCATCTTAAATGCAATAGACCAATATTATGGTGTAACAGGTTCAGTAGATGACGTGATAAAAGATATTGATAAAGGCAAAAAGAAAAAAGGTCCGCACGTCGAGATAGATTCAAAGAAACTTGCTGAATTGGCAGAAGAGGCACCTGTAATAAAGCTTGTGAATCTTATAATCATGCAGGCAGTAAAGGATAGGGCGAGCGACATACATGTAGAGCCAGAGGAGGACAGCCTGAAGGTGCGCTTTAGGGTAGATGGTGTGTTGCATGAGATGTTTTCACCGCCAAAGCATTTGGAATCAGCGCTTCTTTCCAGAATAAAGATACTTTCCAGGATCGACATAGCTGAGAAGAGAAAACCTCAGGATGGACGCTTTAATATAAAGGTGGAAAATAGGAACGTGGATCTCAGGGTGTCAACATTTCCTACTATATATGGTGAGAATATTGTAATAAGGATTTTGGATAAAGGTTCTGTTTTGGTTGATCTAGATAAGCTTGGTTTTTCTAAGGATATGAAGAAGCAGTTCGAGACATTAATAAAGCGGCCGCACGGCATAATCCTGGTAACAGGGCCTACTGGCAGTGGTAAGACCACCACACTTTATTCAGCGCTCTCTACAATTGATTCAGAAGAGAAAAATATTATTACTGTGGAGGATCCAGTAGAATATCATCTGGGCAGGATCAGACAGTCTCAGGTAAATGTAAAGGCGGGCCTTACCTTTGCATCAGGTCTTCGCTCGATTCTTAGACAAGACCCTGACATAATAATGGTAGGAGAGATACGCGATAAAGAAACAGCAGAGATTGCTGTGCAGGCAGCAATGACAGGACACCTGGTTTTTAGCACACTTCATACAAATGATGCTGCAGGTGCATTGACACGGCTCGTAGATATGGGAATGGAGCCATTTTTGATCTCGAGTTCAGTCATAGGTATCTTGGCGCAGAGGCTTGTAAGAGTGATTTGTGAGAAGTGTAAACAGTCTTATGAACCTCCAGAAGAGATTACAAGAGGCTTGGGCATAGTTGAGAAGATAAAGAAGTTATTCAAGGGCAAAGGTTGCAATGCCTGTAAGAATACTGGATATAAAGGAAGGATTGGGATATTTGAGTTATTAGTCATGGATGAGAATATTAAAAAGCTTATTGTAGCTAAGGCCTCAAGCGATGTCATAAAGAAAAAGACCATTGAGACAGGCATGAAGACTTTGCGCAGCGATGGCCTAGACAAGGCAACAAGAGGCATTACCACTGCGGACGAAGTTATAAAAGCAACACAGGAGGAGTAAAACTCTAAACACTAAACTCTAAATCCTAAACAAACTCTAAACTCAAAATCCCAAACTATGCTGTTTTAAGTTTTGTGTTTGTGATTTAGGGTTTGTTTAGAGTTTAGGGTTTAGAATTTAGGATTTAGAGTAGAGGATATATGGCTAATTTTAAATACAAAATCCGAGACAAGTATGGCCGGGCCTCCACAGGCACGATAGAAGGCGAGTCTAAAGAGACAGTGGCAGTGCATTTTAGGCGCATGGGCTATGCACCCACCTCGATAGAAAAGGCCGGACCTTCTTTAAAAAAGTTTAATCCCCTTGAAAGATTTTTTCGCAGAGTAAATCTAGAGGAGCTCATTATCTTTACACGCCAGCTCATGACTCTGCAGCGCGCAGGTGTGCCCATCCTTGTCAGCTTAGAATCTATTGCTGAGCAAAGCAGTAACGCATATTTCAAGAAGATCATTGGTGAAGTTGCCCGCGACATAGAAGCTGGAAAGGGCCTTTCGGATTCTATGTCAAAATTTCCCAGCGTATTCTCTGAGATCTATATGAATATGATGCGCGCTGGCGAAGCAGCAGGCATACTCGAAAGTGTCCTGGATAGGCTTGCAAGTTTTCTCGAGTACGAACTGGACCTGAGGATGAAGATAAAGCAGGCAACGCGCTATCCATTGCTGGTTATAGTGAGTATCGCTATTGCATTTCCTTTGGCAGTCATGTTTATTATACCTAAGTTTAGCGCTGTTTTTGCAAGGTTTAATACTACCCTGCCGCTTCCCACAAGAATGCTTTTAGGTATGAATCATATATTAGTGAATTACTGGCCCCTTGTAATCGTGGCTCTTTTTGCATTGATTATAGCATTCAGATATTTTGTCAATATGCCTTTTGGCCGGACTTTATGGGATACAGTTAAATTAAAAATACCTGTCTTTGGCCCTTTGAATCTAAAGATTGCGATGTCGCGCTTCTGCAGGATGACAGCTGTTTTGTCTGCAAGCGGCATACCTATTATAAATACGCTGGAAATCGTAAAGGGTGCTGTTGGAAATAGGATTATTGCAAATTCCATCGAGAATATTACAAATGGTATCAGTGAGGGCGAAGGCATGGCAGCGTCAATGAAGGTGAGCGGACTTTTTCCTAGCATAGTCCTACAGATGGTAAAGATCGGAGAGGAAACAGGAAAAATAGACGAATTACTCATAAGGGTCTCGGATTATTACGATGCACAGATAAGCTATACTGTCAAAAACCTGACAGTTCTCATAGAGCCGATTCTGATATTTGTTATGGGGATCCTGGTTTTGATTTTGGCGCTGGCAATATTCCTGCCAATGTGGAGTCTGATATCAGTGTTTAGACATTAAGAAGGAGGGCTATATGACTTTTCTAATAATCTCGGGAATAATTGCACTGATCTTTGGCACGCTTTTACTAGTATCGCCAAAGACTGTAAGAAACCTGAATATGAAAGTCAGTAAAATGATGAGCAATGTAGATAATTTTATCTGTCAATATAGTCAAGGTATTGGGCTGTGTCTTGTATTTTCAGGCTTGACAATACTTTTTGTTGCGTATTATTTGTATAAAACCGGGGCTCATGTTTAGGATTTATTATCTCAAGAAAGGTTATGCTGGAAAATCAATTGACAAACATCAAATTATCATTAGAATTGTATATGATGAGAAGACTGGAACAATAAAAAGGAGGTTACAATGAAGTTAAGGGCTAGCAGGGGTTTTACGCTTATTGAGCTTGTCATGGTAATTGTCATACTCGGTATACTCTCTGCAATCGCTATACCTAAATTTGTGGACCTGACTGGTGAGGCAAAGGTGGGTGCTGCAAAGAGCGGGCTTGGTGCAGTTCGCTCAGTAATCGCTATTGAGTATGCAAAGACTGCTACATCTGGCACAGCATCATTCCCTTCTAATATTACAACTGATTTGTTTGCAGATGAGCGCATCCCGACGAATAAAATGAATGATTCTACGTCTGTAGATGAGGTGCTGGCTGCACCCGGCGGTACAGCAACATCTGCAGATGGATGGTGGTATATATCTGCTTCTGGCTTAGCAGGTGCGTATTCTGACGGCACAGAAGATACGTCGGCCTGGTAACATAAAGATGAATACGAATAAATGGGGATGGATAAAAGAAACCATCCCCATTTTTATTTTAGCAGCATTTACAGTTCTATTTTTTTCTGACATATTTTTTGGGAACAAGATATTTGTTCATCGCGACCTTCTGAGGTTTTTCTATCCCTTAAGAGAATTTAGTATAACACAGTTCAAACTCGGACAGATCCCGCTCTGGAATCCGTATATTCACTGCGGCAGTCCGCATCTGGCAGAATTTCAGACCTCTGTATTTTATCCACTCAGCATAATCTATTTGCTATTTCCTTTTGTAAAGGCCTTCAATTATTTCATAATATTCCACGTATTTTTGGCAGGCGTCTTTACATATCTTTTAATGAGACATTGGAATCACTCTAGATATGCGGCATTCTTGTCAGCGTCGGTATTTATGGTAAGCGGGTACATTATTTCTGTTATAAATCTGTTAGCCTCACTTGGTTCAGTTGTATGGTTACCGCTTGTAATTTTATTTTACGACAGAGCATTAAAAAAAGATTGGCTTAAAAATTCCATATTTACTGGCATTTCTCTAACACTAATGGTCTTAGGCGGCGGCGAGCCAGCAATACTGGTTGGCACGATTTTAATACTCGTGTTGTTGGGGGGTCGGGGTATTCTACAAATGGGCCCCTCCGCCCGGTGTGGATCCTCCCATTTGCAGAACACCCCGACCCCCCTAATCAGCCAAAGATTGAAAGCTCTGCTACTAGCTTTGCTGATAGCTGTTGGACTTACGTGCTTCCAGATTTTGCCATTCTTTGAATTCTTATTTCATTCTTCGCGGTCAAGCATGGATTTTAGTGAGGCAGCCATGTGGTCGCTTCCTCCTTATGCGCTTCTTGATCTTCTTGTACCCTATCTAAGTGAAACAGATTACCTCTATAAGGATTATTGGACGCGACAGAGTTGGCTCATGGTTTATTATATGGGCCTGTCGAGTCTAATATTTGCCTTTATTTCATTAAAATTCGACACGACAAAGAGAAGAAAGGCCTTTTTTTACATCCTTGTGCTGGGCCTGGTGCTTTCGTTTGGGAAGTATACACCAATATATTATTTATTGTATAGGCTAATGCCAGGTTTTAGTTTGTCACGTTATCCCATAAAATTCTTTTTCATGGTGACGTTTTCTCTGGCAGTGCTTGCAGGCATGGGATTGGATTATTATAGAAAGAATGTTTTAGAGAGCGCAGCGCTTAAGAGATTTCTAAAGGCAGGGCTTGTAGTAGGATTTATATCGTCAATATTTTATCTATTGATAAATCTAAATTTTACAAAGATCTATAATTTTTTCTATAGCGATGTATTGAGCTTTATTGACACAAAAGAAGAGCTCAGGCAGCTTCTCTATACAGCGCTTTGGAATATAAAGAGGGGTTTTGGCATTCTGATGCTTTTATTCCTGGTGATGTTTTTGCCATCACAGAGAAAGATAAAGTTGAATCTTGCGCTTCCCATTCTAACCTTAATATTATTGATGGATATCTTTACAGGAAATACAGTCGTGTATTTGAACATGGATATTGACGAATTTCTTAAACCAGGCAAGACCATTGAATTTTTAAAAAAGGATAAGGGTCTTTTCAGGATATTTGATTCACCTGCGACGTTATCGCAGAATATGTATGTCCCGGAAAGGGATTATTTTGAGGGCGTGCATAGCCTTAAGAACAGAATGGTTTCAAATAGGGGCGTGGGTTTCGGGATCTATGATGCGTATGGCTATGGCTCGCTTTATAACGAACGCCATGAAGATCTCATGGTAGAAATAGTAAGACAGAAACTGCCTGACGAGTCAAACCTGTTAGACCTCTTGAATGTAAAATACGTAATCTCGCCAAAGGAGTTTAACGCAGAGGGATACAATCTAGTCGAGAAGGGCGGGAAGATAAATATTTACGAGAATAAAAACGTTTTGCCGCGTGCATTCCTCGTGGATAAAGCAGTCGTTATTAAAGACGAAAAAGAGATCCTGGAGAAACTGACGAGCAAGGACTTTGAGCCTTCGGCGGAGGTAATTCTTGAGGAGGGACAAGGGACATGGGACAAGGGACAAGGAAAGATTAGGATTCTGGATTACAAGGCTAATCAGGTTATTATAGAGGCTGAGGTGGATGGGCCGCGGTTTCTTGTATTGAGTGATTCGTATTATCCGGGATGGAAGGCATATGTGGATGGTGAAGAGGTAAAGATCTACAGGGCAGACTATGTTCTGCGTGCTGTGCGACTTGAACCAGGCAAGCATATCGTAAAATTCATATATGATCCGTTTTCATTTAAGATAGGAGCAATAATAACACTGTTAACAATTCTTATCTTGTTAACTTTACATTTAAGGTCTTGCTTTAAATGTAAAGTTAAGGGGGTAGGTTGACTTTTTTAGGGGCATAGGGTAAGGTTTAGGTATATTATGAAAGGATTTACGCTAATAGAGCTGGTGATGATAATGGTGCTGGTGGGCATACTGGTGGTAGGTGTGCTTGTGAGTGGTACGGCAAAGGGTCCTGTTAGGCTCGAGGCAGCATGTCAGAAGCTGGCCTTAGATCTGCGATACATGCAGCAGATGGCAATGGCTGAACAGGTGAGGTTTGGGATTTCGTTTGACACTGCTGATGAAGCGTATTTTGGTTACAGGGTGAGCACAGCTACTAAGGCAACAGATCCGCATACACAGGGCGATTTAGAGGTGGAGTTTGATGAAATGAGAGAATTTAACGAGATAGTGATAACTAGTACAGATTTTGATGACGCAGTAGAGTTTGATTCTATTGGTGGGCCTTATGATGGAAATGGCGTGGCACTCTCAAGCGAGGGCATAGCAACTCTATCAGACGGAACCAATTCCAAGACAGTAAGAATCGAACCAGCGACGGGTAAGGTGAGTATACAATGAAAAATCCTAAATCCGAAATCCTAAACTCTAAACAAATCCAAAATCCCAAATCCAAAACTCAAAATTACAGTTTTGAACATTTGAATTTTGTATTTTGAGTTTGTTTAGGATTTAGAGTTTAGTATTTAGAGTTTTAATTATTGTCTATTGTAATTTAACGAGGTCGAAATGAAGGGTTTCACTTTAATAGAAACAATTATATCCATCCTCATAATCGGCATTGCCTTTCTGGGGTTAGTGGCTGTTGTGATAGGTGTGTTTACGAATGCGACTCGCGACGAGACAATGGCAATTACTACGAGCTTAGCCAAGGGTGAGATGGAAAGAATGCTGGGTCTGGACTTTGCAAGTGTTGCTGATGAGAATAGGGATGCAGCTGAGGCCTTTAGTGGTAATTTTAGCAATTATTCCTGGCAGGTAAGAGTGGATGCAGTGCCTATAGCTATTGCAGATGATGCGACCATGACAAACTATAAGCAGATCGAAGTGCGGGTGACAAATGCGATTGTCGGCGATATTAATTTAAAGACAATAGTGACGAATTACTGATGAATAAATCTGGGTTTACCTTAATTGAACTCATAATAGTTATAATGATCATTGGCGTTGTGGCTGGCATGGTGGGATTTATCATGCTTACTACAGTGGATGCATGGACATTTAAGTTTAATAGGAGTGACATGTTGTGGGACGGTCGGCTTGCTCTAAACAGGATGGTGCGCGAGATTAGAGAGGCAGATAGTGACGATAGCGTTACAACAGCTTCATCTTCGCAATTTCGATTTACAGATGAAGATGGCGTGGATATTACCTATAGTTTGAGCAGCACTGATCTAAATAGAACGGCTGATGCTACAGCAAACATGCTCGCAGAAAATGTCTCAAGTCTCGCGTTTACATATTTTAGCTCCTGTGCCTCTGATGCAACATCAATTACACCTACTGTGGGCACTGACACTAACATAAGAAGGGTCAGGATAAACCTGACACTTACGACTGGCGGAGAAGATGTATATTTACAAGCAGACAGCGTGCCGAGGAATTTCTAACAATAAAGGTATTTCTCTCATAGCCGTAGTCATCATAATGCTGATAATAGCGACGCTGGCGCTGGTGATCGCGAATATGATGTCTACAGGCACTTATGCGTCTGTAATTGACATGCAGGCACAGCAGGCATTGTATATAGCTGAGGCAGGCATTGAACACTATATATTATTACTCTACCATGAGACATATGATCCAGATAATCACCCTGATTTAACCAAGAGCTTTGGAGAAGGAAGCTATATAGTGACTTCCACATATGCTGCGCCTACAAGTGTGTACACCCTTACATCAACTGCTACAGTAGATTCAACAACTAGAGAGATAGTAGAAGGCGTTGCCCTGACATCAGCTCTTTTAGACCGCGGCATACATGCTGATGGATCTACTGTTGATCTTGATAGTTCTAGCGGAACTATAAATGGTAATCTAAGCTGTAGTGTCCAGGTGTTAAACTATGGTGACATGACGATCAATGGGGATGTAACCGAAGGCATAGATAAGGTTAATCCAGACTTGGATTATGATTACTATAAAACCCTTGCCCAGGATGCAGACCAATATTCCACATCAACTCTTACATTTGCAGCTGGCACATATACTGGCGTATGGTATACAACAAAGAGTGTTGATATTGGTGATAATGCCATTATAAATGGCTCAATTATTGCTGAAGGCGCTATTGCTTTTGATTATAGCGCGGATGATGTGCAAATAAACCCTGCTAATAATTATCCTGCACTTGCTACTCAATCCGGTATTTCGAGTACTGGTACAGGGTCTCCTGCATCGAGGATCGGTTTACAAAATAGCACGATTAATGGTTTAATCGTAGCGGGTGGCAGTATCAATTTTGACTATGTAAGAAACAGCACATTCAATGGTACAATGTTAGCAGATCAAAACATAGACATAAAAGATGGCATAGGTATTACATTTAATTATGACGAAGAGATATTTTCACCCATGACTCCAGGGTTTACCTATACAGCTACTGGAGAGATTATAGCCATACTCCAGCGGGACTGGAATGAGTCTACACCATAGATATTGTAGTTATAAAATAGTTATGGTATACTTACAAAGATATGAAAGATATTTTAGGTCAGCTTAAAAAAGAGAGTGAATCTATACTTTCAGACATAGGTCTAAAGGCAAAGTCTGGAAGTGTTATCGGACTGGATTTAGGTACAGACTCTTTCAGGGCTGCAAGAATCAGGCATGGCATAAAAGAGATCCCCCTTAAAGATACCTTAATAAAAGAAAAGGCTGCACTTAAGGATTTGGTTACGCAGCTTAATATAGGTGATGATGAGAGAATAGCTATAAATTTTAGCCCAGAGGCATTGATAATAAAACGAGTAAGCATGCACTCTATGCCTGTCGAAGAAATAAAAGAGGCCCTAAAGTGGGAGCTAAAAGAACAAATCAACGCAGATATTGACACTTCAGAGATAAAATTTAGCATCATAGGAGAGAAAGAATCACAGGACGGCTCTAAGAAGATAGATGTAATCGCAGTAGTATACAATGAAAAGGATGCTGAAACAAAGGTTAAAGAGTTAAAGGCTCTAGGTCTAAATGTACAGAGTATTATCCCTACTGAATTTGCACTCACCAGTTATATAAATTCCCAGAACATAGTATCTCTTGATGAAACAGCTGCTATCGTAGATATAGGAAGCACTAGTACGAGGATATCTATTGTTGAAAAGAGGAAACTTTCTTTTACAAGGGATGTGGCTATAGGCGGTGACACCATTACTAATGCAATGACAGGGACGCTACTTTCAGATAAGGGTAAGATAGAGCTTTCAAAAGAGGAGGCAGAGAAAATAAAGCGCGAGCAGGGTGTCTCAGATGATATGAGGATCTTGTCAATGATGAGGCCAGTTTTAGAGAGACTCGTTACTCAGATAAAGAGGTCTTTTGAATATTGCGAGCATCAGTTCGGAGCCGAGCCTATCAAAAAGATAATACTCGCAGGCGGCGGCGCAAGATTAAAAGGTTTAAAGCAATATCTATCCAAAGAGACGGAGATCGAGATCCTGGATCCGCTTCCTGAAATCGCAGAGGCTGTTGGCTTAGGCTTAATGAGAGATGATGGTATAAACATGCTGCCAGGGAGATTCAAGGAGGAAAAAGGCAGGGAACTGAAAAAGATTTCCCTGAGGATGATTTCAATTTCTCTGGGCCTTATATTTTTGTTTTCATATGGAATATTGGCAGCCAGGTCAGTTAATTTAAAAAAGGAATTAGAGATCTATAATCAGCATCTAGAGACCGTAGGTGAGATAAGGACAATCAAGGATAAGATGGTTATCCTTGGCTCTGCTGTAGCTACTATTTCTTCTAGCACCATAGAGACAGGAAAGACAATGAGGGAACTGAGCAATCTCATGGTGTCTTCAGCGGTCTTGGATAGTCTGCTTATAAAGGATACAGAGCCGCATATGGAGTTTTCAGGCGTTGTCTTAAAGGGAGAGGAATTGAGCGAATTCATGTCTAAGCTTGAGGCCTCGCCTATGTTTGAAAAGGTAAAGCTGGTATTCAGTGAAAAGGATGAGGATCTCCCTAAAGGCGCACTGGATTTTGAAATAAGGTGTAATCTCGAATGAGTATGAATATAAAGTTTGACATAAAAAATAGAAAAGATATTGTAACGGGCGCTATATCTTTACTCGTGGCAGTGATAGTGCTGCAGTTTATATATCTGCCAAAACACAGAGAAGTAAAAAGATTGAGCGCTAGTCATAAAGAGGCAAAAGGGGAAATAGATGAGCTTTATGATTTTATAGGCGGGCAAGAAGATATGCAGGATAATATCGTAGATATGCGCAGGAAGATGGCCTTGCTCGAGAGCGCGTTTCCTTTTGAAAAAGGGGTTTCGGATATAATAAAGGAGTTAAATAGGGAGGCAAAGCGATTTAGGGTGAACGTAGTTTCTTTAAAGCCAGAGAATTTTGAGATTTATCGAGATCATGAAGGAGGAGAACTTAGGATCGCAGATTATTTCTGTAAATGCATGCCGCTTACCTTAAACGTCAGGTCCAGATATATAAATTTAGGAGAATTCCTTATGAGCCTCGAGACAAATAAGTCCCCAATGGTTTCTATAGACGAGGTTAGCATAGAGAGAAATGAAGATATGTCTCCATGGGTAGAAGCAGAGATAGATTTGTCCGCGTATATATTAGGAAAATGATATGTTAAAGAATCTAGGCAAAAAAGAAAGAATAGAACTTACAATAACCGGGATTGGTGTTATATTTTTGATATTCCTGGTTCTCGGCAATGTGCAGAAGATTCAGGCAAAAAAGCGGTCCATGGCCAAGAGTGGCGCAGCTATTACATCTTCTATGTCAGTGCCTATCTCTTTTGAAGCCCCTGAAATAGAAGAATCTACTATAAAGCAAGGCTGGGGAAGGGATCCATTTTCATCAGGAGCAAATACCCCTGAGGATATTGAATTTGAAGGACTGGTTGTGAATGGCATTATGTGGGATAAAGATAATCCACTCGCCATTATTAATGACGATGTCGTAAAAGTAGGAGACAAGCTTGGTGACCTGAAGGTAGTTGAGATTACAAAGACAAGTGTGATCCTGGAACAGAACGGCGAAAGACATACCTTAGGACTGAAACTATTCTAGTCAAATTTCCTCTTAAAAATACTTAGATGCATGGATCCCTCTGGAGAGCGTCCAATAGACTCCTCATCCCAGTGATAGTTTGTCACGCGCGGTGAGATCATGTCAACTAGGCCGACCCGCTCATAATTTTTTCTGCAATACTGATTAAACCATGTGGATATAGATTCTTTTGTTCCTGGCATCTTTATCCATGAAAAAGGGACGTTTACAAAGATCAAAAATTTGGGCTGCGAACGTTCAATATCACTTATCATCTCTTCCTGGAATTTCAGCGCGTATTCAGTCCTTTCCATCAGGTGGGATGTGAAGATGTATCCAGTGGCAGAGAACCTCTGTGCATAAAAATATATCTGCGGTTCAGAGCCTAACACAGCGATAGTGTCATTTTCTGAGGAGTGTTTTTTAATATATTTAGCAACCTCCAATGATTCTGGAAATGGATTAGGGCCAAAGCTCACGCGATTTAACATCTTAGGAGTTAGCTGAAATAGAAACTCTCTTTGCGCAAAGATGGGCGAACACAAGGCTATGACAGTTATCAAAACCAGCACCCTTTTTTTTGTAAAGAGACGGAAAGTCGAACTTACGCCAATGCCTGCAAGGAGCGCGACTGCAGGGAGTAGGAGAATAAAATAATGCGGCCGAAAATAAAGACCAGGACAGATTGAGAAAAATGAAAACATGAAAAGGCCTGAGACAAAAGGGATTTTTGGCCGCAGTCTTTTGTCCCAAAGAAGAGCGCTTATTCCAATCCCTGCCAGGGCCCAGAGCAGGACAGTCGGCCGTAGAATCTGGCCAAATCTTTTTAGAAATATCCCAAGGCCTGCTGAAAGAGGCATGTGTTCCATTACAGAAGTCGGATATGTAAAGTTCCAAAACCAGAAATCGCCAAAGATGCCTGATGAGGCATGGATGAGCCAGGCTATGCCAGTCATGGTAAATACCCCGAGCAGAAATACCCCGCATCTTGCTGTGCAGTTATCTCTCGAAGATTTAAATAAGATGTATAGAATTCCGAATGCAGGAAAAAATACAGCCTGATGTTTAATGGTAAAGGCCAGGCCTAATAATATGCCGCTACAGAAGACCTCGTAGGTCGGATTTAAATCCGACCTACGAGGTCGGACAGGGTCAAGAGCTTTTAGCATCAGTAGTATCCCGCCCAAGGCCGGCAGTATGACAAAATGTTCGCAGTTGGCAAAGATACCTTGAGTAGGCTGCGAGAATGAGAGCACAGCAAAGCTGGCGCTTGCGACCAAGGCTACTGTAGAGTCAAATAGCCGCCTTCCTAAAAGGAAGATCAGGACAATTGTTAGGATATTTACAACCAAGAGCCCCAGATGGATCCCTACATGTGTCTGACCAAAGATCAGCATTATCAAGGCATATATATAGTAGATGATCGGGAATCTTTCGAGATAAAAGGCACTGGACTGTGGAAGGCCTTGCAGTATTAGCTGGCCTGCATATGCATACGCGCCTTCATCGCGCTCTAAAGGCGCTTCCAAGAGGCGTATTCGTATCGCAACTGTAAGTATAAGTATGAGTAGAAGTATTCCCAGTGTCCTATGCATGTCCAACTCTAAGTCTACCAAAGTTCACACAAGAAGCAAGACTTTTTGTGTAAGATTAGCTTTATTTTATTGACTTATATCGCCTATATATGATAATATATCTCGGCTATGGCAAAGAGGAAGCCGAGACGAGTTGTTGTATATGCGCTCTTTAGAGTAGTTAGTTTTTTTATATACATCCTGCCTCTAAGATTAGGGTTAAAACTTGGGCGATGTATAGGAAGAGTAGCTTTTCTCTTTCTTAAAACAGAGAGGCGTATTGCATTAGATAATCTTGAGTTTAGTCTTGGTGATTCTAGTGTAGAGAAGCCTCTTATAGCGCGCCAGGTCTTTGAAAATCTAGGTAAGAATTTTGTAGAGGTAATATCACTTTCAAAATTCAATAAGGCCAATATAGATACCTATATAAAGTGCACTGGTTTTGAATCTATCGAGAGGCTTTTGAAGCAGGGCAAAGGAGGCATAGTATTATCAGCGCATTTCGGAAACTGGGAACTCATGGCGCACTATTTTGCGCTAAAGGGTTATAAGGTCAATGTTGTTGCGCGCCGCGTGAGAAATGAATTTTTCGAAAGATTTTTGGGCAAGGTCAGAAAGCAGCACGGCGTAAATATTTTATATAGAGATGCATCAGCAAAAGAAGTATTTGCTATTTTGAAAAGAAATGAATTTATCGGCATGATGCCTGATCAGGACATGAAGAGCGTCTCAGGAGTGTTCGTGGATTTTTTTAACCGCAAGGCATATACGCCGAATGGCCCGGCGGTGCTAAACTTTTTAACAGACGTTCCAATAATACCGTGTTTTATGACAAGAAAAGGGTTTGGCCATGAGATTTTGGTTGGCCAGCCCATAGAATTACAAAAAACTGGCGATAAACAGAAAGATATTTTAGAAAATACACAGAGATATACAAGGGTTATCGAGGATCATGTTAGAAAATTTCCTTCACAATGGGTGTGGTTCCATGATAGATGGAAGACTAAAGAAGATAGTCATAGGTAGTGTGCTAGTTTTTGTTGCTGGTTTTTCTTTTGCGGCTGAGCCAGATCAGGAAGTGGATGGGTTTTCGCTCATGCAGTATGAAGATGGCGGAACGAAGCAGTGGAAGCTGAGCGGTAAATCAGCTGAGGTTGAGGACGATGAGATCAAGATAGATGAGGTCTCAGCCTTAAGCTATGGAAAAGAGGCATCGCTTAAGCTAAAGGCAAAACAGGGAAAATTTAATAGAAAAGAAAATCTAGTGAGTCTGCAGGATGATGTCGTGGCCAAGAGTACGGATGGCACTACAATAACCTGTGACGGCCCCCTGGAGATCAATTATAATAAAAACCGCGCTGTATTTTTAAACAATGTAAAGGTAAAAGACTCTAAGGGTGATATTTTTGCGGATCGTATCGATGTATATTTCAATGATGATACGCGACGCGTGCGATGCGTAGTGGCAAGAGGTAATGTGCGGATCGTAAATGGCGAGAACATTACTTATAGCGAGAAGGCAATATATCTGGTTGATCAGGGCCGCGTGATATTACCCAAAAGGCCAAGACTGGTGATAAAAAGTGAAATCCCAAGATAGTAGTGAACATTTATTGGAAGTAAAAAACCTCACCAAGTCCTACGACGGTAAACGTGTAGTGAATGGCGTGAATATAAAGATAAAAAGAGGTGAGGTCGTGGGGTTATTGGGCCCTAACGGCGCAGGAAAAACCACTACATTTTACATGGTGGTGGGTATGCTAAAGCCAGATGATGGTGCTATAATATTTGATGGGAAAAATATCACGAAGCTGGCAATGTTTAAGCGCGCCAGAAATGGCATTGGCTATCTTTCACAGGAGCCGTCCATATTTAGAAAACTCAGCGTTGAAGAGAATATCATGGCAATACTGGAGACACTGGATCTTCCAAGGACAGTTCGAAAAAAAAGACTCAAGGATCTTCTTGAGGAGCTACATATTACTAACCTTGCAAAGAAAAAGGCATACATGCTTTCAGGCGGTGAAAGGCGCAGGCTAGAGATAACAAGGGCCTTAGTGACAAATCCATTGTTTATACTCTTGGACGAGCCGTTTAGCGGCATAGATCCAATCGCAGTGGCTGACGCGCAGGAGATCATTTCAGAACTAAGGGCAAAAGGGCTTGGCATACTTCTCACAGATCACAATGTGCGAGAAACACTTGAAATAACAGACCGTTCGTATATAATGGCAGATGGACGTATTCTCATATCAGGGAATGCAGAAAAGTTAATCAACGACCCAAAGGCACGCGAGATATATCTGGGCGAAAAATTTAGGATGTGACATGAAATCTAATATCAAAAAACTCAAGAATTGCAAAAAAATAGTCGAGGTGAAACTGTCGGCTGAGAAGGTAAAGGACGAGCTCGAAAAGGTCTATAAGGGCATAGGTAAGGTTGCCAATGTTCCTGGGTATAGGGTTGGCAAGGCGCCGCGGGATTTATTGGAACAGCATTACGCCAAGACTGCAAAGGAAGAGGTCATAAAGAATCTTATCCCAGAGACCTATAGAAAGATTTTAGAGCAGCATAAGCTGGATCCCATAGGTTATCCTGAGGTAAGTGACGTAAAGATGGATTTAAAAGAAGGACTTTCTTATACAGCAAGTATTGAGACAAGGCCGGATTTTTCTTTGAGAAGCTACAAGGGTCTGAGGTTGAAAAAGAAAAGCGTAGAGGTAAAAGAAGAAGACGTGCAGAAAAATTTAGAATCCTTGAGAGAGGCAAATGCCCAACAAGTGCCTAAAAAGGACAGTGAGGAAAAAGAAAAGGTGGCCCCGAAGCTAGATGATGAGTTTGCAAAGGATATGGGCTGCGAGAATCTGGAAAAATTAAAAGATGCCGTGCGGCAGTCTCTAAAGCAGAGGCTGGAACAGGATAGTGCAGCTGATCTAGAGGTGCAGGTAATAAACCAGCTTGTTGAGGCTGTGAATTTCGAAGTGCCTGAGTCGCTGGTGAATGGCGAGAAGGAGAGACTCGCAAAGGATGCGAATTCCAGGATCGCGTACATGCAGGCTATTCAAAATAAGCAAAATCCTGATAAGAAATTTACTTTGTCTGACAAAGATAAGAAGGAATTAGAGGAGAATGCAGGCAAGCAGGCGTTGCGACAGGTAAAGGCATTTTTTATATTGGATAAGATCGCGCAGGCAGAGAAGATACACCTGAAGCAGGAAGACATAGATAAGCGGATCGAGGAAATGGCTGCTCAGTACAAGAAATCAAAGGAAGAGGTCCGAAGTCACTTAGAAAAGAATCACATGCTGGACGAGATGGCAGTGAATATGCGTAATGCTAAGGTGATGCAGTACTTGCTTAAGGAAGCGAAGATATCGGGTTAAACAGAATGTTTGGTGAAGGGTGTAGGGTTAAGGGTGTATTTTCGATTTTTTACCCTCCACCCTTTACCCTACACCAAACATTGCAAACAAGGAGGTAAAACATGTCTGCATTAGTGCCTATGGTAGTCGAGCAGTCGAATCGAGGCGAGAGGGCGTATGATATCTATTCAAGGCTTTTAAAGGACAGGGTCATTTTTATAGGCGATGCGATAAATGATGTGATAGCAAATCTTGTGATCGCACAGCTACTCTTTCTCCAGCAGGAGGATGCTGACAGGGATATCAGCGTCTATATCAATAGTCCGGGCGGTGTCGTAACAGCAGGACTAGCGATCTACGACACGATGCAGTTCGTAAAGCCAGACATCTCTACGTATTGCATGGGCCAGGCAACCAGCATGGGCGCAGTGCTGCTGGCAGCAGGCACAAAAGGTAAGCGCATAGCCCTGCCTAATTCTCGCGTGATGATACATCAGCCATGGGGCGGCGCGCAAGGCCAGGCATCAGACATAAACATACAGGCAAAGCAGATCCTCAAGATGCGCGACAGGATCAATGAGATACTCGCAAAGCACACAGGCCAGAAATTGGACAAGATTCAAAAAGATACAGACAGGGATTATTTCATGTCAGCCGAAGAAGCACATGAATATGGCATAGTAGACGAAGTAATTGCCAGCGACAAAAAGCGCAAGAAAAAATGACATGCGAAGCATGTCATTGCGAGGCCCGAAGGGCCGAAGCAATCTCTTTTGAGATTGCTTCGCTCACTTTGTTCGCTCGCAATGACACAGTGGAAAGGATGACCATGAAGAACTACCTATTGACACCAGGGCCGACACCAGTGCCAACTGAGGCGCTTAAAGCAATGGCAAGACCTATAATACATCACAGAACACCTCAGTTCCAGGCTATATTAAAGGAAGCAGAGGAAGGCCTGCAGTATGTGTTCGATACAAAGGCTAAGGTGCTTATATTTGCCTCGAGCGGTACAGGCGCGATGGAAGGGGCAGTAGTGAGTCTACTTTCGCCAGGAGACAAGGCAATAGTTGTCAGAGGCGGAAAGTTCGGAGAGAGATGGGGCGAGCTGTGCGCTGCGTATGGCATAGAGTTTATTCCAATAGATGTTGAGTGGGGAAAGGCAGTTGATCCCATGCAGATAAAGAAAATTCTTGAAGGTGAAGGGTCGAGGGTGAAGGGTGTATATGTGACGCTTTGCGAAACTTCTACAGGTGTGGCAACTGATATAAAAGCAATCGCTGAGATTACCAAAAACACGGAGGCTCTCTTAGTCGTGGATGCAATAAGCGCGCTTGGCGCAGCTACTTTAAAGACTGACGAGTGGGGCATTGATGTTGTTATATCTGGTTCACAAAAGGGCTTAATGATCCCGCCAGGATTGGCATTTGTGAGTCTGAGTGAGAAAGCGCTAGCATTAGCTGAAAAATCAACACTTCCGAAATATTATTTCAATTTCAAGGCATACAAGAAATCCATAGACAAGAACGATACGCCATACACGCCTGCAGTGAACCTTATTATTGGTTTAAATGAGGCGTTGAAGCTGATCAAAAAAGATGGGCTTACGAATGTAGTAGCTTGTCATAAAAAGCATGCTCAGGCTGTGCGAGGCGCAATGGGAGCGCTGGGCCTCGAGCTTTTTGCGCCAGATGCGTATTCAGACGCAGTTACTTCAGTCAGAGCGCCAGAGGGCATTGATAGCGCAAAACTCGTTAAAACAATGCGTGACAAATATGGCGTAGGTATTGCAGGAGGCCAGGCGCAGCTAAAGGGCAAGATCTTCCGCATTGCTACAATGGGCTACATAACTGCAGCTGATCTAAAGATGTGTATCCAGACGCTGGAGACAGTACTTGCAGAGCTGGGATATAAGTTCGAGAAGGGCATTGGCGTGAAAGCGCTTGAGAAGGAGATCAAATAAATCCTAAATCCGAAACCCTAAACTCTAAACAAACCCAAAATTCCAAACTCTAAATCATAAACAAGAGTTTGGAGAATTGGAATTTAGGATTTGGAGTTTGTTTAGGATTTAGAGTTTAGTGTTTAGAGTTTCTAGAAAAGGAGTTGACATGTTTAAGATACTTATCAGCGACTCACTGGCGCAGGAAGGGATTGATATACTTAAGAAGGTAAAGGAGTTTAAGGTGGATGTGAAGCTGAAACTCTTGCCAGATGAGCTTAAGAAAATTATAAAGGACTATGATGCGCTTTTGGTGCGCAGTGGAACAAAGGCTACAAAAGATGTGATCGAAGCAGCCACTAAATTAAAGGTAATAGGACGCGCAGGCGTTGGCCTTGACAATGTAGATCTCGCAGCTGCTTCAAAGCGCGGCATTATTGTTATGAATACGCCTGGCGGCAACACCATCTCTACTGCAGAGCATGCAATGTCGCTAATACTTGCACTTTCTCGCAATATACCTCAGGCAGATGCATCTACAAAAAAGGGCCAATGGGAACGGAAGAAGTTCATGGGTGTTGAGCTCTACGGAAAGGTCCTGGGAATTATCGGGCTTGGCAGGATTGGTGCTGAAGTTGCCAAGCGTGCAGCTTCATTTGGCATGAAGGTAATTGCATATGATCCGTTTCTGTCGTTGGATAAGGCAAAAGAGGCAGGCGTTGAATCAGTTGAATTAAAGGATATATTCAAAAGAGCTGACTATATTACTGCGCATACGCCTTTGACAGACGAGACAAAACATATTATTGGCAAAAAGGCAATATCTCAGATGAAACAAGACGTGCGCATTATAAATTGCGCGAGGGGCGGCATAGTCGACGAAGCAGCGCTACTCGAAGGCATAAATAGCGGAAAGGTCGCTGGCGCAGCACTCGACGTCTATGAAAAAGAACCGCCAAAAGAAAGCCCGCTTATTGGATGCGACAAGGTAATCCTGACCCCGCATCTCGGTGCCTCCACTGAAGAGGCTCAGGTCAATGTGGCGATAGACATTGCCAATAGCGCCAGAGACGCGCTCCTTGGATGCGGAATAAAAAATGCAGTAAATGTGCCGTGCGTGGATCTCGAACTTTACAAGATACTCCAGCCATATGTCGAGCTCAGCGAAAAACTGGGATTATTCGTGGCGCAGATAGCAGAAGGAAGGATTTCCCAGATCGATATAAAATATTCAGGTGATGTTGCAAAGCATAGTGTGTCTCCTCTAACAGTGGCGATTGTAAAAGGCGCGCTTACGCCCATACTGCAGGAGACAGTTAATTATGTAAATTCGCTTATTGTAGCGCGGGAACGCGGCATAAAAATAAAAGAATCAAAATCCATGGATCTCGAAGAATACACGAGCCTTATCACAGTAGAAGTGACCACTGATAAAGGTAAGACATCTGTTTTAGGCACGATGTTTACAAAAAAGGACGCAAGGATCGTAAAGATCGACGAGTTTCATGTGGATGCTATTCCTCAAGGGTACATGGTAGTTGCGCACAATGTAGATGTGCCGGGTATAATAGGACAGATCGGTACGATCTTTGGAAAAAATAATATAAATATCGCGACAATGACGTTTGGCCGCGCAAAACTAGGCGGTAAGACCCTGTCAGTATTAAATGTGGACAGTCCTGTATCTCAGAGCGTGCTCGAGGAGATAATAAAGGTAAAGAATATTCTGGATGCGAAATTGGTAAAACTCTAAATTCGAAATACTAAACTCTAAACAAATCCAAAATTCCAAACTCTAAATCACAAACAAGAGTTTGGAGAATTGGAGTTTAGGATTTGGAGTTTGTTTAGAATTTAGAGTTTAGTGTTTCGAGTTTTTATACAAAAAAGGGGATTATATGAAGAAAAATAAAATTTATATCATTGATGTCACGAACAGAGACGGCGTGCAGACCTCGAGGCTGGGCCTGGCAAAGCTCGAGAAGACCATGATAAACATGCTGCTGAATGACATGGGTGTGTTTGGCAGTGAGTTTGGTTTTCCTGTAACGCGCCACGAGACTAATTATCTAAATGCAAATCTTGAGCTCGCGCGCAAAGGCGTTTTAAAGCCTATTGTCTTGAACGGCTGGGTCAGGGCCATAAAACAAGATGTGCAGAAGGCACTTGAACTAACAGATGTTGAAAATCTGAATCTTTCTATATCCACATCTGAGCAGATGACGCGCGGGAAATTCCAGGGAAAAAAGACCAGGGATGATGTATTGAAGATGATGACAGGTGCCCTGGACTATGCGCGAAAGAAAAAGAAATTAAAAATAATTGGTGTAAACGCGGAAGATGCATCCAGGACTGACATGCCATTTCTTATAAAGTTCGCAAAGCTAGCCCGAGACCATGGCGCAGACAGGATCAGGTATTGCGATACGCTTGGTTATGACGACCCATTTACTATTTACAAAAGAGTGAGAGTGCTTGCAAGTGAGGTAAGACTGCCCATAGAGCTTCATTGTCACAATGATCTTGGTATGGTAGTGGCGTGTTCGATCGCAGGCGCAAAGGCAGCGATCGATGCCGGGTGCGACGCGTACATAAATACGACGGTCAATGGCATGGGCGAGAGAGCTGGCAATGCGGATCTGGTGTCTGTGATACTTGCTCTTAAATACTCAAGCGGCTTCAAAGGAAAATATCGCCTTGACGAAAAGATCAAGCTGGACCATGCGTGGAAGATCGCAAAGTATGCATCGTTTGCTTTTAATGTGCCTATACCTATAAATCAGCCGGGCGTTGGCGCAAATGCGTTTGCGCATGAATCAGGCATACACGCGGACGGCGCCTTAAAAGACAGGCGCAATTACGAACTCTATGATTTTGAGGAGCTCGGCAGGGGCGAGGCAGAAGTCGTTGAAACAGGCAGGCAGATCACCGCGGGCGAATATAGCGGCATCAAGGGTTTTAGAAATGTCTATGAAAGACTCGAACTAAAATTTAAGAACGATAAAGAGGCCACAAAGATCCTTGAGCTCGTGCGATACGCCAATGTGCACACGCAGCAGCCTCTCACAAACTACGAGCTTAAGTTCATAGCTAAGTATCCAGATATAGCAAAGCAGATTTTCACAATGCACCCGTAACTTTACATTTGAAGCAAGACCTAAAATGTAAAGTTAGGAAGGAGAATTTTGTGTCTTGTACAATCGTAGTGGGCGCTCAGTGGGGCGATGAAGGTAAAGGTAAGATAATCGATATTCTTGCTGCTGATGCTGAGATAATAGTACGTTATCAGGGCGGCAATAACGCAGGTCATACCGTAGTTGTGGGTGAGGAACAGTTTATACTGCACCTTATTCCATCAGGGATATTGCATAAAGGAAAGACCTGTATTATTGGGAATGGTGTTGTTGTTGATCCAGAGGCACTTTTAAAAGAGATCGAAATGCTCAGGCTAAAGGGCATTACAGTAGACGGTAGTCTTCTAATAAGCGAGACAGCCCATATAATATTTCCATATCACAAGGTGATCGATAAGCGTCGCGGTGCAAGTATAGGCACCACAGGAAGGGGCATAGGCCCGTGTTACGTTGACAAGATGGCGCGTTGCGGTATACGCATGGCAGATCTGGTAAACAAGGATTCTCTGAAGAAGAAATTAAAGGCAAATTTGGAAGGCTCTTCAGAATTTAATTTTGAAAAAATCTATAGTCAATATTTGGATTATGGCAAAAAGATAAAAAAATATCTGGCGAACGTACCGGTTGTTTTGCATGAGGCAATGTGCAAGAAAAAGCGGGTTTTGTTTGAAGGTGCGCAAGGTACATTGCTCGACATCGACCACGGCACATACCCATATGTTACTTCTTCCAATTCTACTGCTGGCGGCGCATTGACAGGCACGGGTGTCGGACCCACCAGGATAGATAAGGTCATAGGCGTTGTAAAGGCATATACGACAAGAGTCGGCGAGGGTCCGTTTCCAACGCAGTTCGACGAAGACCTCATGGAAAAGATCAGGAGCAAGGGCAAAGAGTTTGGCGCTACTACTGGCAGGCCGCGCAGGTGCGGCTGGTTCGACGCAGTCATTGTAAAGCACGCTGTAATCGTCAATGGCCTCAGCGAGATAACAGTGACAAAACTCGACGTGCTTGACGAAATGGAAAAGATAAAGATCTGCACAGCCTATAAATATAAAGGAAAGACATATCAGGATTTTCCTGCAGACATAGATGTATTGACAGATTGTGAACTTATTTACGAAGAACATGATGGTTGGATGCAGGACATTACTTCTGTAAAAAAATACAATGACTTACCAAAGAATGCAAAGGCCTATCTAGAGCGCCTGTCAGAACTCCTGCAGGTTAAAATAGGCATAGTCTCAGTAGGCTCAAAGCGCAGCCAGGCATTTAGGATTAAATAACTTTACATTTAAGGTCTTGCTTTAAATGTAAAGTTATTAAGGAAGGAAGGGAGAAGGGGATGTTATTTCTTGTACCTATCGGGTCTTTAATTGCGATATTTTTTGCAATTTTTCTTATATGTAAGATAATGCGGCAGGATGAAGGCACGCCCGAGATGAAGGAGATCGCTGTCTGGGTAAGAGAGGGTGCCTACGCGTATATAAAGAGACAATATTTAGTAGTCGGGTTATTTTTCGCGATCGTATTCTGCGTCTTATTTTTTCTGTATTTAAGAGGGTACCTTATAATATTCGTGCCATTCGCGTTTTTAACAGGTGGATTTTTCTCAGGGCTTTGCGGGTTCATTGGCATGGCTGTGGCCACGCGCGCGTCAAGCCGTACGACTAGCGCAGCGCGCACTAGCTTGAACGGCGCGCTTAGCGTCGCGTTCTCGAGCGGAGCAGTCATGGGCCTCATGGTCGTGGGGCTCGGTCTCCTGGACCTGAGCATATGGTATTATTTTCTTGACTGGTACTATCGCGGACTCGAAGAAGCAGTCAGGATCCAGAATATTACGAGTACTATGCTGAACTTCGGCATGGGCGCGAGTTTCATGGCGCTCTTCGCGCGAGTTGGCGGCGGCATCTTTACTAAGGCCGCGGACGTGGGTGCGGATCTTGTCGGCAAGGTCGAGGCTGGCATTCCTGAAGACGACCCGCGCAACCCTGCTGTGATCGCAGACAATGTCGGCGACAATGTCGGCGATGTCGCGGGCATGGGCGCGGATCTTTACGAGTCGTACGTCGGGTCAATAGTCGCGACTATGGCGCTGGGCGCTGCTGCGTTCGTGAGCTACGGCCAGAGCCTTAAAGGTATCACTGTGCCGCTTGTCATGGCAGCTGTAGGCGTGGTCGCGAGTGTCATCGGCACGCTCTTTGTGCGCTCGGGCGAGAAGGCAGATCAGAATGAGCTTCTCATGGCCTTGCGGAAAGGCGTGTTTACGAGCGCTGCGCTGGTCGCAGTCAGCTCGTATTTTGTTATAAAATTCGTGCTCGGCATAGAATTTATAGGTGTGTACTGGGCAGTTCTCTCAGGCCTCGTAGCCGGCATTGTAATGGGCCTCTCAACAGAATTCTTTACTTCAGATAAATATTCGCCTACGCGCACAGTGGCTAAAGCTACAGCTACAGGCCCAGCTACAGTAATCATAAGCGGACTTTCAGTCGGCATGCTCTCTACAATAATCCCTGTGGTCGTGGTGGCTATCGCAATACTAGCAAGCTTTTATCTTTCAGGCGGTGCAAAGGATTTTAATCTCGGGCTCTACGGCGTGGGCATATCAGCTGTGGGTATGCTCAGCACCCTGGGCATTACGCTTGCTACAGATGCATATGGACCTGTAGCAGACAATGCAGGAGGCAATGCAGAGATGTCTCACCAGCCACCAGAGGTGCGACAGCGCACAGATGCGCTTGACACTTTGGGCAATACAACTGCTGCCACAGGCAAAGGCTTTGCAATCGGTTCTGCAGCGCTTTCAGCCCTGGCATTGATAGCTGCCTATAGAGAACATCTTCATATGCTTGGCAGATCAGTGGACATGGACTTAATGAATCCGCGAGTTCTCGCGGGTCTTTTTATAGGAGGAATGCTTCCATTTGCATTTTGTTCACTTACAATGAGCGCGGTTGGCAGGGCTGCAGCAGGTGTTGTAATGGAGGTAAGGAGGCAATTTACAGAGATAAAGGGACTCATGGAAGGAAAAGAAAAACCAGACTATGCAAAGTGCGTTAGCATTGTCACTGCCAGCGCCCAGAAGGAGATGATACTTCCCTCCCTTTTAGCAATACTTGCGCCGATCGTGGTCGGACTTCTAATGGGGATCGAGGCAGGCATAGGTCTTTTAGTGGGTGCTCTTATCTCTGGTTTTGTACTCGCGATCATGATGGCGAATTCAGGCGGCGCATGGGACAACGCGAAAAAATATATTGAAAGCGGCCATGAAGGCGGAAAAGGCTCTATCGGCCACAAGGCAGCAGTGGTCGGAGACACAGTGGGCGATCCATTCAAAGACACCTCAGGCCCGTCTTTAAACATCCTGATAAAATTGATGTCCATGGTCTCGATCGTGTTTGCATCATTTATAATATCCAACACCCTCTTCAAATAGTGAAAAGGGCTTGACTTTAAAAGAGTACAGTATTATATTAAATATAAAAAGGGAGGTCTCTCATGATGCGTAAAAAAACACAGTTTTTGTCAGTATTATTTATAATTTTACTTTGTGTTATGGTCTCCGGATGCTCAGTAACGATCCAGAAGGGCCGTCGCAGCGATATAGAAAAGATAGAATCGCTCGAGTACGAGATCGAGGCATTGAATGCCAGACTCGCGCAGCTCCAGCAGGCAAAGGATGACGAGATCTCAGAGCTTGGCAATGCCAAGAAACTCCTGGAAAAACAATTGAAAAGAGAGATAGGCGATAAAGAGGTACGCCTGGAAATGGCTGAAAAGGGCTTGGCCATTATATTTTTATCAGAGGTACTTTTTGATTCCGGAAAGACAGACATAAAAAAAGAAGCCAACTCTCCTTTGGACAAAGTCGCCAAGGTGCTCAAGGAAAATCTGCCAGGCCGAGAAATAGGTATAAGCGGACACACAGATAATGAGCCAATAAAATATTCTGGATGGAAATCAAACTGGGAACTTTCCACTGCAAGGGCCACGAGTGTCTTGCATTATCTGGTAGACGAAAGAGGTGTTGCTCCTGAAAAAGTCTCTGCCACTGGCCATGGAAAATATAAGCCAACCGAATCTAATGATACACCCGAGGGCCGCAGGCAAAACAGGCGCGTTGAGATAACAATACTTCCAAAGAACATAGAGAAGATCCAGGCAGACATGGATAAACTTGCGGAAAGAAAAAGAAAGATCCAAAGGCGGCTCAGGAAATATAAGAAATAAAACTGGGGGTGGGCATGGATAAGAATAAGCTTTATTTAATAGTCGCGCCAGCAGTGGTAAGTCTTATTTGCATCGTTCTTGCAGTAAATGCAGCGAGCCTGGGTTCACAGCTGAATGCTGAGACAGCCAAGGTAGCAGAGCTTAACGCACAGGTGGCAAATTTAGGGACACAGTTAGCTAATCAGGATGATCAGGCAAGGATTATCAATGATCTGCAGAGTTCTTTAGATGCTGCAAGAAGAGATGCAGACGCTGCAAGGAGAGAAGCAGAGGGTTTGAGAACAGCTAATTCTGACCTTGAGGCGAGGCTTAGCGCAGCTACCCCTGCAGCAGAATAGAGGCATAAAATAATTAAAAAAGACGCGAATGGCGCTTTTTCAAAATCCCGTTCGCGTTTTTTTATAAAATGATGACACAAATACCGCAGCATATCGCTATAATAATGGATGGGAATGGCCGTTGGGCCAAGAAAAGGGGCCTTCCTAAGATATTTGGCCACAAGCAAGGTGTGGAGTCTGTAAAAAACATAACCAAGGCCTGCATAAAGTTCAAAGTCAAATACCTCACGCTTTACGCATTTTCTACGGAAAACTGGCAGCGGCCAAAGGATGAGGTCGTGAAGCTCTTTGGCCTATTGGAGAATTTTTTAAAGACACAGATGGCGCTTTTTCATGATAACAATGTAAGGCTATGTATAATTGGAGACCGCTCCAGGATCGAACCAGCGATAAGGAAAATAATAGAGACTGCTGAAAAAGATACAGCTGGCTACACAGGGCTTGTCTTGAATATTGCGCTAAGTTATGGTTCAAGGCAGGAGATCGTCAGCGCTATAAAGGCCATATCAGAAGATGTAAAGATGGGCAAGCTGGATCCATCTAAGATAGATGAAGCCCTTTTTTCCACGTACCTTTATACTCGGGACTGTCCTGATCCAGAGCTTTTGATACGCACAAGCGGTGAGATGCGGGTGTCAAATTTTTTACTCTGGCAGATCTCTTATAGCGAAATATACGTTACTGAAAAACTCTGGCCTGATTTTGGCGAAAAAGACCTGAAGAAGGCAATTGAGGATTATCAGAAAAGAGAAAGAAGGTTCGGTAAATAATGCTTAAAAAACGCACGATCACTTCAATAGTTCCGATCTCCATAGCCACCATCACCATATTTTTCTTACCCGTACTAGCCTTTAGTGTAGTTACGTCAATATTCATTGGACTTGGCCTTTATGAATTTTTCAGACTAGACCCTAAAAATAGCTTTCCTAAAAGCTTTATGTACCTTGGCATGTTTTCGGGAATCGCGCTTCCTTATATAACGCATTTTTTCAGGCCAGCAGGAGGATTGTGGGAGGCATTATTTTTTATAGTAGTACTCATCTCACTTTTTATCATACAGTTTACAAGAAAAGAAAATCAGAATGCAGTGACATTGATCGCGCTGACGCTATTCGGCATATTTTATGTCGGGTGGTTTTTTACATTTCTTGTGAAGATACGATTCTTAGAAGACGGCTATAAGCTGGTGGCATATTTATTGCTCGTAACAAAGGCAGGAGATATCGGCGCGTACCTGGTAGGTTCAAAATTCGGCAAGCACGCCCTTATCCCGAGGATAAGTCCAAAAAAGTCAGTAGAAGGCGCAGTGGGCGGGTTTTTATTCAGCATATTGTTTGCAATAATTAGCAGGGATTATCTGGTTAGCTGGATGTCGTTAGGAGCTATATTGACAAGTGGCATACTAATAGGTATCTTTGCGCAGCTCGGAGACCTGGCCGAGAGCCTTATGAAGCGAGACTATCAGGTAAAAGACTCAAGCCCTTTTCTTCCAGGTTTGGGAGGCATGCTTGATGTAATCGACAGCATCCTCTTCACCGCTCCCATATTTTATATTTACCTGAATATCATTATGTAACAATGTAGGGGACGTTTAAACGTCCCCTACATTGTGGATAACTTTAGAGGAGTTATGCAAAGAATAGCGATTTTAGGTTCAACAGGATCCATAGGCACAAGCACGCTGGATGTGATCTCCAGGTTTCCAGATAGATTCCGCGTATCTCTGCTTTCAACGAATTCTAATGCGAGCTTACTGGCTAAGCAGGCAAAGAGATTTAAACCAAAGGCCACTTGTGTAGTCAATGAAAAAGGCATTGAGGGGCTATGTAAGATGCTGGAGCAGGTAAAGGTAGATACAGTTGTTGTCGCCATAGTTGGTTCGTCTGCACTTTTGCCAATACTAACTGCGCTGGATAGAGTAAAGCGAATCGCGCTTGCGAATAAAGAGGCGCTTGTCATGGCAGGCAGCATCATTATGAAAAAGGCGAAAAAGAAAAATGTAGAAATAATACCTGTTGATAGCGAGCACAGCGCGATCTTTCAATGCATCGCCTCTAATGACGCGCGCCAGATAAAAAATATATGCCTTACAGGTTCAGGCGGCCCTTTACTTAATACTTCAAAGAAAAAATTTAAAGGCATTACGCCTCGCCAGGCAGTAAATCACCCCAAGTGGAAGATGGGGAAAAAGATATCTGTGGATTCAGCAACCATGATGAATAAAGGGCTTGAGGTGATCGAGGCGCACCATCTTTTTGGCATGGATATCGATAGGATTAAGGTATTGATTCACCCTGAGACGATTGTGCATTCAATGGTAGAGTTTATTGACGGGTCTATATTAGCACAGATGGGAAGGTGCGATATGCGGATTCCGATCCAATATGCTCTTACTTATCCTTCTAGGGCTACTTCACCTGTAAAAGAGGTTTCATTTTCTAAACTAGGCGCGTTACATTTTCAGCAGCCTGATTTCAAGAGATTTCCGTGTCTTGAGATCGCGTATGAGGCTGGAACGCGAGGTAACACATACCCGTGTGTCTTAAATGCTTCGAATGAAGTGGCGGTAAGGGAATTTCTTAAGGGCAGGATAAGGTTTACTGATATACCAAAGATAATCGAAAAGGTCTTAAGCTTGCACAGGGCTGTAAAGAATCCCAGGTTAAAAGATATATTGGATATAGATACATGGGCGCGCGCTAAAACAAAGGAGGTCCAGCGATTAGTTTTATAATTCTTCTTGGTATTTTGGTTGTCGTGCATGAGTTCGGGCATTTTATTGTTGCCAAAAGAACTGGCGTGTGCGTGGAAAAATTTTCCAT
>CAZWYD010000008.1:0-27166 GCA_964637815.1 uncultured Planctomycetia bacterium
CTGCTATGGAATTTTATCGGGCTTTAGGTATGGAATTTATTTTAGCCCTCTGGGAAAGGATGTAGGATAACTCTAATCTTTATACTGATAGGGGTCTTTCTGCGAATAGACAATGGATATGCTTTGTCTAATCTCAGGATTCCTTTAGGGTCTAGCAATATAGAAAAAGCTTTACGTGGAACGAACCCTCACTTCGATCGTTACGGATTGGCTATTGATGAAATAGGAAAACGTCTGGCTATAGAACAATATCAGATTGCAATAAATAAAGTTATTGATTGGCTAGGAGAAAATGAGATTCCAATTTCAAAAGTTGTAATATTTGGAAGCTTTGCTTGTTTCGATAACGAATTACCAGGGCTAGGCGTGCATAATCTTAATTCGTCTCTTTTGGAATTGGAATCGTCTTTATCCATACCATCAGATATAGATATCGTTGTGCGTATCAGCTGGCAAAGAGCGGGAATCCTAATCAAAGATTTCGAAACAGTGCATAATGAAATACTTGATAAAAATGGAATAGATGTCCACCTCGCTGAACCATCTTTTCTAGAAGTGCTTTCTAAATATAATAGAAAAACAACGCCAATAGCTAAATTTTTTGGCAATGGTTTAATTAACGCATACCAAGCCAGCCTCACTTCAAAGTCTGCTACAAATGAACTAAACTCAGTCAAGAAACCAGACGATATTTAATTGGCCATAGACCTATCTTGGATAGTGTGAGACAAATAAGCTAAAAGGAAGGGTTGTGAGCGAATTGAAAATTTAGCCTTTTATGGAGCATTTTGGCGGTTTATTCTGTCACATTTTATGAGACAAAAAGGGCGAAAACTGTTCGACCCCGACACCTATGGTGTCGGGGAAGTTTTTTCGCCCCCGCCAAAATGCAGAATAAAAGGCGACCTGTTTCCGAGCGGAACCCAGCCCTTTCGTAGAAAGGGCTGGATGAAGCGAGGAGGGAAATTTTCACCTGAGCGAACAACCCTTCCTTTTAGCTTAAGACTTAATGAAAAATTTATTATTATTGCATTCTTGCCACTTTAGCAGTACAATACTTCTTATTCAAAAAGAGAGGGGGGCGTTATGGATTTCAACACACCAGACGAATTGTTGGGAGGCGGTAAAAAGGGGAGACCTGTAGCAGGGATACCTGATATAAGAAAATATGTGTTTCCTGCAGTAGGCGGATTTTTGATCCTGATGTTTATATTTTCAGGACTTTATTCAGTCGGGCCTGATGAGGTGGGTGTCATAAGGAGATTTGGAAAATATGCTCGCACCACGAATCCCGGGCTTCATTTTAAGATCCCGATGGGCGTAGAAAAGGCCAACAAGGTCAAGGTGAAATATATATTTAAGGAAGAGTTTGGTTTCAGGACATTGAAGTCAGGCATAAAGACGCAGTATTCCTCAAGGGAATATTTTGACGAATCACTTATGCTCACAGGAGACCTGAACGTTCTTGTGGTCGAGTGGATAGTGCAGTTTAAGGTAAAGGACCCTGTAAAACTTTTATTTAATATAAGAGATCCGCGAGAGACGCTGCAGAATATCTCCGAGGCAGTGATGAGACAGATAGTGGGTGATGATTCAGTAAGCGAGGTCCTTACCACGCGTAGGGTAGAGATAAATCAAAGAGTGCAGGATAAGCTGCAGGAGATACTTGATTCTTACGATAGCGGTATTAAGGTCGTAACAGTGAAGCTGCAGGACGTAAATCCTCCTGACGAGGTAAAACCATCCTTTAATGCAGTGAACGAGGCAAAGCAGGAAAAGGAAAAGATGATAAACCAGGCCTGGGAGGCGTATAACAAAGCCATCCCTGCTGCAAAGGGTCAAGCAGAAAAGACCATCAAAGAGGCAGAAGGCTATGCGCTCAAGAGAATAAACGCGGCAAAAGGAGATGCGGCAAGATTTATAGATACATGGAATGCGTATAAAGAGGCAAAAGAGGTTACGCGCAAGAGATTATATCTAGAGACAATGAATGAGGTATTGCCAAAGGCAGGACAGAAATACATCATGGATACATCATCTAATAGCATCTTACCTCTTCTTAAGTTGAATAAGGGAGGTGTACAATGAAGCCAGCGATAAATATTTTAATAGGTATCTTGGTAATGGTGATCCTTCTTTTCTTAAGCGGAGCGATTTATACGATTGATGAGACCCAGCAGGTAGTTATTACACAGTTTGGAGAGCCAATAGGAGAACCCATTATAATGGCAGGGCTTCATTTTAAATTGCCTTTTATCCAACAGGCAAATTATTTTGAAAAGAGAATTCTGCAGTGGGATGGCAATCCGAACCAGATCCCTACTAAGGATAAGAGATATATATGGGTGGATACAACAGCGCGATGGAAGATAGTGGATTCCCTTAAATTTATGCAGTCAGTGACAAGTGAAGTTGGTGCGCACGCTCGATTGGATGATATAGTGGATGCAGCGACAAGGGATTATATCACAAGCCACGACCTTGTTGAGATTGTGCGCAATTCAAATAGCTTGATAGAAAGGCAGCATTCCGGCGAACAGGATGAGATAAAGGCATCTGACGAGGCGCTTGAGACAATAAAGGTCGGCAGGGATGCTATTACGCGCGGAATACTGGAGCAGGCCCGCGAGATAATGCCGCAGTATGGCATAGAGCTTGTGGACGTAAGGATCAAGAGGATAAATTATGTAAGTAATGTGCGCGACAAGGTCTATGAGAGGATGATATCTGAGAGAAAAAGGGCAGCTGAAAGATTTCGCTCAGAGGGGCAGGGCAAAAAAAGAGAAATAGAAGGCCAGATGCAGAAGGAGCTGAAGCAGATTCGCTCAGAGGCATACAAGACAGCAGAAGAGATAAAGGGAAAAGGCGATGCAAGCGCAATAGCGATCTACGCGGACGCCTATAACAAAGACTCAGAATTCTATTCCTTTTTAAAGACACTCGAGACTTACAAAAACACCGTAGACAGCGACACAATGATCATCTTTAGTCCAGACAGCGACTACTTGGATTACTTTAACACCGCTGAATAGGAAGATATGAAAAAAGTTAAGGGAATATATATCTTTATATTTGTCCTATCGTTAGTATTGATATATTATGCCAATGCTGGCAATCTGCCTAAGTGGTTTATCTTTGATGAAGACGAGGCGCTTGAGGAATGGCATGAAAAGATATTTAAGAACAAGGTTATGTATTCAGTGGAAACAGGGCTCAAAGATGGATATCTTTCAGCCAAAAGTGACCAGGCTTGCTCTGGCCTATTTTATAGGATAGGTTTTAGCCCCAAGACACTCCCTATGATAAGCTGGCAGTGGAAGGTAGTGAAGTTTCCTGAAAAAAAAGAGCCTGTAGCCAGCGAAGAAAATGGATGGATAGAAAAGGATGATTATGCTGCAAGGGTGTATGTTATATTTCCGAGCCTAAATTTTAGAAGGACAAAGAGCATTGAATATATATGGGATGAGCATTTACCAGAAGGTACAGTAATGACAAGCCCATATTTTAAGAACATCAAGCTTATTGTAGTTGAGTCAGGCGCAGAGAATAGGGATCAATGGGTGTTTGAGAAGCGCAATATCTACGAAGACTATAAAAAGGCGTTTGGCAAGGCCCCTTTTGGAAACGTTGGGGCAATCGCCCTTATGACTGATACAGATAATACATTGTCCACTGCCGAGGCATTGTATAAAGACATAAAAGTGGGGTATAAAGATGAATAAAAATAATAAAAGAAGAAAGAATTTCGCTAATAAGCTGCACAGGGAGATTTTTCTGCTTGTAGTGGCAGCGGCCATAATTCCGACTGGCATAGCTACTATCTCTCTTTATTATCTAATCTTTGGTGTTACAGCAGAGCAGATCGCGATTCCAGAGGCCATTGCATATAACATCATCCCTGCATCCCAGAAGGTCAGTTCCATTTTATTATATGCAGCGCCACTTTCTATTGCGATTATTTTATTTCTGGCCTACAAAATATCTCACAGGATAATAGGGCCTTTTGATAGAATAGTAGAGGAGCTGGATGGTCATATAAAGGGCAAGAAAAAAGGCCATATAGTTGTAAGAAAGGGAGATAAGTTCCAGCCGTTAGTAGAGAGGATAAACAGGTTGTTAAAAAAATAGGAGGGGTAAAAATGCCTTACGACAGCTCGTTGGATGAAACGTTATTTTCAAAATCTTGGGAAACAGAAGCGCTGCGCTTGACAGTAAGCGTGCATTCCTATAACAAAGGCGCCAAGAAACTCCAGATAAACAGAGAAAATAGAAACATGGAAGGCGAATTCAGGTTTACTAAATTAGGCAGAATGACAAAAGAAGAAACAGCAGCTATTCTTCCTTTGATCCAAGAAGCAATAAAGTCTATGTAAATAAGTCCGACCGCGTAGGTCAGATTTAAATCTGACCTACGCGGTCGGACAGGTCTATCATTTCTTCCTCAAGATAATCCGGGCGATTTTTTCTTCGACCTTTGGATGTAGGAGCACGATCAAAAGCCCTCCTATGATGTTGCCGATTGTTACTGGGATCAGGTTGTTGAAAATGTTGAAAAAGCCTGATGCAAATTCAGCCTTTGCTATAAGGGCTGCTGGCAGGAAATACATATTGGCAACAGAGTGTTCATAGCCTGATGCCACAAATACCATGATAGGGAAGTAAATCCCGAAGATCTTACCTGTAACTGTCCTTGAAGCAATAGACATAATTACAGCTAGACACACAAGCATATTACACAGTATTCCCCGACATAGCGCCTCTGTGAAAGTCAGCTGCATTTTTCCCTCAGCTATTTTTACAGCAACTTCCCCTGTTGATGTAAGATCTCCAGCGCTACCAAGTAATCCGGCTTTATATACCAGCCAGCCAATAAGCACAGCACCTAACAGATTTCCTAAATATACGACCAGCCAGCTGCGCAGGACCTTTATAAAAGAGTATTTGCGATAAATAAGTCCTATGGTCATGAGGATATTGCCAGTAAAGAGTTCTGAGCCAAGGATCAGCACCAGCATGAGCCCGACACTAAACACGCTCCCTGCCAGAAATTTTGCCACACCTGGATCCAGAGTACCCCCGCTTAATACGCTCGTTGCGACACTCGCGCCGAACGAGATATAGATCCCCGCGAGAATACCAAAGATGAATAACTCAAATATTGTTTCGCTCGCTTTTTTTTCGCCAATATTACGTATTGTCTTTGATATCTCAAACGGCGTCAGGAACAGATTATTCATTTTTCATCCCTTCTTTTTTCGTCAAAATAGTCCAGCTCAGAAAGAGGGACTATTACAGAGGTCGCTATATTAGTCAGGTGGGCTGCTATGCGCTTAAAATGCCTTGCCATCAAAGCAAAACATACGGCCTCGTTTACACTTAACTTACTCTTTGCCGCCTTTTCTACAGCTTCGTTACATGTCTTTTTTATCCTGGTTTCAAATTCCCAGGATTTTCTGGCTTCTTCCTCGTCTGATTCCATAAAGGCTGCCTTTGCCTTGTTAAATAATTCAAGTATTTCCTTCTCAGTGTGATTAAATAATTTTGCGTAGACATCCTTATTTATTGGTTTTTCAAGAAGCTCTATTACTTCAAAGAGATTCTTGGCATAATCACCCAATCTTTCAGCATCCTTTACCACGCTCATCAATATAAGGCTTGTCGACATATCAACAGAAGGCTGGAGGGAAAGGTGCTCGACTATCCTTTTCCTGATATTCTTTTGCAGTTCATTTACTCTTCTGTCAATGTCATATATCCTGTCTCTAAGGCCTGGTTCTTCTTTATTATAAATGAGCTTGTTGCAGACCGCCTCAAACATCTTGTGCGTATCATCTAACATGCCTTTAAACTCTTCCAATACCTCGGTCAAAAAGTCTTTACCTTTCCAGAATTGTAATAGATTTTTAAACATCTCGCGCCTCCTTATTTAAAGAACTTTGAAATAAAAATTAATAGTCCTGGGACCAGAAAATAAACAGATAATGTATATATTATTGCGTATCTTCGTTTTTTGAAAGAGAGATTGCCCATCCACTTTGCCAAGTTTATAGGTATATTTTTTAATATAGGCATAGGATATATAAAAAGGACACATATCAGGTTAAAGACAAGATGAGAAAATGCAACAGTGATAGCAAGGATATTGCCTGTAGCAAGTGAAGCAAGTATTGCAGTGACTGTAGTACCGATATTTGCACCCATAATAATAGGGTAGATAGTTTCGACTGTCAGAATGCCAGACGCGACAAGAGGAACCATTAAAGATGTGGTGATGGAGCTACTCTGGATTATAGCAGTAAAAATGAGGCCAGCCAGGATTCCTAAGATCGCGTTTTTACCAAAGACATTATTAAAAACTATTTCCACTCGCCCTATAACAATGGATTTCATCATCTTCACAATAAAATAGAGACAGAAGAAAAGGAGCATCACAGAGATCGTTAATAACAATATGTATACTATATTTTCCGAAAGATGTAATTTCGCAAGGATCTCTTTTATAAAATCTATGACTGGTTTTGTAGCTGCTTTTACAGGGCTTGTAAATTTTATACCACCGACATTAGAGAATGAAACAGCTAATCTAGTGGCTATCTTTTCTATAAGACCTGTTGCTATTTCAAGAGGGAACAGGATGGAGACACACATGAGTTTAAAAAAGTCATGCAGTGTTGCCCCTGCTATTGCGCGCTTGAATTCTTCGCGTCGTGTTACGTGAGCCAGGGCCACAAGTGTATTAGTTATCGTGGTCCCTATGTTAGCTCCCATGATAATTGGGATGGCATTAGTGACAGTGAGTGTCCCAGAAGCTACCATACCTACCAGGATAGAAGTGGTTGTGGACGAAGACTGCATTATGCTTGTTGCTAGGATTCCTATAAATAGGCCTACGAATGGATTTGATGTGGCACGTATAAGGTTTTCAGCAAATTCCCTGCCAAAACCTTTAAAGGCTATGCCCATGAGGCCAATAGAGACCAGGAATAAATAGACGCAGCCTATTACAAAGAGTAATCGGCAAGAGGTAATGAGTGCCTTTTTCTGCATAAGGGGATTGTAAACTATCAAATAAAGAATTGCAATTGTTATTTTCACCATTATAATATTTGGTATGAAGCAAGGTTTGAAGAAAGAGCTCAAGTTAATCGATATATTCTGCGTGGCTACAGGGGCCATGATCAGTTCAGGTCTGTTTATCCTCCCAGGTTTGGCTTTTGCCAAGGCAGGACCAGCAGTAATCATCTCCTATATAATAGCTGGAGTTTTATGTATCCCGACTCTCTTGAGCAAGGCAGAGCTTATAACAGCCATGCCTAAGGCAGGCGGCGATTATTTTTATATAATGCGTGGCTTTGGCCCACTCCTGGGAACAGTAGCTGGTTTTAGCTCGTGGTTTTCCCTGAGCCTTAAAGGTGCGTTCGCGCTAGTAGGCATGGGCGCGTACCTGAGTTTAGTAACAAACGTACCTTTAAATATAATCGCTGTAATGTGCTGTTTATTTTTTATCGTGCTGAATCTTTTAGGCGTAAAGGAGGCAGGCAGGTTCCAGGTATTTTTGGTTGCAGGTCTTTTGGGTATACTTACTCTTTATGTTATTTGGGGTGCAAAGACAGTAAACCCCATGAATCTTTCTCCATTTTTTGCCAAAGGCATGGGTTCTGTTTTTGCAACAGCAAGTTTTGTATTTATATCCTATGGCGGTTTGACCAAAATAGCTGCATTAGCTGAAGAGGCAGAGAATCCTGGTAAGAATTTACCTCTGGGTATGATACTTTCTATCATAGTTACTTCTATTGTTTACACGCTGGTGATTTTTGTAACTATAGGAGTTCTAGATCCTAATGTCTTAAGGGGAACGCTAATTCCCATATCCGAGGGCGCAGGTGTCTTTGGGGGAAATTTCTTAAAAGTTGCAATAAGTATCGCTGCATTTCTGGCATTTATATCCACTGCAAATGCCGGACTCATGACTGCATCCAGATATCCTCTTGGCATGAGCAGGGACAAGCTTTTGCCTGGCTATTTCCAGAAGGCAAGCTCTAAGACAGGGATGCCTTATGTCGCGATCTTTTTTACAGGCGCGTTTATGATTTTAGCGATCCTGTTTTTGAACCTGGAGCTACTGGTAAAGGTCGCCTCCAGCATATTGATCTTACTTTTTATGTTTGCAAATCTGACCGTGATCCTTTTTAGAGAGAGTAAAATCTTGAGTTATCGCCCTAAATTTTATTCCCCGTTTTATCCCTATCTACAGATATTAGGGATATTGGGCGGGCTTTTTCTTTTGATTGAAATGGGCGCGTTTATTATATTTTTGACAATGGTGTTTCTTATACTGGGATTTGGCTGGTATAAGTTCTACGGTCAGAAGAGGGCAAGTCAGGATTCTGCTTTAATATACATGCTGGAAAATATGGTTGCGAAAGATAAGGAATTGACCTCGGATAATCTTTTAACTGAATTAAAGGATATTGTTATTCAGAGAGACAAGGTTACAGAAGATAGGTTTCACAAGATGATAGAAGAGAGTAATGTTCTGGACATAGAAAAGCCTCACGACATGGAGTACTTTTTCAAAAAGGTCTCAGAGGATTTGGCAAAGGATTTGAATATGCATCCGCAGGAACTGGTGGAAAAGTTTATAGAGAGAGAAAAAGAGTCAAGCACTGTTCTCAGGAAAGGCCTTGCGGTTCCTCACATAGTTGTTAAAGGAAAAAATATTTTTAAGATCATGCTTGTCAGGGCAAAAGCAGGTATTATATTTCCTGGCGACAAACTCGCCCACATAATATTCATCCTCGTTGGCTCGCAGGACGAGCGAAACCTCCACCTAAAGGTCCTTGCCGCAATCGCCCAGATCACAGAAGGCCCTGACTTTGACAAAAAGTGGTTCGAAGCGCGCAACATCGATGAAATCATGACCATAGTCCTCCTAGCCGAACGCCGCCGCTTCCTCTTACTCTAACTTTACATTTAAAGCAAGACCTAAAATGTAAAGTTAACTTCTTAGTTGCCTCTCCGCGTCGATTATGTCTCGATTAATTAAGTAGATGGTCTTTTGCACCCTGTTTTTAAAGTCCTGGGAAGTGGGGGTGTCTAGGATCTCGCGTAGGATCTGGACAGACATGCGGAAGTTTCTGATGATCTCGCCTTCGTCAGCATCTGTATAGCGAAGGAGCTTATCAAAGGATTCCTGTTTCATCCAGGCCTCAATACAAGGGGAGAAGTGGTAATAATAGGTCTTACTGAAAGGCTTTATCTTTAGCTTTTTTTCTATTTTTTGGATATTGCTGGTGAGATTATCCGTGGCATTTTGTAAAGACCTTGCGGGTTTGCTGATGCTGGGCATGGTGCTGGATTTTCTTGGTTCAAATACAAGCGCAGTGGTCAGGATGCCCAGCTCTATCTCGTTTAGATTCTGCAGAAGTCCTTTTTCATAGAGCTCGCCGAGTGATAGCTCGTATCCGTAGATATTGGACGCGAACACGCCTTTTTCAGAGATCTTATTTTTCCTGATATAGCCGAGTTCTTTCAGGATCTTTACCTTTGCGCGCAATAGCTCTATGGCCCGGTGTCTAAACTTTTGCTTTGCCTGAAAAAAGTGAAAGGAAAGAGGATATACATCATAAAGCTTTTCCCCGTATTTGTCATACAGGTTAAGGATAGTGCCGTATGACGCGTTAAATCTCGAGAAGACTTTTTCAGGAGCGCCATAGATCACTTTGTGAAGTTCCGGGAATGATGTGTAATTCGGATTTACGCGGCTATACACAAAACCTTCCGTATCTATACCCCGCCTACCAGCCCTACCAGCCATCTGAAAAAAATCGCGTGTCTTAAGTGTGCCAAAGGATTTACCATAGAATTTTCTTAGCTCATCAAAGATCACTGTCCTGGCAGGCATGTTGATTCCAAGCGCAAAGGTTTCTGTAGTGAATATGGCCTTTATGAGTCTCGACGTAAAAAGTCGCTCCACTACCTCTTTTAGCGTGGGCAGCATTCCCGCGTGATGATATACAGTACCTTTTTCAATAAGAGTAAGGAGGAGTTGTGCGCTTTTATCATCCGCGATCTCAAATCTTTCGCATAATTTATTATAAAGATCTATTATTTTGATTTTTTCTTCAGAGTTTAAGAAATCAAAGTTTGTCATCTCATTCGCGAGATGTTCACATCTACGCCTGCCAAAGGCAAAATATATGCACGGGAGTTTATTGTTTTCGTGAAGATGTTTTATGAGCGAGGTTGGCCTGTTTGGCTTGAAATGCTTATGTCCAAAACGCGATCTTCTATGGCTATAGCTATGTCCGCCTCTTTTGTAACCTATGTTTCTTACTTTATGAATATTATCAACTATCTGGCCCTGTATCTGATAGAAAAAATGAAGCGGCACTGGCCGGGTATTTTCTTTTACTACCTTTATAGGCAGTTTGTGTATGGATTTGAGCCACAAGGCCAATTCATCTATGTTCGGTATCGTGGCCGAGAGCGCGAGCATTTTCATATGCTGTGGCAGGAAGATCAGCGATTCCTCCCATACGCTTCCGCGCTGGTAATCATCGAGGTAGTGCACTTCGTCAAATATGATCCAGGAGTAATCACCCACATTAGATCTTTCTTCAAGCACTTTGTTGCGGAATATTTCCGTGGTCATGATAAGGACAGGTGCGTTGGGATTGATGGACACATCGCCTGTAAGTATGCCTGTTTTATCAGGGAATACTTCCTGAAAGTCGCGGAATTTCTGATTGGACAGGGCCTTTATAGGAGCGGTGTATATTACCTTCGCCCCTTTTTTAAGACAGTCCAGTATGATATATTCAGCAATCACGGTCTTGCCCGCCCCTGTAGGCGCAGACACTATAACCGAATGCCCATCCTTAATATAATCAATAGCCCTCTTCTGAAACGCATCGTAAATCATAACAGTATTGTACCTTATAAAGACAATAAAGTATATAGTTTCAACCCAAAATGAGGCCTGTTCGCTCAGGTGAAAATTTCCCTCCCAGGCCTCATTTTGGGTTTCTTGCAAGTGAGCTCAATCAAACACAACGGCTATGCGCCCCCCCTTCCCAAACTTCTATTTATATGGTATACTTACAATTAGATAAGCATATGTGTTATATAGCCTTAATAGAATAGGCAAAGGCTATTTTTATGGGTGAATTATGAGGAAGATTGGAAAAGTATTATTTTTTAAAATTATTTACATTTGTTTAGTTGTATGCGTAATGACTGATACCACAGGGTATGCTATGCCAAATCTTAGACCTTATTTAATCTTTAAGGAAGGCAAAGAATATAATAAGAAGAAAATGAAACAATCGAATCCAATATCAAGCATAAGTTCAGTTCCACGCGATATTTTAGAAATAGAATGGATTAGCAGAGTAGAGCCTGAATTAGAAAACCGTGTGAATGAACTTGTCCAATTAAATGAAATCGCACAGCTCTTTAAGGCGAGAGGCAACAATAAGCTATTTATAAAAATGGATAAAGGGATAAAAATAATTGCAGGTATTGATTGGTATAGTAAAAATCATGGTCAGGATTTTACTTTGCTAATTAACCCAAATTTTATTAATCATGATTATAAGGCTCAGAAAATAATTTTAAAGCATGAAGGATGTCATGTAAAATATTTTGATTCAGAAAAGAGAAAGCAATCTAGAAATTTAATGGATAGCATTGGATATTTATTCCTAATGGGAAGAGGACCTAAAAAAGTACAGAAGAAACTCGAAAATATTGTTCATACCTTGGATCATATTGATCTTTTCAGAAGAGCAATTGAGGGGGGCGACGAAGATGTTATACTTGAAGATGTAGATCTTGACATTGATTATCTTGAGATGGGTGAAGAGGCTTATCTAGGCAGGAATGACGTGGAAGCTTGGAAGAATATTTTTGATTTTTCAGATATGTATGCATATTGTGTTGTTCCTTTTTTATTAGTAGGAGACTATAATAAAGCTAGAAAGATAGAACAAAAACTGAGACAAATGTATTTCATGAAAGGCTATAAAGATTATGATATGGATGCAGGAGTAGAACTTGTAAGGCAGCTGATGGGTAAAATAGAGCACGGTAAGTTTTTCCCTGGTTTAGGAAGTATACTAGACACTTTTGGTTTAGAAAATGTTCTAAGGATAAGATCTAATATTTGATTCTTGTGATTCTTGTACCGTTTTGGAATTCCCCTACCAATGTGTCCCCAAAAATAATTGAAAGAAAATAGCCTCCTAAATGTGTCTGATATATAAGGGGCCGGTTTGGTTGGTGCCTTAAACATAAAGGAGGCGTATCATGAAGGAACTGATTCCTCAGGAGAGGATCGAGGGGAGGATTTTTGTGATTCGTGGGCATAAGGTTATGTTGAGTATGCATCTTGCAGAGTTATACGGAGTAGAAACAAGGGTTTTAAACCAGGCAGTTAAAAGGAATATCAGGAGATTCCCTGAAGATTTTACATTCATGCTGAATGATTCCGAAGCAAAATGGCTGGTATCACAAAATGTGATACCACATAAGAAATACCTTGGAGGTTCTTTACCCTATGCTTTTACTGAACAAGGAGTTGCAATGCTTTCCAGTGTTTTAAATAGTGAGCGTGCAGTGCAGGTAAATATTGCTATAATGAGGGCATTTGTTAAGTTAAGACAAATTTTATCTACACATAAAGATCTGGCACATAAATTGAAAGAGTTCGAGCATAAAATAGAAAAGCATGATGAGGATATCCAAGCAATCTTTGAGGTAATTCGGAAATTGATGGCACCTCCGCCTATTAAGCCAAAGCCTTTAATAGGCTTTCATTCTACCAAGGATGATTAGTGCGTATTAGCCTTGAACAAAGAGGGATATTCGGTTAGAATATAGGCATGCTGTATTTTATATATACTATAGATGGGGACTGGGGAGAGTATTTTGAGGTTAAGTTGAGCGATCGTGAGCGATTGCCCAAGGAAAAGGTTTTGCTGGAGCTTGTCCAGCGCGAGATAGAGCTTGCGAATCGTGTGCTCCAGGGACGATTTATCCACTTTGTCCATACCTCGCCCCTCTGCCGGGATTTTTTTCTCGAGAAGCCATTTCGTAAACTTTGGAAGGAACTTGTGAGGTTTGGCGGAGATACAGGGCTTCACTGTCACGAAGACGATTCTTATAGAGATTATTATTATCATGATGGTCCCAGGATGGAGAAGGTGATCAGCGAGCGCGCCCAGGCATTCAGGAAGACTGGCCTGGATACCAGGTGTTACAGGAGCGGATTTTTGGGATTTTCAAGCAGGATAGTAAGGATCCTGGAACAGAACGAGATTTATTTTGACTTTTCATGCGAACCCGAGAGATTTTTGAAACACGGTGATATTTTAGTAGCTGATTGGAGAGGCGCGCCCAGGCAGCAGTACAAGATGAGCTATGATGATCATTGTAAGCCAGGAGATTCTAAGGTTTGGGAGATCCCTGTTGGCCTTTCAAATGGTAAGTATCTCTATTTTGAAAAATCTGACATGACAGAGCTCGAAAAGATAGCGCTTGATTTAAAGGGTAGATCTGTGGACAATAGAGGCAACATAGTGGTCTCTGTACTTGGTCATACCTATGAATACGAGTCCAAAGAAAAGATAAAAGAGACAGAAGAAAAATTGACCCTCCTTAAAAAATACGGTACGTTTGTAAATCTTAATCAGCTCGAAAAGATCTTATCTTAAAGACACCAAGGAAAGGAATGCTCATGGAGAAATGGCAAAAGATCCTCTCTAATACTATAACCGATGTTGAGACACTCGGTAAATATGTAAAAATAAATAAGAAAAAAGTAAAAAAAGTCACTGATAAATATGCCCTTGGCATAAATCCATATTATCTCAGTCTTATCAGGAAACATGGCGGCCCTATATGGAGGCAATGCATCCCTGATACAATAGAAGTCATTCAGAAACTGGGCAGAAAAGATCCTCTTATGGAAGAGAGATTCACGCCTTTTGAAGGTCTGGTCCACAGATACAGGGATCGCGTGCTTGTGGTAGTGTCAAATATGTGCGCGGGATATTGTCGTTTCTGCACCAGAAAGAGAAAAGTGGGCCTGAAAGACAAGATCGCAAAAAAAGAGAATTTTAAAAAGGCCTTGAGGTACATAAAAAAACGCAAGTATATAAGGGATGTTATTGTATCAGGCGGAGACCCGCTGCTAATACCAGATGATATGATCGAGTATTACCTGAAGGAGCTGAAGAAAATAAAGCACGTGCAGATCATCAGGATAGACAGCCGTACACCCTGTGTATTGCCCCAGAGGATAACACCTAAGCTGTGCGATATTCTTAAAAAATACCAGCCCATTTACCTTAATACGCATTTTAATCATCATTATGAGATAACCAGGGAAAGTCGAAAGGCATGCAATATGCTGGCTGACGCGGGTGTTGTTATCGGGAATCAGACAGTTCTTATGCGAGGGGTGAATGATGATGCCAAGACGCTAAAGAGGCTATTTGAAGAACTTCTGACAATAAGGGTAAGGCCATATTACCTTTATCTTCCTGATGCGGTCAAGGGTACGTATCATTTTCGTGTAAGCATAAGTAAGGCTAAAAAGATCATGCGGAAATTAATAGGCCATACCTCTGGCCTGGCAATCCCTCATCTTATAATCGACCTCAAGCATGGAGGGGGAAAGACACCGCTTTTGCCGAGTTATATCATAAAGCATAAAGGCAAAAGATATGTATTTAAGAATTTCGAGGGCAAAAAATTCTTTTACGCAGATGTGGAGTAACGAATGGATATAGGAATAGCAGCTGAAAATAGACCTGATGAAAAAAGAGTGATCTTGGGGCCAGATGAATTAAAAGAGATCGTGTCCAGCCATGATGTATTTATTGAAAAGGGCGCGGGTAAGGGTATAGATGTAGAAGATAGCGCTTATGAAAAGATCGGCGCAAAGATAACTGATGCTGAAAAAGTCTATTCTCATTCATTAGTCGTACGGCTTAAAGAGCCAAAGGAAGAAGAGCTTAAGATGATGAAGCCTGGCTCAGCCATAATGAGCATGCTGCATCTGCCAGGCTGTCCAGAGATGAGAGAATTACTGAAGAAATACAAGATAACAGGCATTGCAATGGAAGAGATAAGAGATTCGTTCGGTGATCGTAAGATAGAGGCGCTGCACGAGACAGGTTATGTCGCGATGCAAAAAGGATTCCAGCTATGCGGTAAAGATCCGGAGAAATGCACTGTCAAAATCATGGGATATGGCAATCTTGCTCTTGGCGCGATCCAGTATGCTGCCAGGAAATTTGCTAAGGTAGAGGTCTTGAATAAAAAAGATTTTAAAGAAATGCAGAGATATATTCCAGGCACAGACATTTTAGTCAATGCGATAAACTGGCCAATGGATAGGCGCGGCAAGGAACTTCTGATTACTCGCGACATGCTGAAACTTTTTAAAAAAGGCGCTTTAATATTAGATCTAGTTTCAAATCCTCCAGGTCAATCTCCTATAGAGACGATGCATCCCACTTACCTGGACAATATCTCTTACGAGGTCGATGGCGTGATCCATGCTTCTTGCTGGGGCTGGCCAGGCCTTGATCCCACAGGCATTTCCCACAGATACAGTATGCAAGTCGCGCCCATCCTTAAAGAAATAGCGGATAAAGGACTCAACGACCTGCCAAGCTATGTAAAAAAAGCCACATTTAGATAGACGTTGATTGTATTAGAGAATTTTTTCGAGGTGAGTTTCAGGAAGAGTTTTCGGTCGATCAGGGGCTTATTTACCAGTTTTCCATTAAGAGTCAGCCTTCCAAGTTTATATTTTCCGTAGTCTAATTTTCGAGAGTTGATGTAGTTTATCTTTATTTTTCTGCCGGCGAAGCTGGTTTTTATTGAGATCTTTGTGGATTTGGCGAATTGTTCTTTTGTAAGTTTGGGATCGATCAGGAGGTCTCCCATTTCTCCTCGGATTCCAAATACTTGAGTAAGCATGGTAAGCGCAAACCAGCTTGCAGAACCAGAGAGGTAATGGTACATGCCGCGCCCCTCAGAATTGAAATATTCAGGTAGTCCCGGATAGATCTTGCTCACGCTTGTATTCATGCACATCCTGTAAATAGAATTTAAAACCTCAAAACCTTGTTTTACAAACCCTCTTTTATAAAGCGCGTAGGCAAACATCACATTCATGTGGCTGAAGAAAGAGCCATTTTCTTTTTCACCGTATGCAAAGCCAAATGCCCTGCCAAGATCTGGATATATTCCGCCAAAGTCAGTATTTAGCCTGAACCCGCCTAATTTTTTATCCCAGAGATATTTTTTCGCACTTCTGTATATCTCTTTGACCTGCTTATCTGTTGCGACACCGCTCATAATAGGAAAGACCTGACCAGTCAATGTCATTTTCTTGTGGCCCTCAACGCGTTTTCCTTTATTGTCATAGTAGCCATTAAAAAATCTGTAGCCGGATTTTGTTTTTATCCATTCGTTTTTGCGTATGTTATTTGTAAGTTTATTAGCTTTTCTTCGAAGTTCATTTATAGTTTGTTTTTTATAATTTATTTTTTCCAGCAGCTGGCTAAGCGCATATAAATTACCTGCATAAGCAGATGTGAAGGCTACGCTTTCGCCGCGCTCAGCTGCCATATCAAGGCCGTCATTCCAGTCTGCGCCTTCGAGCAGGAAGTTTCCATGTTTTCCGGTCTTTGTAAAGGGCCTCTTATGCTGGAGCAGCACATGATTTAAGACGCTATCTATTTTTTTGCTTTCAAAATAAGGAGCTTTTTTAAAGAGGATGCTTGTATCACCTGTCTGATTTATATATAGATCAAGGGTCATAAATGGCCACATGCCATGATCCATCCACACGCGTTTTAGATCGTTCCTGTCAGGAAGGAACTCGCCTTGCCTTTTTCCTATTATAGTAGCATTAGAGCCATCTGGCCGCACACCGCCGAAGTTGTTAACGAGCATATCGCGCGCTTCAGAAGGGTTTATTAGGAGTAGCGTGAGACAGTCCTGCCACAGATCCCGCCAGCCCCTACCGCCCTTACCATAGTCAAAATCAGGGAGGAAGGAACAGCCAAAGATCTTGCGTAAAGTAGGCTGGAGTATTACCCATCTTAGCCACCTGTCAAAATCTTTATTTCCAGTAGAAGCATTTATTGAATTTGTTTTTTTGAGCCAGAATTCTTTATTCGTTGAAAGCGCGGCATCTACTTTTTTAGCCGAGTTAAATTTTTTAAATACGGCCTCCGGTGTTTCTTTTTGCGCTATGCCCATTATAATGATGTATCTTTTAGAACTGCCTGGTTTGAGAGTAGTGGTTTTAAATCTTATTGCGCCTATTGCTTCTTTTCCTTGGCAACCTACGTGGTTGCTAGGTTCAGGCCTATCAAGATTTCCGCCTTCTCCTGTAAATTGAGAAATAGTAGGGATAGAACCTGCAGGCGCATTACCATTTCCGTTGCAACCCAATACAAAGTAAGATGTAGAGTTTATTTTATGCCCTTTTTCATCAAATATCATAGTGGGTTTTACGATAACACCATTTTTGCGCAGGATAGTGCGATTAAAAAGCGCGCTTGCGTGCCTGTGATCGCGCAGTCTGTCTGCTGAGCGGGCATATATAGGTATGGCAGCTGTTGGGGTGATAGTAAGTTTCTTAGAGGATATATTTGTGAGTTTTACGGACATTATTTCTACAGCGTGTTTATCTGCAGGGATAAAATTAGTGAATTCTGCCTTTAGGCCTATTTTTTTATTAGAACGGATAACCTTATGCCACAAGATACCTGCTTCTACCAGGGATTTATCTACTTCACCTGAAGCAGCTGACCATGCGCCATATCCTTTAATATGGATCCAGAAGTTACGGTTGTATCTTGAATTACTCAGATCTTCAGTAGACGCGGGCGGCGTAAGGAATGTATCCTGATCTATCTTTATATCACCATGAAGCGTAGGCGTAATAGAAGAGAGTAGGCCTTTTTCATTGGCAAGTGGAAAATAGAGCCTGCTTGTCTTGTGCGGATTTTTCGCAACGAACGTGCCTGTATCATCCAAGAATTTCCACAATGGATTATCTGTCATATTACCATTTCTCCCAATGCAAAACTTCTTTGGTGCTTCTTTTTGGCTTCGGGCCTTTTGGGGTTTTTGGGTATCCAAGAGATATCATACTTACCAGCTTGTAACCTTCAGGTACGTTAAAGAGCTTCCTTACTTCATCTATATAGTCTTTTTTATCTCCTGCGACCCAGCATCCGCCAAGACCAAGCGCTTCTATTGCCAAAAGCATATTTTGCGTGGCAGCAGAGCAGTCCTCGAGATAATATTTTGTCTCTTTTGAAAATACTGCTATTAGGTGTGGCGCGTCTTTAATAAAAGGGCCATTCGGACACATACTGCAGATCTTATCGAGTATATTTTTATCAGAACTGATCACGAATTCCCATGGCTGTTCATTCCTTGCTGTGGCCGCGACTCGACCTGCGTCTATTATTTTCTCAAGCAGCTCTTTTTCAACAGCCTTTTCAGAAAACTCCCTTATGCTTTTTCTTTGTTTTATTGCTTTAAAAAACTCCATAATGATCCTCCATTTTTTACATCTACTATGTTATCATGCTGTAGAGCGAAAATCAACTTGCTAATTCGTGCCTTCGTGATATTCTATTTATAGACATATGAATCTTAAAATCTTAATATCTATTTACTTTTTAGTTTTTTGCCTTGCCTCAGTATCTCTTGCTGATACCATATACCTTAAAAATGGCCGTAGCATAGAGGGGTTAGTGAAAAAAGAGACTGAAAGTTCAGTTGAACTGGATGTTGGATTTGGGACTGTAAAATTTAGAAAGACAGAGATAGATAGCATAGACCGTTCGACTCCTGAAGAAATTAGTTCTATACATAAGGGATGGAAAAAGCAAAAAGAAGTAGAGGAAAAGAGGAGATCAGAGAGAGCGCGCGAAATAGAAGAAGAGCGGCGCAGAAAAGAGCTTGAGCCAAAAGAGGTAAGTTTTTCTAAAGATAGCCAGCGTATAATGGTAGACACGCTTATAAATAATGACATCAAGGCATCACTTTTATTGGATACTGGCGCGACTACTGTTGTATTGTCAGATCGGGTAGCAAGAGAGTTAGGAGTCAGGGATAATGTGGCTGAGAAAGATAAGGTTGAGGTGCAGCTTGCTGATGGTCGTAAGATAGAAGCACGGCATGTAGTTCTGGATAGCGTGCGTGTTGAGGATAGCGAGGTCAAGGATGTAGGCGCAGTGGTTTTGCTGGATGCCGAGGAAGACATGGGGGATGGATTGCTCGGCATGTCTTTTTTGAATAAATTTAATTTTCAGATAGATACTTTAAACAATAAATTGATATTACAAAAGAGGAAATAACATGGAAAAGCTATTCACGTCTTTAATTAAAAAGAAGATATCCCGCAAACAATTTATGAAACTATGTTTGGCTGGAATGGGCACTGCTCTGTTCGGCAGCATTTTTCCAAAAATGGCCAGAGGTGAAAATGCCAGGGTAGGGAAAAAGATCGTGGCTGATCATGACCTTGTTGTTGCAAAGGGAGAAAACCCTTATTTAATGACTGTTAAGGCAATTGAGGCCATTGGCGGAATGAAGAAGGTTGTTAAAAGGGGAGATAAGGTTGTTATCAAGCCAAACATGGCATGGAACAGTAGCCCGGAGTATGCAGGCAACACGAATCCAATGGTGGTTGCCGCGCTCGTGGAACTCTCTTTTAAGGCAGGCGCGAAAAGGGTCAGTGTATTTGAGAGGTCTTGCAATGAGTCAAAGCTTTGCTATGAAAATAGCGGCATAGCTGCCGCGGCAAGAGACAAAGGCGCAAATGTCTATTTTATCGATGAGTGGAATTACATAAAGGCGCATTTTTCTTATAAGAGTCCTATGGAGAGTTGGCCGATTTATAGAGATGCGCTGGAGTGCGATACCTTTATAAATGTACCTATTCTAAAGGATCATGCTCTTACAGGCCTGACTCTTTCAATGAAAAATCTCATGGGCGTATGCGGCGGAGACAGGGCTGAGATTCATAATAATATAGGGGTCAAGCTCGTGGATCTTACTGATTTTATAAAGCCAGATTTAACAGTAATAGATGCCTATAGAGTGCTCATAAGGAATGGGCCAAGGGGCGGAAATCTTAAAGACGTGGAAGATTATAAGACGTTAATAGTCGGCACAGATCCGACCCTGGCTGATACTTACGCGGCAGAGCTGGTGGGCCGTGACCCACTGTCAGTTAATTACATCCTTGAGGCAAAAAATCGCGGTTTCGGAAAATTCGACACCAGTAAGGCAGACATATTAAAATTAGAAACATGAAAAAATTAGTTATCCTTAGAAAAGCCACTCAATTTTTATTTCTCGCGTTATTTATATACATCCTTTGGTCTGCGACATATCCATGGACATTCTTTAAGATCAATCCTTTAGTAATGATATTTACTTCCATAAGCGAGCGGATGATTCTGCCAGGCGTTATATTTGCGATTACCATGCTGGCGCTGACCCTGGTATTTGGCAGGTTTTTCTGTGGATGGATCTGCCCCTTAGGCACGATTATTGACTTGTGCGGAATAAAGGCATTGCAAAAAAAGACTGCGCGGTCTGTAAAATTCTACATATTAGGAGTAATTGCTGTAGCTTCCTTCCTTGGAATCCAGATTGCCTGGATCTTTGATCCAATAGTGATCACAGCAAGGTTTGTCTCTTTGAATCTCATTCCAGGCGTCACTTTCGGTCTTGATAGAATATTTAGATTTTTTATAATAAAGACAGATTATTATACGCCTCTCTATGATTTTTATCGTTTGCTCAAATCTTCAGTCCTTGGGATCAATACCTATTATTTTTCTCACTCAGGCATGATCTTGATATTTTTTGTTTTAATATGCTTATTGGTGTTAATAGCAAAAAGGTTTTGGTGCCGCGCGATTTGTCCTCTGGGCGCGATATATTCTTTAGTGGCCAGATTTTCTCCATTGAGTCGTGTGGTTGAAAAATGCACGGATTGCCTTAGGTGCAAAGAAGACTGCAGGATGGGCGCTATAAACGAGGACTTAAGCTATGTAAAGGGTGAATGCATATTCTGCATGGACTGTATATACGACTGCCCAACACATGGGACCAGATTTACATGGCAGTTACCTGTCCGACCGCGTAGGTCGACCTACGCGGTCGACCTACGCGGTCGGACAGGGGGAGAGGGTAATTTATCTCGCAGAGAATTTATTTTCTTGATGTTTGCCTCTTTTTTGTCTTTAGGGTTTAAAAATAAAATGCGCCTAGCAGCACAAAAGGTGATCAGGCCGCCTGCTGCATTAAAAGAAGGGGAGTTCTTGGATCGCTGTATACGCTGCGGCAATTGCATGAAGGCCTGTGTGACCAATGGTCTCCAGCCAGCTATCTTTGAATCAGGCCTGCAAGGTATGTGGACCCCGCATCTTGTGCCAGAGATCGGCTATTGCGAATATACCTGTACTCTATGCGGAGAAGTCTGCCCAACAGGCGCTATACCAAAGTTAAGTGTGGAAGAGAAAAAAAGAACAAAACTTGGCATAGCAAAGGTAGATCGCTCAAAATGCCTTGCCTGGTCTCAGAATACACAATGCATTGTATGCGAAGAACATTGCCCTGTAGCCAATAAGGCCATTAAGATAGTAGAGGGTGGAGTATTAAAACCCTTTGTTGACCCGGAGTTATGTATAGGCTGCGGAATCTGCCAGAATAAATGCCCTGCTAGGCCTGAGCGTGCAATAAAGGTCTTACCATAGAACTGTTTTCCATACAGAGGTAGATGGGGAGTTTTTTGGAATGCTTGTGCAGCATGCGCAGCATAGATTCGTAGATCTCTCGCCTTAAGCTGTAAGGGTATCTTAATTTATTGTCGAATCCCAAGACTAATTCTTCGTCGAGGATTTTGTTTTCAGGGAAGCGCGCTTCGATTATTGGCTTTACATTTGGATTAAATCTCAATGTGCCGATGCTTATCCAGGCAATATCTTTTGGTTTTATCACATCAAATAGCATATCGATTACTTTCTTATATTCTTTTTCCCAGCCCTTGAAATACACGACTGGATCAAAGTGACAAGACGCCTTGTAGCCTGCAGCAACACATTTTTTAGCTGCATTTAAACGTTCCTTAAGAGCGGGTGTAAAAAATTCATTCTCATCAATGATTCTTTGCGGGTTTAATGACCAGGCAACTACTATATTGCCAGCGTGTCTTGTCTTTAAGAGATTGTCTATATTTACACTTTTTGTCTTAAATTCAAATCTTACGTCTTTATGTTTTTTGAAGAATTCAATTATAGGAAGCGAATATTCTGTTATGTGGTCGAGCATCAGGGAGTCTGAAAACTCGCCTGTACCTATGCGCATACCAGTGCTTTTATACGAAGAGAAATTTTTAAAAAATTTATCAATATTCGCGGGAAAAATCAATCCCGGGCTATTTGTATATTCCTGGAGATAGCAGTAAGTGCAGTCAAACATGCACCCAAAGCTTAGGTTAAATATATGATAGCCGCATCCGATTGCCTTTTTTGTGCACGGGCATTTTTTAAAGAAGTCATAGTTTTCATGAGTGATAAATATAGTATCTTTTCTTTTGTTATAATTAGAGTTCGTAAGGTTCCTATTTTCTTTAAGATAATCCTTAAGAGACTTGATCTTTGTAGACTTGGCCTTAGGAAAGGACTCTTTAAATCTCTGCGCCAAGGCAGAATCCTTAGCAGATTTTTCCATGAATATGGTTTTTGGATAGAATCCCAGATTTTTAGTATCCTGTATTAAGTTTTCATCTAGTCTTATTTTAGGAAGATGGGCTTTAAATGGGGATGGGTATGCACGAGGGAATCTTCTTTTTAACAGGGCCTCTTTTGCGCGATTAAAATCCTTAGACCCTATTTTTTCTATTATTTCGTCCGGTTTTATATTTTCCCTCTTGGATATCTCGTAAAGTAGCCTTGTTATTTCCTGTTTTTTATTTGTTTTAAGGTGAGCAGCGAGGTTTTGAGATTTTTTTAGTCTTAGAGATTCTTTTTTATAAGATCGCATAGGATATTAGATGCGGATTTTATCGAGGACATAAGTGCCAGTCTATCTGTGGCGCTTAAACTTTCATAAAAAGGCTTTTTGTTTATTATGTCGGTTATATAGAATAGCGCTACAGCCTTTTTCCCAATATGGTTTGCTGCAGAAAATACAGCGCTGCACTCCATATCAACTACCTGGATCTCTTTTGCTTCAAACGAATTCCTGTATCCTTCTTCGAGTTTTAAGGAGCCGAGCGTGGCGCAGGTTACCTTTGGCATCCCTGGGAGTTTTTCAAGAAGTGTTTTGTCTGGATAAAAGGGACAATAGTCTTTTTTCTCACCTGCGAGCATATCTGTAAAACTTTCTATGGAATAGCATTTACTGGGTGCAACAAGACTTCCTATATTCAGACCTTTTTCTTCTTTTATCAGGCCGCATGAGCCAAATACAATTATATTCTGGCATTTAGTCTTCTCAAGATATAAGACCGCGTCTCCTGAAAATGCAGGGCCCATACCAGTATGTATTACTGTGAAGTCTTTACTGTTTCCAGAGCTGTAAAGCTTGCCTTTTGATAGAACCTTTACGTCTAACCACTCCAGGACATTTTTTTGCACAAGCGGCAGAAGTATGCATGTATTCTTGACATCTGAATCTTTTATTCCGAATAATCTTTGAAAGACACTCATAGGTTTATAAGATTATATTCTAAATTGCCCAGGCCTTTTTTATGGGCATATTCAAGGGTTATATTGTGTGAATTCTTGTTGACGAGGTCCATGGTTGCTTTCTCAAGCGCTATTATGTCTTTTGACGCAAGGATACCTATGTCTTTACATACGATTTTTTCATTCTTCGTGGAGATACAGTCGCATTCCTTTGTTATATCAAAGGCAAGGTTTATGAAAAAACTATTTTTAAACTTCGGCAATATAAATGCGGCTACCTCAGCCATTCTTTTTGCAAATATACCTTCATCTTCATCCCAGTTTATGAATATGGCATCAAATTTACATGCACAAAGACACTCCCCACAGCCAATGCACTTCGTTTGATCTATAAAAAAAGCCGAGGCCGGACCTCGGCTTTTTTTATTAGAGATAGCTTTTGCAGGGCATATCTCTATGCAGCACCCGCATGACGTGCAATTTTCTTCCAGGACATGTGGTTTAAGAGAAGAATGCTGCACCTGTTTTGTAGGTTTACACGCCATACCCATAGCGACATTTTTTAAAGCGCCTGCATATCCTGCCAGGATGTGACATGTAACATGCGACAGTACCACGAGATTATCCAGCATGCCGATAAAAGAAGGGAGCTCTATCTTTTTTATATACTTTGAATCAACGTCATATTCATTGCCATCCTGGCCAAACATGCCATCTGCTATTACAAATGGCGCGCCTACTCTGGAATGAGAGAATCCTTTGTTTTGCGCCAGGGTAAGATGGTCGACTGCATTGAGTCTGGAACCTTGATAGATCACATTTGTATCAAATAAAAATGGTTTTGCTTTTTTATTCTTTATCTGGTTGATCAGGGTCTTTACTAGCTCAGGACTGACGTGATATACGCATTTACTATCACCTATTGTGAGTTTTACAGGTATAAATTCATCTTTTTTATATGAAGAGAAAGGATCTATGGTCTTGAGAAGTCTTAAGAGAGAGGATACCCTATTTTTTTTATCATCTGTTCTTGCAAGATAGACATCGCTTTTCATTTTTGAGGTAGGATTAATATGCGGTTTCTTGGCTTAGCCAGAAAGGTTCGTAGTTATTTTCTTCCAGGATCTTCATCGCGGCATTCACTATATCAGTATCATATTTAGATCCGGAATTATCTTTTAATTCTTTCATCGCTTTTTTCAGTCCCAACGCAGCCCTGTATGGCCTGTGAAATGTCATTGCCTCAAGCACGTCAGCGATAGCCAGGATCCTTGCTTCAGGGATTATTTTCTCTCCTGATAGGCCGCGTGGATACCCGTTTCCATCTAGTCTTTCATGATGCTGGTATACGGCCTCTGGTAAAGGAAAAGGAAAAGTATGAGTCTTAAGCATATAGTAGCATTTTTCAACATGCTCTTGGATCATCTTGAGTTCCAGACTAGAAAGCTTACCAGGTTTATTCAATATCTCTAGAGGGATCAGGATCTTTCCTATGTCATGCAGTTCTGCAGATAATCTTAATTCCAATACCCTGTTTTCATCCCATCCCAGTGCTTTGGCTATTCTTTCTGCTATAATCGATACGCGACGCGTATGTCCAAAGGTATAAGGATCTTTTGCCTCTAAGACCTTGTCCAGGACCTTTAAAGAACTCATTACCATGTCTAACCTACTTTTTTCTGTCTGATCATACTCAGTTATGTCACGGGTGATACCCATGGTCCCGATGATCTCATTTTTTTTATTTCGAATAGGTATCTTGGTGGTTGTTACGCAGTTATAGGTCCCATTTGGGAGAAGTGTTCTTTCGATCTTGCCTATTATCGGATTGCCGGTTTTTAAGACGTGCATGTCGTCTTCAAACATCTTTTGGGCCTGTTCCTTTGGGAAGAAGTCAAAGTCAGTCTTGCCTATTATATCTTCAGGGGCCATCTTGAAGCCATTTGCATAGAAACGATTTACCCTTACCAGCTTATTTTCAGTGTCCTTAAAATAGATAGCATCAGGCAGGTTATCCAGAAGATTCTGGAAGAGCTGCTTTTCCAGGATAAACCTTTCCTTTAATCTCCTATAATATGATTTACCTTTTGTTTTGGATTTTTTATTTTCCATGATAAACTACATAATAACATAGATATTAGGAAAAATAAAGAGAAAAATTAGAAATTTTTATAGTATTTGAAGAATTACGTTACAGTTTTAGTTGTTTTGCACCACCCAGACCACTGGCTCTCGGGGCATACGCCGTGCCGAGCGGGCACGGTGTCTTTTCGGTCCAGTGGGTCCTTCAAAAAGACGCTCGGCCGCCCCAGCGAGGCGGCCTTCGCTCAGCGTAATTTTTTGCTCGTCCCGCCCTTTTGTTTAAGGCGCCTCGCTAATAAATAAGCGATACGCAATGTAAATTGATGATGTATTCATAATGAGAAGCGCACTAAACAAAAGGGCGGGACACCATGCCCGCAAAAAATTCCGTATGCTTTTTTCAGACCTACCAGCCCGCCGGGGCAGGAGTGAATTTCAGTTGAGATTGGTTAGGGCAGGGGAGTATAATAATAAAAGATAACCTTGGACATTCAGACATAAGGACTACGCAGATATATTTACAAACTGTGCCAAGGATAAAAAGCAAAGAGATAAAAAATATTTTTGACGGATGGAGATAAAAATGGAAAAATTAACTAAAGAAACTTTTCAAAGATGGTTTGATTGGATAGAAGCAATTAGAATAGATTTAGAAGGAATGGTTAATTATCAACAAATTTGTAAGTATTTTGAAGAAGTTGTAAATGCTAATTTAGGGCATATCAAGACAAACGAAGGGCGATTTTTTTGTGATTTTGTTAGAAAATGCTATGCGATTACTGCTGCAACTTGTGTTAGACGACATAGAGAAACTGGAAAGGACACATTTTCATTAACGGCGTTATTAGATCAAATTAAAAAAAGTGCTAATCAATTTACTTATGAGTTTTATCTACAGCAATACCCTTTAAACCCTAATGAACCTCCTTGGCAGGAGTTTACTTTTGCAAATTTTAGTAAAGACAAGAAAGTTGTATCAGAAGAAATAATACAACAAGATATGCAGGAAATTGAGAAAATTGCTACTAAAGTTAAAAATTTTGTTGATATATTTATTGCTCATTTAGATCCAAGAGGATCAGAAGAAAAGATAACTTATGCTGATTTATACGATTCTTTAGATTTATTCAATAAATTGGCCTGTAAGTATTTAGCGCTTATTGCATCCGCTGGTTATGTAACATTAAGACCAACGATACAAACAAATTGGCAACAGATATTTACTGTGCCTTTAGATATAAGAAAATAAGTAACCCTTGTACCGTTTGCGAATTCCCCTACCAATGTGTTCCCGAAATCTCTTCTCAAATACCTATTTATATGGTATAATTACATTA
>CAZWYD010000009.1:0-26988 GCA_964637815.1 uncultured Planctomycetia bacterium
CTAGGCACAGGCCAAGTCAGAAAATAACTTTACATTTAAGGTCTTGCTTTAAATGTAAAGTTAAGTTAGGGGAGTTGGGTATGAAAAAGAGGAAGGCTAAGATAGAGCGGAAGACAGGAGAAACCAAGATAGCTGTAGAGCTGGTGATAGATGGCAAGGGTAGGTCTAACATAAAGACCGGCATAGCTTTCCTGGATCACATGCTTACGCTTTTTGCAAAACATGGGCTTTTCGATTTAAAGATAAAGGCAAAAGGTGATTTAGATGTAGATATGCACCATACTAATGAGGATCTTGGGATCTGTCTGGGCCAGGCCTTTAGTAAGGCACTGGGCGACAAAAAAGGGATCAAGCGGTTTGGCGAAAAGACGATCCCGATGGATGAGACCTTAGTCAATGTCCGCGTGGTAGTAGATATAAGCGGCAGGCCGTTTTTTAATGGCATTACATCAGAAAGACCTTATGAAGAAAAAGATGTTCAAGGGGGATATAATTTAGAATATGCGCGCCAGTTTTTTCAGGCGCTGATAAATAATTTTCCTATTACAATGCACATTTCTATTCTGCAGGCAAGTTCTGATATGCATCATCTCCTGGAGGCAATCTTTAAATCTGCTGCCAAGGCCCTGGATGAGGCAACTCAGATCGATCCAAGGATAGAAGGCATCCCTTCCACTAAAGGACGTCTGTGATTGTTGTTATTGATTATGGCATGGGAAATCTTAGGAGCGTGCAAAAGGCAATAGAGCTCTTTTGTCCTGATGTCAAGGTGAGTTCGTCTAGCCGCGATATTCTTGCAGCAGATAAGATTATTTTGCCAGGCGTGGGCGCATTTGGCAAGGCAATGGAAGAGCTGCGAAAAAGAAATTTAATCAAGACTATATTGGAGACAATTAAAAAAGGAAAACCTTTTTTGGGTATATGTCTGGGCCTGCAGCTTTTATTTTCAGAAAGCGAAGAGGCTGGCAGGATAAAAGGTCTTGGCATTTTAAAAGGCAAGGTCAAGAGATTTAATGTTACAGGTAATTTAAAGATTCCGCATATGGGATGGAATAATATAAAATCCAAAACAAATCCAAAATCCCAAATTTTAGAAGGCGTGACAGATGGGAGCTACATGTATTTTGTGCATTCTTATTATGTGGAGCCTGAGGATAGAGATATAGTTCTTTGCGAAACAGATTATGGCGTGAAGTTTACTTCTGGTATCCAAAAAGATAATATAGTCGCATTTCAATTTCATCCTGAGAAGAGCCAGCGTGTTGGATTAAAGATTGTGGAAAATTTTGTAAAGCTATGATAGTTATCCCTGCAATAGACATAATTGGCGGAAAGGTTGTGAGGCTGTATCAGGGCGATTTCAGCAAGGAAAAGCTCTATTCAGATGATCCAGTGAAGATGGCGCTAAAGTGGCAGAATAAAGGCGCTTCTTTTTTGCATATAGTAGATCTGGATGGCGCAAAATATGGCGAGGTTAGAAATAGAGATATCATAGCCAGTATTATAAAGGGCCTAAATATACCATGTGAAGTTGGAGGTGGGCTGCGCAGCGATAAAGATATAGAATATTTGTTGAAACAGGGCGCTAGCCGTGTAGTAATTGGCACAAGGGCCTTTGAAGATCTTGAATTTTTAAAGGATATGGTTTCCAGATTCAATCAAAGAATAGTGCTTGGCATGGATTTTTCAGGAGAAAAAATAGCAAAAAAGGGATGGACTGAGGCTACAGACTTAACACCTGAGGCAATGCTTAAGAAGATCAAAAATATAGGCGTAAAGACAATTATTGTAACTGATATTGCAGTAGATGGAACATTGAAAGGGCCTAATGTAGATAGGTTGAAAAAGATTTTGAATTCTGTGGATATCTCAGTGATTGCATCTGGTGGCGTCTCGAGCCTGGAGGACATCAAGAGGCTAAGAGATATCGGAAGCAAGAATTTAGAGGGAGTTATTGTTGGCCGAGCCCTGTATGAAGGAAAAATTAAATTAGAGGAAGCAATAAAAATATGTTAACGAAGAGAATCATTCCATGCCTGGATGTCAAGGATGGCAGGGTGGTAAAAGGTGTAAAGTTTTTGAACCTGAAGGACGCAGGAGATCCTGTAGAGGTTGCGCAGATTTATGACAAGGAAGAGGCAGACGAGATTGTGTTTTTGGACATTACAGCGAGTCATGAGAAGAGGCAGATTATGTTGGATGTTGTTAGGCACACCGCAGAGACGGTTTTTATGCCGCTGACAGTCGGAGGAGGCATAAGGAATCTCAATGATATCAGGGAGCTGTTGAATGCAGGCACAGATAAAGTCTCGATTAATACAGCTGCAGTAAAGGACCCTGAGCTTGTCAAGAAGGCCTCAGAGAAGTTCGGGAGTCAGTGTATTGTGGTAGCGATTGATGCAAAGAAGAAAGAAGCAAACTGGGAGGTTTATATCAATGGGGGTCGGACGCCTACTGGGCTTGATGCGCTTGAGTGGGGCAAAAAAGTGGAAAAATTAGGCGCGGGCGAGATCCTTCTTACAAGTATGGACAAGGATGGCACCAAAGATGGGTACGATATAGAATTGACAAAGGCGTTCTCTGAGAATTTAAACATTCCGATTATAGCATCTGGTGGCGCTGGGAATCTCCAGCATTTGCATGAGGTCTTGACAGATGGCAAAGCAGACGCAGCGCTTGCCGCATCTATTTTTCATTTTAGAGAATATTCAATAAAGGACACAAAAGAGTATTTAAAAGAGAAAGGCGTAGGAGTACGGACATGAAGATTAAAGATTTGAAGTTTGATAAAAACGGACTAATACCTGCAATAGTGCAGGACTACAAGACCCGCGAGGTCTTGATGTTGGCGTACATGAATAAGGCATCAGTAAAAAGGACGCTTACTTCAGGCAAGACTTGTTACTGGTCGCGTTCCAGAAAGAAATACTGGGTAAAAGGCGAGACCTCAGGGAATTTTCAATTCGTAAAGGGTGTTTATTACGACTGCGATATGGATACGCTCCTTATAAAGGTAAGACAAAAGGGCGTAGCGTGCCACACGGGCAACAGAAGCTGCTTCTATAGAAAGGCGTAGATGTATTATCCGTCAAAAAAAGAATTCAGGAAGCTATCAAAGAAGGCAAATGTAATACCTGTATATCGCGAGATACTCGCAGATTTACTTACGCCAGTGTCTGCCTTTGTAAAGATGAAAGGCGATTATTCGTATCTCCTGGAGTCTGTTGAAGGCGAGGAGAAGATAGCTAGGTTTTCTTTTATTGGCATAGAGCCGTCAATTATTTTTAAAACCTCAAATTCTCCCTTAAAAGAGATTGCAAAGATCATGAGCGCTTTTAAGCCAGCTAAAGTAGAGGGCCTGCCAAGATTTTCAGGCGGTCTCGTAGGTTATATGGGATATGACACGGTTAGATTTTTCGAAGACCTGCCAAATGAAAATCCAGATGACCTAAATGTTCCAGGCGCTATCTTTATGATGGCGGACAGCCATATAATATTTGATCATTCAACGCATAAGATCAAGGTGGTGGTCAACGCCTATCCTAAGGGACAAGGGACAAGGGACAAGGGACAAGGGAGTTATGATAGCGCGGTAAAAAAGATAGACAAGATTATAAAAAAATTAAATAAACCGCTAAAAGAAAAAAAGAAAAGAAAGGCAAGGGTCGCCCACAAGATCGAATCAAATTTTACAAAAAAGGGCTTTGAAGAAGCTGTACGAAAGGCAAAAAAATATATTAAATCAGGTGACATTATACAAGTCGTGCTTTCGCAGCGCTTTCGCACTACCCTGAATTGTGACCCCCTGGATGTATATCGTGAGCTTAGATCTTTAAATCCTTCCTCGTATATGTACTATTTAAATTTTGGCGACGTAAAGATGATAGGCGCCTCGCCTGAAGTCCTTGTGCGATGTGAAAATGGGACTGTCGAGACGCGGCCCATTGCTGGAACAAGACCGAGAGGAAAAGACGCGGAAGAGGACGCGCGTCTTGAGAAAGAGCTTTTAAAGGACGCAAAGGAAAGAGCCGAACATGTCATGCTCGTGGACCTTGGCAGAAATGATATAGGCAGGGTATGCAAGGCTGGCAGCATAAAGGTGTCAGAGTTTATGTTTGTAGAAAAATATTCGCATGTCATGCATATAGTAAGCAATTGCGTAGGCAAGCTCGCCAAGGGTAAGAACGCGTATGATGTCTTAAAAGCCGCGTTTCCCGCAGGCACTGTGGCTGGCGCGCCAAAGATACGCGCGATGGAGATAATAGATGAGCTGGAAAACTCGAGGCGCGGGCCTTACGCAGGCGCAGTAGGTTATTTTAGCTTTAACGGCAACATGGACACCTGCATCAATATAAGGACTATACTCGTAAAAGAAAAAAACGCCTTTATACAAGCAGGTGCTGGCATAGTAGCTGATTCAGTTCCGTCGAAAGAATATCAGGAGACAGTCAATAAGGCAAAGGCCATGGTCAAGGCCATTGAGATAGCAGAGGAAGGGTTGGAACAATGATATTAATGATAGATAATTACGATTCCTTTACCTATAATCTTGTGCAGTATTTGTCGGAGCTCGGCGAAAAATTAATTGTCCACAGGAATGACAAAATCTCTTTGAGCGATATTTACGCTTTAAAGCCGAGCCGCATAGTTATATCCCCTGGTCCAGGCAGGCCGAGCGATGCAGGGATTTCTAAGAGAGTTATAAAGGAATTTTCTGGAAAGATTCCAATTCTGGGCGTATGTCTTGGCCACCAGTGTATCGCAGAAGTTTTTGGAGGGAAGATTATAAGGGCTAAGCACCTGATGCATGGCAAGACTTCAATGATCCACCATAAAGGAAACAGTATCTTTAAAGGCATTACAAATCCATTTGAGGCAACGAGGTATCATTCTTTGATAGTAGAAAAAAAATCCCTGCCCAAGGTATTGCAGGTTATTGCCCGCACAAAGGACAGGGAGATCATGGCATTGAAGCACAAGAGATTTTCTGTGTGGGGTGTGCAGTTTCATCCTGAGTCGATTCTGACCAATTTCGGAAAGACGCTATTAAAAAACTTCATCAGTATATAAACACCCTGTCCGACCGCGTAGGTCGGATTTAAATCCGACCTACGCGGTCGGACAGGTCAATATGAGGTAGACTATGATAAAACAAGCGATAGGTAAAGTAGTTGATGGAGTTAATCTGACGCGCGGGGAGATGGTCGTGTGTATGGATGAGATAATGACAGGCCAGGCAACTCCTGCGCAGATAGCCAGCTTTATTACTGCGCTCAGATTAAAGGGCGAGACAGTTGATGAGATCACAGGCGCCGCAATGGTGATGCGCGAGAAGGCAGTTAAGATAAATGTTGGCAGCGATACAGTTGTTGATACCTGTGGAACTGGCGGGAGCAACACAGGCAGCTTCAATATCTCGACCGCATCTGGTTTTGTTGTGAGCGGAGCAGGCCTAAAGGTAGCCAAACATGGTAACCGGGCTGTCTCGAGTCAATGCGGTAGCGCAGATGTCCTGAAGGCGCTTGGCGTAAATATTGAACTCACTCCAGATAAAGTCGAGGCGTGTATAAAAGAGATCGGAATCGGATTTTTGTTTGCCCCTCTTTTTCATGGCGCAATGAAACATGCCATAGGTCCTAGGCGAGAAATAGGCATACGTACTATATTTAACATACTCGGACCTCTTACAAATCCTGCAGGCGCTAATTGCCAGGTGCTGGGTGTCTACCGCAAGGAACTTACAGAGGTGATGGCAGGTGTATTGAAAAATCTTGGAGCGAAACATTCATTTGTGGTTCACGGACTTGATGGTCTTGATGAGATCACTATTACAGGGAAGACGCAGGTGTCTGAATTAAAAGATGGAAAGATAAAGACTTTTTATATAAAACCCCAGGATTTTAAAATAAAACCTGGCCGGCTCGAAGATATAAAAGGCGGCGGCGCTGAAGATAATGCTCGTATCATAAAAGAGGTGCTTAAGGGAGTCTCAGGCGCAAAGCAAGATGTCGTACTCTTAAACGCATCTAGCGCATTGGTCGCGGGCGGACTTGCCCGGGATCTCAAAAAAGGCATTGAGCTGGCAAAAGAATCCATCGCGTCTGGCAAGGCAATGGAGAAGTTAGAGAACTTGATAGCATTTACAAATCAATGAGAAATTTTTTAAAGGAAATAATCAATCTAAAGAAAAAAGAAGTAGAGGCCTTGAAGGTCAAGAGGCCGATCACGCATTTTGTTGATTCAAAGCGGCTTCTTAAAGGTGTGCGGCCTTTCAGGGAAGCAATTTCAGCAGCCAATCGCGTAAATCTTATTGCCGAGATAAAGCGCAAATCCCCTTCACACAAAAAAGGATTTTCAGAAAAGTTTGATGTTGCGCGTCTCGCCAAGATATATGCAAACTCTGGCGCTAGCGCAATCTCTGTATTGACAGATAAGAAATACTTTGGGGGCGATATCTCGCATATCAGCGAAGCGCGGCGTGTCACAGATTTACCTGTCCTGAGAAAGGATTTTATTATAGATGAGTATCAGGTCTATGAATCGCGTTACGCTGGAGCAGATGCGATTCTTCTGATCGCCAGGATTCTGACAAAAGAACAGATACGAAGCTTTATGTATCTGGCAAAGAGGGTAGGTATGGAGTGCCTTGTTGAAGTTCATGATGAGAAGGATCTGGAAAAGGCTATAATCAGCGATGCAAAAATAATAGGCATTAATAATAGAGATCTTAATGCATTCAAGGTGAATATCAATGTCACATTCAAGTTAGTTTCAAAGATGCCCTACCAAATAATAAAGGTAAGTGAGAGCGGAATAGCATCAAATCATGACATTACTAGGTTCAAGGATGCAGGCGTGAATGCAGTTTTAATAGGAACTTCGTTTCTCGGGGCCAAAGATATTAGAGGGAAAATAAGGGAGGTAATGGGGGATGATAAGGGTTAGAGTAAAGTTTTGCGGAATAACTTCGGCGCGGGATGCTGAGAAGGCTGTTGCAGCAGGAGCAGATGCCCTTGGGTTTGTATTTTTTAAAGAAAGTCCTCGCTATATCAGCCCTAAAGACGCAGGAGATATTATAAGGAGACTCCCGCCCTATGCAAGCGCAGTAGGAGTTTTTGTCAATGAGGATCTGGGATTTATTGAAGAATGTGTTGAAAGATATGGATTAAATACTGTGCAGTTACATGGCGATGAAGATGTGAAATATTGTTTAGGATTTAAATCCTTGCGGTTCAAAGGCATTAAATTAATAAAGGCTATCAGAGTCAAGGATAAAGAAAGTCTTGCTTCCATAGAGGAATGTCCAGCAGATGCATTTTTGCTGGACGCGTACATAAGCAGTGTGTATGGCGGCACAGGCAAGGGTTTTGACAGGACATTAGCGGTCCTGGCAAAAGAATATGGCAGGCGCATTGTAATATCAGGCGGACTTACTTCTGATAATGTCTATGATGTGATAAAAGAGATCAGGCCATACGCCGTAGATGTCTCGAGCGGCATAGAATCAAGCCCGGGCAAGAAAAATGTGGAGTTGATGGAGGAGTTCATAAAAGAAGTCCGCCGAGCAGAACAAGACTAGATATGGCAACGGCGTTAATATACCATCCTATTTTCCTGCAGCACGATACAGGGGCGCATCATCCAGAACGTGCTTCCAGGCTGCAGGCAATCCTTAGAAAATTAGAAAAGACCAGGCTTATTGATAAGTTAAAGCTTATTGAGCCAGAGAGCGCCACTATAGAAGATATAGTGTCTGTGCATGCCAAGGATTATGTCTTGAGCATAAAGGAACACGGTCCTGGCAACCTTGATCCTGACACAGTGATTTCCAAAGATTCCTTTGATGCAGCGCTTTTTTCTGCTGGTGCAGTAATTAAAGGAATAGATCTGGTGCTTAAAGGAGATGCTGGCAATGTGTTTTGCATGGTCAGACCCCCAGGCCATCATGCAAGGCCTTCACAAGCAATGGGATTTTGTATATTTAATAATATTGCTATTGGCGCGAGGTATATCCAGAGGAAGCGCGGCTTAAAGCGAGTCGCGATTATTGACTGGGATGTGCATCATGGCAATGGCACAGAGGAGATTTTTTATAATGACCAGAGTGTTTTTTATATAAGTCTACATCAACACCCGCACTATCCAGGTACAGGCCAATCTTCATCGCCATTTAATCTAAATATCCCGATGTCAGAAGGAAGCGGCGACAAAGAATATATAAAAGCGTTCAAACAAGCCATAATCCCAAAGCTAAAAGATTTTAATCCGGAATTTATATTGATATCAGCAGGATTTGATGGCCATAAAGATGACCCATTATCTTCTATAAAACTAACCGAACCCGGATATTACGAAATGACCTGCCTTATAAAGGATATAGCTCCTATTGTTTCAGTGCTTGAGGGTGGCTATAACCTTCTAAGCCTGGCAAATTCAGTCCATTCCCACCTTTTCGCCTTAGCCTCTTGACAAAGGGTATAAAATCAGTATACTTCTTTATACGTTGGTTTAATAGAATATAAAGGAGTATACTGTGGCTAAATCAAAGGACATTTTGACGATCAAGGATGTGGCTGACTACATGGATGTGCATCCTATGACGATCTACAAGTATGTGAAGAATGGGAAGATCCCTGCGTTTAAGATCGGTACTAGCTGGAGGATAAGAAGGGATTCTATTAGTAAGTGGATAGAGGAGAGTGAACAGCAAACAAATGGGGGTGGGTAATGCTTAGGAAGTTATGGTGCGGCCTAGTATTGTTTATTTTTGTCATGATGTCTTCTGAGCTAGTTTTTGCACTTGGCTCAGGTGGTTTTAGAAATGAGGTTGTAGATGGAGAGGCCGCTGGAAAGGGCTATTGTTTTACTGCTCAGGCAGATAACCCCTCAGCAGTACACTATAACCCAGCAGGCATGACGCAGCTGGAAGGACAGAGCGTATCGCTAGGCTATACTCTTGAAGCCCCGCGCAACGAGGTCGATTATACGGCTACTGGCGAAACCGTACAGATGCAGAAAGATTTGTTTTTTATCCCAAATTTTTATTATGTTACAGAGCTTCCTTGGAAGGATCTTAGTTTTGGCTTTGCTGCTGTCTCTCCATATGGCCTTTCAACAGACTGGGCAGATGATAGCTTTTCGCAGCGAGTCAGCACAGAATCCGATGTCACAATGTATAATATAAATCCTTCAGTCGCATACAAGGTTAGTGACTTTTTATCGCTAGGATTCGGAGTAAATTATTTTATGGCTGAGATCGCAAAACGTAGAAGGACAACAGCTGCCATTGGCGGCGGGAATTTTATTCTTGACGTTGATGATGAAGGGTGGGGGTATAACATCGGAGCCTTGTTAAAGCCTGCCGATGGACATAGAATAGGTATTTCGTATAGGAGTGAGATTGATTTAGAGTATGAGGGTTCAGCATCGCTGGATGGTTTAATAGGTATCTATGCCGCGGCCTTTGGAGGGTCAAGTTATAATACGAAATTGGAAACAAATGCCACAATTCCCAGGAGCATTGCAATAGGTTATGCCTACCAGCCCAATGATAGATGGACTATTGAGGCTGATATTGAATGGACAGACTGGGCGTGCGTAGAAGAAGAGTATTTAGGTTACCCTGAAGAGGGTGCGCCCGCACGTCTTCTTGTATTGCAAGATGGACTTCCTATCTCGCGAGACTGGAATGATGTTTTTTCCTATGGTATTGGCGCGGAATATAAGGCAACTGATAAGCTGGACCTAAGATGTGGATTTTTGTATCATGAAAACCCAATAGGTAGTGCCACTATAGATACTGCGCTTCCTGATTCAGATAAATATGGAGTGACGCTTGGCGCTGGTTATCTTTTTAAGGATGTACAAATAGATTTTTCCTACGCCTTTATTGAGCTCAAGGATAGAGATATTACAAATGACGTGGGTTCTAGCACCTCTAGTGATATCGATGGAACATACAAGGGCTATGTCAACATATGCGCGGTTAGTTTTACTTATAAATATTAAGGAGACCTAAATGGCTAAAAAAACCTCTAAGACATCAGGTATCAGAGAAGATGTGAAAAGGTTAGTCGCAGAGATCGCGAGGATGGATGCGAAGAAGGTCAAGGAAAGCGCGGATATAAGAGAGGATCTGGGCATTGATTCTTTATCAGCAATGGAGATATTGGCTGCAGTTGAAAAGAGGTTAGGCATAGTGATCGACGAGGCAAAGGCATTTGATATAGTGACTGTTGGAGACCTGATAGATCTAGTCATGTTTTATGTCAAGGAGAAGTAGCATATATGAACTTAGGTACCTCACTTCATTGGGTATCAACCAAGATGTCAGAAAAGACATGTATAGTCCAGGATGGCACAGAGGTGTCTTATTCCGAGCTTTGGAAAAATATCGAGCTATTGGCAAAGGCCTTTTTAAAAATGGGGCTGAAGCAGGACGACAGAATAGTTATCTTTCTTCCAAACTGCAAGGAGTTCATATATAGTTTCTACGCGCTTTCAAGAATAAATGTCATAAGCGTGCCGCTCAATCCACAGCTTACGAGCTTTGAATTAAAAAAGATCTTCAATGACTGTAAGCCAAAAGGCATAATAACCACATCTTCATTATATGACAAAAAGATCTCATCTATATTTGATAAAGATAGACTAGTAATAGCTATTGATAAGCAGATTAATGAATTATTAAGTATAGGGAGAGAGGGGCACCTCCCGAATTTCAACACCAGCAATAATCAGATCGCCACAATTAACTATACGTATCGGGGGCTAGGAAAACCTTTGGGCGCAACGCTCACGCATGGAAATTATCACCATGGCGCCATCGGATATGTAAGACTTACAGAGGTCGTGACTGCCCAACGCTTTTTATTAGTTATTCCTATGTCGCATATCTTCACGTTGGTGAGCTGTGTGATCGTGCCGCTATTGCGCGGGGCTACTGTAGTCATAACACGGAGCTTTATACCGAGTCATATACTTAAGGTAATAGAGGCGCACAAAATAGACTTTATTATAGCTGTACCAACAGTGTATATCTCTCTTCTTAAAAATTATAGTAAGGGCCGCTTTGACATAAGCAGTCTTAAGTACGGAATTACTGGTGGGAGTTATATGCCGCCAGCTATTCATAAAGCGATCAAAGAAGAAATGGGCATTGAGTTATTGCAGGGTTATGGTCTGACAGAGACAATGCCGATAGCGTGCAACCCCAAATCAAGAAATAGGCCGGATTCCTTAGGCGTGTCAGGACATGAGGTAGAAGTAAAGATCGCTGACGGGGAGATCCTTATAGGCGGGCCGACCGTGATGCAGGGATATTATAATAAAAACGGCGAGAATCAAAAATTTTTGAAAAAAGGCTGGTTTTACACAGGAGATAACGGGCAATTGGACGAGAATGGATATATATATTTCAACGGCCTAAAAAAGGATATTGCCAAAATAGGCGGCAATAATGTTGATTTAAAAGAGGTGAGAGATGTAATGTCTTCTTTTCCAGGGGCAAAAGATGTAGAGCTGGATGTCATAACAGATGATCTGTGGGGGCACAGGATCAATGCGCGATTAGAGCTTGCCTCGAAAAAACAAGCGACAGAAAAAGATATAAAATCATTCTGCAAGGAGAGACTGGCGATCTACAAAATCCCCAGAAAGATTTTAATAAAGATGAAATGAAGAATATATTTATTACAGGTGCCACAGGATTTTTGGGATGGGATATAGTGAAGAACTTGCTGGAAAAGCAGGATTCCATGCTGTATCTCCTTGTGCGCGGAAAGTCAGATATAGGGGCTAAAGAGAGGATAACCAAACTGATCAATAAAAGTTATGATAAGGCAAAGAGAGAGGGCATAAGCGAAAGGATCAAGGTCGTGCATGGAGACACGACCAAGAAAGATATGGGTATTAAAAAATCCATACTTGATAATCTACGCAAAGAGATAGAGGCGATATATCACTGCGCGGCATTGTGCGAATTTGGGATGCCGCTCGAACCTATCAGGAAGATAAATGTATTAGGTACAAGGAATGTCCTGGATTTTGCCTTGCAGTGTAATGAAGGCAATCAATTTGACTGCTTCCATCATATAAGTACAGTAGCTGTTGTGGGTAAATTTGGCGGTATTTTTTATGAGGATTCCCTGGATGTGGGTCAGGGTTTCAATAATACTTACGAAGAGACTAAATTTGAGGCAGAAAAGTTGATAGGTGAATATAGGCATAAGGGCCTATCTATATCTATATATCGACCCAGCATAATAACAGGGGATTCTAAAACCGGCGAGGTCTCAAATTTTCAGATGTTTTACCAGCCTTTGCATATATTTTCGCTCGGGATATTTGATGAGATCCCTGCTGATAGGACGCTCGGGTATAATCTTGTACCTGTAGATTATGTGGCTCAGGCAATATATCTTATATCGTCCGAGAAAGAAAATAATAATAGAAATTATCACCTGACCAATCCTAATACAATAGCCTTAGACTTTTTATTAGAGATGGCCAGTTCTTACTTTGGTTTTCAAAAGCCCAAATTGACATTGCAGCAAAAGTTCCATTTTGAAGATCTAAAAGGCTTTAGGAGAAAGGTGATAGACCCGTATTTACCATATTTCAATCACCGCACAGTGGTGTTCGATGCTGAGAATTTCGACGCGGCCATAAATGGCAAAGACTTTAGGTGGCCTGTAATCGACAAGGATCTTCTTTTGAGGCTCTTTAAGTATTGTGCGGATGCGAAGTATATAAGGCGACGCAAGCGAGGATAAATTCTGTGAGAATCGCTTTGATATCTCCAAAGGGTAATTTTTTAAGCAGAAATCCAGAATTTATAGACTTTTGGAGTAACTCTAGAGAGATGTCCACTTATCGTAGTTATTGGTCTGGAGTTAGTTCTGCATTATTAATAGTTGCTGCTTTGACCCCGCGTTCATTTGAAATAAAATTTATTGATGAAAACATTGAAGAGATAGATTTTTCAGAAGAGTATGATTTAGTAGGAATAACTGCCATGACTCAGCAGGCAGTAAGGGCGTATAAGATTGCAGATGAGTTTAGGCAAAAAGGCATCAGGGTTGTTATCGGAGGTATTCATGCAACAATTTTACCTGAAGAAGCCAAGCACCATGCAAACAGCGTAGTGATCGGGGAAGCGGAATATGTTTGGCCACAACTGATAGATGACCTTAAAAAAAACAGATTATCGCAGTTTTATAAATCAGATAAGATGGTGGACTTAAAGGACTCTCCTATCCCTAGATACGATCTAATCAAAGGCAAGAATTATAAAGTTATTTGGATCCAGGCTACAAGGGGATGTCCGCATGATTGCGAATTTTGTGCTACATCTACAGTCTATGGAAAGAAATATAGAAATAAATCTATCGAACAGGTTGTAGGTGAAGTAAAGTTTATTAAGAGAAATTTTGGGGACATACAGATTGGTTTTGGAGACGATAACATGTTTGTTAATAGGCATACTTCTATGTCATTATTAAAGGCGATAGCTCCGCTTAATATAAGGTGGTTTACCCAATCAGATATCTCAGTGGCAGAAGATAGTAAATTATTGGATGCCTTAAGAAAGAGTGGCTGCATGGTTCTATTTATAGGTTTCGAGAGCGTATCAAGGGAAGCGTTGGAAGGTATCGATGCGCATAAGTGGAAATTAAGACAACTAGACAAGTACAGTGAATATATAAATAAAATTCAAACACATGGCATTGGTGTCATGGGAGCCTTTATAGTTGGTTTTGATAACGATGACGTTACTTCATTTAAAAAGCTAAGTAATTTTATAATAGATAATAATTTATACGCCGCTCAAATAACGATCTTAACGCCCTTGCCGGGTACGCGATTAAGAAAAAAAATGGAGAAAGAGAATAGATTGTTTCCTGCTGGTTGGGAAAATTATACGTGTCTGAATGCCAATTTTGCACCTAGAAAGATGACGCCCGAGCAACTCGAGGCAGGATTACTTAAAATCTATAAAGATGTTTTTAACAAATCTGTGTACTTACAAAAGATGAAATATTTTAAAGAAATTTATAGAACTCTAACGCCGGTACATTTTTAAGCCATGAATCCATATGCAATACCACCACTAATTGTAGCGATTCTATTTTTTATATCAGGGTTGTTTGTCTATGCAAAAAATAGAAGGTCGCTAGTAAATATTTTACTTGCCTTAGAATGGTCAACAGCGGTTTTGTGGTTGTTTGGTTATTTTATGGCTTATTCGACAGAATACGAACATATCGCTGTTTTTTGGATCAAGGTCGTTTATACAGGTGTAATTTTCATACCAGTTATATTTTACCATTTTACAACCGCCTTCTTAAAAACAAAGCCACCAAAGATAAAAATAGCTTCTTCTTACTTTATAAGCTTTGTTTTTCTATTATTTTTATATTTTAGTCCCTATATAGTCAGTGGAGCGAGAAGGTACTTTTGGGGGTATCAGCCAAAGGCTGGCTTTATGCACACTCTATTTTTGATATTTTTTGCGATTTTGTATAGTTCGTGCTTAATAAAATTATTTTTAAGCTATATAAAATTAAAAAGTATATCACCGATGGAGTACAGCAGAATAAAGTATGTATTTTTAGCTTTTGTAATTGCAGCTATCGGCCCTATAGATTTCATACCTAATTACGGAATAGAATTTTATCCTTTTGGATTTTTATTTGTAGGCTTAGGCCTTATGATACTGAATTATGCCATAGTTCGTTATCAATTAATGGATATCAATATAGCGCTTACACGCGCTGGCATATTTGCGATTGTCTATACCCTAGTTTTAGGAATTCCATTTGCTATAAGCGGATTAGTAAAAGAGCCACTTTCTAGGGTAGCTCCTAACTCCTGGTGGTTTTTACCAATGTCTTTATTAGTAGTCCTGGCTAGTCTTGGCCCGTTTATCTATATAAAACTCCAGAAAAGGATCGAATCTAGATTGAGGGCGGACGAGTTTAAATCCCATGAGGCTCTTAGGCGGCTCTCGCATAACATGCTTAGGTTTAGTAACCTGGATAATCTTTTGAAATTAATAGTGCATCAGCTGGTCAAGATCATGAAGCTTAAGTTCGCAGCGATATATATCTTTGATGTCAAAAGGAATAAATATATATTGAAAAACTACTGGAGACCGATGCAGCCTCTGGATTCTACCTTTGAGCCAACCAGGGAATTTTCTAAAGATTCTGCTTTAATCAAAGATCTTTATATGAGAAGGCTTCCGATTGCAACAGAAGAAGTAAAGCTTTTTGCGCCAAAGGACATCTCTCCGCATGTAAAAGAGCTGCTAAGTGCTCTTTCGCATCTAAGGGCCAATAGCGTAATTCCATCATTTTTACGAAATGATCTCGTAGGTTTTGTAGTTCTTTCCAATAAAAGAACAAATGTGGCGTTTACCCAGGAGGATCTGAATCTCTTAATGGTATTGTCTAACGAGGTAGGCCTGGCAGTTGAGAATGCTCAGTTTCACCAAAAGGAAAAAATGGTGCTGGTCGAGAAGTCTCGCAGGGAGGCATTAGCAGATATGGCGCCTGGCGCAAGTCATCAGTTTAATAATAGACTGGTTGCCATAAGCTCTTCAGCTGAGCTTTTACTCCTAAAGCTCGAGGGTCTTAAGATGGACAAATTGAATGATGAAAAGGTAAAGGGTGTTTTAAAGGATGCAAAATCTACATTGGAACTCATAGATAAAGAGGTATACAAAGGTAAAGAGATCACCTCCGCGATCTTAAAAAGGGCAAAGGCAAAAGTGGATTTCCAAAAGATAAATATCCGCGGCCTGATTGAAAATGCGTACCGTCTTGTTCTCATAAGTCATTCGCGGTCAGGTGTCGGAGGGTTTAAAGAGCCCAAGTTTAAACTAAAGCCTTTAAATGATATACCGGTTATGTTTGGGAGCGAGGCGCTTCTGCAAGACTGTTTTTATAATCTAATAGACAATGCATTTGATGCCATAAGTGATGCCTTAAGGGAAAAATCCGGGGTTATGACCCAAGGTGAGGTGATTGTAAGCTTAAAGGCAGAGAAAAATACACTTGCAATCGAAGTGAAAGACAATGGCATAGGCCTTACAAAGGAAAACCAGAAAAAACTTTTCACACCTTATTTTACAACTAAGGCCAGTTCAAGCAAAGGGAGCGGTTTGGGGCTCTATGTTATAATGGATTTTGTAGAGATGCACGGTGGCTCGATAAGGTGCGAGTCTGAATACGGCAAGGGCACGACATTTATTGTTAGGCTACCTATAGAGAAAAGAAAGAAGAAAAGGGAGGGGTAATGCACAAGATACTTATTGTAGATGACGAAGAGTCTTTATTAAAGAATATAGCAGATTTTTTAACAGTAAAGGGGCACGAGGTTTTTACATCTACAGACGGGGATTCAGGACTCGAGATATTAAAGAAAAACAATCCACATCTTATGGTCCTGGATCTGCATTTAAAAGAAGGGCCAGCAGGCACGCAGATCTTAAGGACAGCAAAGATGCTCAAGCCAGATATAAAGGTGATCATGTTTACTGGTTTTGGGGAGGAGGATGATGCAAAGGATAATTGTATATCGCTTGGGGCAGATGCCTTTTTAAGCAAGCCTACGTCATTGAAAAAGTTAACAGAGACAATAGAAAAACTACTGGCATAAGTTACCTGTCCGACCGCGTAGGTCGGATTTAAATCCGACCTACGCGGTCGGACAGGTCAAGGAGGGAGAGTAATATGGAGGATATAATGCTTAATCCGTTGAGAAAAGATTTTCACAGTTTGAATAACTGGCTTAATAAGATTACGATTGCGTCAGGCCAGAGGAGGCACGAGTTAGAGACAAAAGGTCTTGATCCAAAGAAGTTAGAAGACGAAAAAAAGAGACTTGTGCAGTTATTGAATGACTTTGAGGATTATGCCTTGAAGATGGGCGAGATATTAAGGGCATTAAGAAAGGAAATAACCAAGGGATGAGTAAGCGCATCTTGATAGTCGATGATGAAAAGGTCATTGCACTGACACTGAAGGACCTTTTTGTTTCAAAGGGTTACGAGGCCAGTGTTGTGTTTTCAGGCCGCGACGCAATAAGATATTTAAAGGAACATAAATTTGACTTGATCCTCTTAGACATTCAAATACCGGATGTAAACGGCATAGAAGTCCTGAAGGCAGCCAGAAAGGCGCAGCCTGACCTGAAGACTGTTGTGCTTTCAGGTTTTCTGGAGGAGTATAGAGATGAGATAGAAAAAATAGGATGCGACGCTGTTTTAAACAAACCCTTTTCAGTGAGGACGCTTGCGAGTATCGTAGAAATGACCCTTTCTCAAAAGAAATACAATAGAGACCGTTTTTCAGAATTGACTGAGGATTCCAGTGTCTTGACCAAGGCAAGACTTCTTTTTATAGAGCCGAACAGGCTAATGTATAGTCCAAAACGGGCGTATTTCCAAGACAGAGAGCGCTGCAAGGGCGTATACCAGCTGGAGGTCGCATTTACAAAAAAAGAGGCCTTGGAAAAGATAAAGACATTTAAGCCTAACATTGTTTTAAGTGATATAGGTATGTTCAGGGTGTATAACCTTGATGAGAGGCTTAAAAAACTGCCAGATCCACCAAAGGATGTGATACTTTACGGTGTGCCGCCGGCTGCTGAAGATAAGCATAAAGCAAAAGGAGCGTCTTTTATAGGAGGGTTATTTGATCCAGCTACTCTTGAAGTAGCGCCAGAGGGGATGGATAAGCTCGGTAGGATCGTGCGCGCCACAGCCATAATGCACAATCTGTATATCGAGCCTGAAAGAGCTGAGAAAAGAGTCACTGTTAAAAAACGACGTCTGATCGGCCGTAAACTTATTTTCTGGTTCATCTTTACGCTTGTATTTTTTGGTTTTATATCTGCAGTGTTTCGCTTGCAGCAGGCCCTTTACAATAGATTTGACTGGGCGCGTCACATCCAACTCATATCTGTCTTGATCATAGTGTTTTCAATAAGGCCGCTGGAATGGATCTTAGTAAGGCTGACAGACAGGTTTTTATTTCAGAAGAGGTTTTCATATGAGCGCATGCTGATACAGGCGTCCAGCGGCATGGTGCTTATAACTGATCTTCAGAAATTGATAAATCTAATAGCGCGCATTGTAAAAAAATACATGCGCTCGAGCAGTGTTTGCGTTTTTTTGTATGATGAGAAGATGCGCGACTTTGTTTTAAAGTTTCGTCGAGGTGATAACCAGGGGCTGGAGGGGTGTATTTTAGGAAGTGATCATCCAGTGCCGGCGTGGTTAAGAAAAGAGGTAAAACCGCTTTTGTACAGAAATTTGGGCGTCAGAGAAAAAAAGTTAAAACGTGAATTAAGAGGGCTGGATTGCCAGGTTTGCGTACCGAGTTTCTGGAATAAGGAGCTGGTAGGTTTTTTGATCCTGGGCGAGAAATTCTCAGGAGATCCTTATACAAGCGAGGAGATCAACTTACTTTCCACTCTTTCAAACGAGGTCGCTGTTGCCATAGAAAATGCGAAGAATTTTCTTAAACTGGAAAAACTAAGGGAAAAAGAAAAAAAGAGTCATTTTGAGACAGTGCTGGCGCTGGCCAAGACCGTGGATGAGAAGGATTCTTATACGCGAGGGCACCTGGATGAGGTTACAAAGTACGGAATGATAGTTGCTAGCGAGCTGCCTGATCCGCAAAGATCAAGTATTGATATGGAAGAATTAAAGGTCGCGCTCCTCTTGCATGATATAGGCAAGATAGGCGTGCCTGACGCGATATTGAATAAGAAGAAGAAACTTAATTCCGAGGAGTGGGGCATAATGAAACAGCACTGTGATGTGGGGGCCAGGATCGTGGAGCCAGTGGCTAAATTAAAAAAGGTAGCTGTTATAATCAAACATCATCAGGAAAAATATGACGGCAGTGGTTACCCTGATGGACTAAAGGCCGAGGAGATCCCTATTGAGTCTCGCATCATAGCTGTTGTAGACGCATATCACGCCATGGTGTCTGACAGGCCTTACAGGAAGGCATTAGCAGGGAAGCAGGCATTGAAAGAGCTCAAGGATAATGTGGGCGCGCAGTTTGACCCTGCTGTAGTAGAGGCATTTTTCAGGGCGTGGAAAAAAGGGAAGATAAAAAAGGCACGGAGACGCAGATGAAGTATATTGTTTTAGTTGGTGATGGTATGGTCGATAGGCCGCTGGAAGAACTTGGAGGCAAAACACCTCTTGAGGCAGCCAAAACCCCTAACATGAATTTTATTGCAGAGAAGGGCAGGGTCGGACTTACAAATATGATACCTGGCCGTTTTGCGCCTGCAAGTGATGTTGCAAATCTTTCTATATTAGGATATAGCCCACACAAGTATTATACGGGCCGTGGGCCGCTTGAAGCAGCGAATATGGACATAGACATGAAGGACGACGAGATCGCGTTCAGGTGCAATCTCGTGACTGTTGCGAACGGGCGGATGGCAGATTATAGCGCAGGCCATATATCGAGCGAAGAGGCCAGGCATCTTATTGATGAGCTGAATGCCAAGATGAGCACTAAAGATATAAGATTTTATGCAGGCATGAACTATAGGCATTTGCTTATATTGAGATGCAACAATAAAGATGAGTTAAAGGGGCTTATAAAGGTGAAGTGTATGCCGCCACATGATATTATCGGAAAAAAAATAGCTGCGCGCCTTCCTAAGAAAGGTGACTATGCTGAATTTTTAAAGAGGCTCATGGATGATTCTAAGGAGATATTGGCGAGTCACGAGGTAAATAGAGTACGGCTGGATCTAAAGGAAAATCCTGCAAATGCGACTTGGCTATGGGGGCAAGGCACAAGGCCAGTCATGCCGAAGTTTTCAGAGAAGTACAGAATAGAAGGCTCTATTATTTCAGCAGTGGATCTTATTAAAGGTATAGGTAAGATTATTGGACTCAGGGTGATCAATGTGCCGGGCGCAACTGGTTATTATGATACGAATTATTTGGGCAAGGCGCAGTATGCGCTTGATTCTCTCAAGGATAGGGATTTTGTGTTTGTGCATGTGGAGGCGCCTGACGAGGCTGGTCATAACGGGGATCTAAAAGAGAAGATCAAGAGTATTGAGAATTTTGACAAACTTGTCGTAGGGACAGTGCTGGAGCATTTTAAATCTTCGAAAGAGGAATTTAGAATACTCGTGACTGCTGATCACGCAACGCCTATCTCTCTTAGAACGCATTCACGGGATCTAGTGTGTTTTGCAATGTATGGTACTGACATAGAGCAGGACGATATCCTGTATTTTAACGAGAAAGAGGCCCGTTCAACTAAATTTCGCATTGACCGCGGCCATGAGTTGATGGAGTTTTTCATACGATAAATGAATTCGCTTGTGATTATCCTAGCTTCGGTTGCCTTTCTCGGGGCCGGGTATTTTTTTTATGCCCGAGTCATAGAGAGATTCTTTGAGGTAGACCCCAAAAGAGTAACGCCTGCGCACGAGTATTATGACGGCGTGGATTATGTGCCTGCCAGGAACTGGTTGATCCTTTTTAGCCATCATTTTGCGAGTATTGCTGGAGCAGGGCCGATAGTAGGGCCTATTATAGGTGTAGCGCTCTGGGGATGGTGGCCCGCGCTTTTATGGATCGTGTTCGGAACTGTGTTCATGGGCGGCGTGCATGATTTCGCGACGCTGATTATCTCAGTAAGGCATAAGGGTAGGTCCATAGCAGATGTGGCAGAGAGCGTGATCTCAAAAAGAGCAAAATTGATCTTTCTGGGATTCGTGTGGCTGGCGCTTGTTTTGGTCATAGCAGTGTTCGCGTCTATATGCGCGAAGACATTGACTGCAGAGCCAAAGACCGTGGCGCCATGTTTCGGGCTTATAGGCGTGGCGCTTATTACGGGATTTATGTTGTACAGGCTGCGGATAAATATATTTTTTGCCACTGCTATTGGCCTGGTACTTTTACTCGCATGTATTTTTTTAGGAGAGCTTTTCCCTTTAAGCCTGGCAGCAGGATCTTGGATCGTTATTCTTTTGATCTATGCCTTTATAGCTTCTGTAACGCCTGTTCATGTGCTTTTGCAGCCGCGCGATTATATATCGAGCTTTCTGTTGTACTTTGGTATAGGTGCTGGACTGGTGGGCATTGTCATAACTCACCCGACGATAAATACTTCCTCTTTTGGCGGATGGACGAGCGCTGAATCGGGTTGGCTCTGGCCGATGCTTTTTGTAACTATCGCGTGCGGCGCGAATTCAGGTTTTCATGCGCTGGTGTCGAGCGGCACGACTTCTAAGCAATTAGACAATGAACGATTTGCAAAACGCATAGGTTATGGCGGTATGGTACTCGAGGCAGTCTTGGCGATCATAGCGCTTTTAGCAGTAACTGCAGGGCTTGGCGCAGGTAGACTTGGCGTAATGCTCTCAAAGGGCGGACCAGGACCAATAGGCGCGTTTGGCCAAGGGTATGGGGCTTTGACAGCGCCGCTTCTTTTTGGCAGGGGCAGTGTTGTGGCAGTCATGATACTTAACGCATTTATCCTTACGACGTTAGATACAGCGACAAGGATATGCAGGTACTTGTCCGAAGAACTTTTTAAAATAAAGAATAGATTCTTTTCCACCTTTGTGGTAATATTTATCAGTGGTCTTTTGGCCCTAAGCGATAAATGGGGCAAGATCTGGCCTGTATTTGGCGCCAGCAATCAGCTAGTGGCAGCGCTTAGCTTTGTGGTGATATCGAGCTGGCTTTTGTGTAGAGGGAAAAGCATCAAGTTTACTTTTTTACCAGCTGTCTTTATGCTTATCACCTCTATAGGAGCACTTTTATATCAGGCAGTAAATTTTATAAAAGATAAAGAATTTGCGCTGGTAAGTGTTTCGATCGTGCTTATTGCAATGGCAGGCGCGATGGTTTTTGATGTTTTTACGGTAGTTAAAAAAAGAAGGCTCAAATGCAAAACAATTTAATCGTACAAAAATATGGCGGCAGTTCCGTTGCCAATATAGACAGGATAAAGAATGTGGCTAGGAGAGTTGCCAGGTATAGAAAAAATGGCTATGGCCTTGTAGTGGTGGTGTCTGCGCTGGGTGACACCACAGATGAACTCATGAATCTTGCGCACGAGGTTATGCCTGTACCGAGCAAGCGAGAAGTGGATATGCTTATATCCACGGGCGAGCAGGTTTCTGTGTCGCTCCTGGCAATGGCGCTGCACAGGATGGGCGTGGATGCGATCTCTTTTACTGGAGCGCAGGTAGGCATTATGACAGATGGCAGCCACACAAAGGCAAGGATCGTAGATGTGGGTGCTGGCAGGATAAGGGCAGAGTTAAAAAGAGGCAAGGTCGTTATTGTGGCTGGTTTTCAGGGGATCAATCCTGAGCAGGAGATCACAACGCTTGGTCGCGGAGGCTCAGACATGACAGCAGTGGCCCTTGCCAAGACGCTCAAGGCAAGTGTGTGCGAGATCTATACTGACGTGGAGGGCGTTTATACTGCTGACCCGAGGGTTGTGAAGGATGCGAAGAAGCTTTCGCGTATAAGTTATGAAGAGATGCTGGAACTGGCGTCGCTGGGCGCGCAGGTTATGCAGGCGAGGTCAATGGAGGTCGCGAAGAAATTTTCCGTACCACTGCACATACGTTCGAGTTTTAACAATAAACAGGGGACTATTATTTCTGAGGAGGTCAAGGCAATGGAAGAAGTTCTTGTTAGTGGTGTTACCGCAAATAAAGGCGAAGCAAAAGTGACTATATGTGATGTACCTGATAAGCCAGGCATAGCAGCTGTTATATTTAAGGATCTGGCAAAGGCAGATATAAACGTTGATATGATAATCCAGAATATATCGAGGACTGGATATACAGATGTTTCTTTTACTGTGCCTCTTGCCGAACTTGCCAGGACCAAGCAGGTCATGCGCAAGATAGTGAAAGGTGTAAAGGCAAAGGGCGCGATCTATAACAATGACATTGCAAAGGTCTCCATAGTCGGCGTTGGTATGAAGAGTCATTCGGGAGTAGCATCGCAGATGTTCCAGGCCCTTGCCTCAAAAAAGATCAATATAGACATGATAGCGACCTCTGAGATAAAGATATCGTGCGTGATAAAAAAGAAACGCGCAGAAGAGGCAGTCCGGACGATCCATAAGGCGTTTGGATTAGGGAAATAAAGTACCCCAATCCGACCGCGTAGGTCGACCTACGCGGTCGGATTGGGTTGAAGGAGATGATATGCAGGAAATTAAGTTATATGACACTACATTACGGGACGGTTCGCAGGGAGAAGGTATTTCTTTTTCTCTGACTGATAAACTCAGGATCGCGAAAAAACTGGATCTGCTGGGAATTCATTATATAGAAGGTGGATGGCCCGGGTCTAACCCAAAAGATATGGCATTTTTTAAAGAGGCCATGAAGATCAGATTTAAAAAATCTGAGATGGTGGCCTTTGGCAGTACCAAGCGGGCAAAGATCAGCCCTGCAAAAGACGGGAACCTGAAGTCGCTTTTAAGCTCAGGCACAAAAACAGTGACTGTATTTGGAAAGACCTGGGATCTGCACGTAGAAGGCGTGCTAAAAGTTTCCCTGCAGGAGAATCTGAATATGATCAGGGAGACAGTCGAGTATCTGAAATCTAAAAAGCGCAAAGTGTTTTACGACGCAGAGCATTTCTTTGACGGATATCTGAACAATAAGGATTACGCGCTGGAGACATTGCGAGTAGCTGTAAAGGCTGGATGTGACGAGCTTGTGTTGTGCGATACAAATGGCGGCATGATCACGTACGAGCTGGCAAGGATCGTGATGGCTGTGGCGAGTGAGTTTCAGGTACCCTTAGGGATCCATACGCACAATGACAGCGGCATGGCTGTTGCGAATAGCGTTGCTGCAGTGGATGCGGGGTGCGGCATGGTGCAGGGCACGATCAATGGCTATGGTGAACGCTGCGGAAACGCAGACCTGTGTGTTGTTGTGCCAAATCTTCAATTAAAGATGAGACGCAAGTGCATATTAGATGCAAAACTCAAAGAACTTACAGAGGTTTCGCGATACGTGAGCGAACTTTCGAATATGAAACAAAAGGACAACCAGCCTTTTGTTGGCAGGTCCGCGTTTGCGCATAAAGGCGGCGTGCATGTCAATGCAGTCATGAAAGATCCTGAGACGTACGAGCACGTGAAGCCAGAGTTAGTGGGGAATCACAGAAGGATCCTCGTGTCAGAGCTCTCGGGCAAGACCAGTATTATTCTAAAGGCAAAAGAAATGGAGCTGGATCTTTCAAAAGAAGATCCAAAGACTAAAAAGATCTTGAGGCTCATACAGAATCTTGAGAATCAGGGTTATTATTTTGAGGCGGCCGATGCCTCGTTCCAGCTTTTGATGAAAAAGGCATTGAAGAAATACAAGCCGTTTTTTAGTCTCGAGGGTTTTAAGGTGAGCATTGAGAAAAGGGAAGACAATACCCTTATATCAGAAGCGACCATAAAGGTGAGAGTAAATAAGAAAGAGGAGCACACAGCTGCAGAGGGCGATGGCCCTGTGAATGCGTTGGACAATGCGCTGCGAAAGGCGCTGAACAAGTTTTATCCGACGCTGGCAAAAATGCATCTGTCTGATTTTAAGGTAAGGGTGCTGGATGAAAAAGCAGGCACTGCCGCAAAGGTCCGCGTGTTGATCCAGTCGCAGGACGAGCGTTCGTCCTGGGGTACTGTCGGCGTGTCAGAGAACATCATCGAAGCCAGCTGGCAAGCCCTAGTAGACAGCGTCGAGTACAAACTATTAAAGGATAAATAACTTTACACTAGAAACAAGATTATGAAAGAGATCCCTGCCCGATACAATCCTCAAGAAGTTGAAAAGTCTATATATTCGAAATGGGAAGCGCAGGGGGTTTTTGGCGCTAAGCCAGGATCCGGCAAAAAACCCTTTACCATAGTTATTCCCCCACCAAATGTAACAGGTATTTTGCATATGGGTCACGCATTGAATAATACTTTGCAGGATATTTTGATCCGCTGGAAGAGGATGCAGGGTTTTGCGAGTCTATGGGTGCCAGGCACTGACCATGCTGGCATTGCTACGCAAAATGTCGTGGAGAAAAAACTTGCTAAGGAAGGGAAGAAGCGAGACGATCTGGGCCGCGAGGGATTTGTAAAAGAGGTATGGAAGTGGCGTGAGGAATATGGAAACACTATTATCATGCAGCTGAAGAGACTGGGTGCTTCGTGCGATTGGACAAGGACGCGTTTTACAATGGACAAAGGGCTTTCAGATGCAGTGCTAGAGGCATTTGTAAGTCTTCATAAAAAAGGCCTTATATATAGAGGAAATTATATTATCAATTGGTGCCCAAGGTGCAAGACTGCGCTTTCTGATGAGGAGGCACCGCATATTGACGCGGAGGGGAAGCTGTACTATATCGAGTATCCGCTTGCAGAGGGACAAGGGACAAGGGACAAGGGACAAGGGGTTACAGTGGCGACGACTAGGCCGGAGACTATGTTGGGGGATGTGGCTGTTGCGGTGAATCCTAAGGATAAGAGATATAAAAAGCTCGTTGGTAAAAAATTAATCCTTCCAATAATTGGCCGCGAGATACCTATTATCGCAGATGATTTTGTGGATAAAAAATTCGGCACAGGCGCAGTTAAGGTTACGCCAGCGCATGATCCAAATGACTTTGAGATAGGCAATAGACATAACTTGGAGCCTGTTCTTGTAATGAATCCTGACGCTACAATGAATGAGAATGCAGGCTCATACAACGGTAAAGATAGATTCCAGGCAAGGGAAGGGGTTGTAAAAGAATTAGAAGAAAAAGGATTACTTTTAAAGATAGAACCGCATCATCATGCTGTGGGGCATTGCTACAGATGCCACACAGCTGTGGAACCCTATTTGTCGAAACAGTGGTTCGTTAAGATGAAACCACTCGCAAAGCCAGCCATTGACGCAGTAAAAAAAGGTAAGATAAAGTTCTATCCTAAGAGATGGACAAAGGTTTATTTGAATTGGATGGAGAACATAAGAGACTGGTGTATCTCGAGGCAGATATGGTGGGGACATCGGATTCCAGTATATTATTGCGAAACTTGCAATGAGGTCATTGTTTCAAAGATGAAGCCAGAACAGTGCCCTGAATGCAGCTCCAAGAACATACGGCAAGACGAGGATGTGCTGGATACATGGTTCTCATCGTGGTTGTGGCCGTTTTCTACGCTTGGCTGGCCAGAAAAGACAGAAGACCTCAAATATTTTTATCCAACAGATGTTTTGGTTACTGCGCCAGAGATATTATTTTTCTGGGTGGCAAGGATGATCGTCTCAGGTCTGGAATTTACAGGAGAGATTCCATTTAGTGATGTTTATCTGCATGGCACAGTGAGGGATCTTACAGGCAAGAAGATGTCAAAGTCGCTCGGTAATATCATAGATCCCATAGACATAATCAGTGAATTCGGCGCAGATGCATTGAGATACAGCATGATAGCCATAACAGCAACAGGGCAAGATGTGTTTCTCTCCAAGGAAAAGTTTGAGATCGGCAGGAACTTCGCGAACAAGATCTGGAACGCGTCACGGTTTGTGTTGATGAACCTGGACAACTTCGTAAGTTACCCATTGGGTAACTTACGAAGTTGTCCAGGTAGTCTTGCAGATAAATGGATCTTGAGCCGGCTCAATAAGACTATCGAGGCTGCAACAAAGTCGCTTGGGCAATACAGATTTAACGAAGCAGAGTCGCTTGTGTATGACTTTTTCTGGCATGATTATTGCGATTGGTATGTGGAGATGGTAAAACCGCAAATCAGCAACAACGTATTAATGCCGGTACTTGAAGATTCTCTGAGGCTTTTGCATCCGTTTATGCCATTTGTGACAGAGGCAGTGTGGCAGAATATAAAGGAAAGAGAAAGCATAATCACAGAGAAATGGCCGAGCGCAGATAAGAAGGTAATAAAAAAGGATATCGAGCACAGCGTCGAGACTATA
>CAZWYD010000010.1:0-25412 GCA_964637815.1 uncultured Planctomycetia bacterium
CCACCTGGTCTTTCATGAGAGATATAAGCGGAGAAATAATAACTGCCATGCCGTCTCTAAGAAGCGCGGGCAATTGGAAGCAGAGCGATTTCCCCCCGCCAGTGGGCAGGACCGTAAGGCTCTCTTTGTCCTCGAGAATAGAAAAAATTATCTCTTCCTGCAAAGGCCGGAAAGAAGTATAACCCCAGTATTGTTTGAGCGCGGATAATATTTGATCCCTGGTATAACGCATGTCGTTATATTATAAAAGAAAAATCAGAATGGTCAAGGAGGAATGTTTTTAGAGTAATTGATGGCGTCCCCAACCGGATTCGAACCAGTCGGAGTCAGATCGAAAATCTGATGTCCTGGAGGAATTGTGTAGTTGTAACTTACTGTTTTATAGTATGTTGGGAGAAATTGTAATTTTGGAGATTGTGGCTAGTGACCAAATAGTGACTAGTGCAAGGCGTTACTTATATGCATTTATTATTAACCTTAGAAAATGTTAAAAGGTCTGTCAAGTTACTATCATTTTTCTGTGATTGTTTTGCAAGTTCAAACAGCAATAGATTGATCCTTTGATTTAACAGCCTGTCGTTTTTATTATAGGAGCTATCGACATATATTTCTAAGCCACCTTTGGAGTTATGCCCTCCAATCCATAAATCCTGACCTGTGTTTTTTTTCAGCAAAGGGATCTCTATAACTTATGCATCGCCCACTCCGTAAAATTTTACCTGATGCCATTTGCCCATCGTGTTGGCAATCTCCTGCCTTCCAAAGATGTCATTCCTTTCTTTCAGCATTTCAAAAATCTTTCGCTTGTGTACTTTTATAAAGCTCTGTGCTTTCTCAGTTAAATTCGATGGAATATCTTTAACCTTAACCATGAATGTAACTTCTTCTGTCTCACCATGTGTTTCGAGCATATGAAGCCCGTCTCTTTGATTTCTCCAAGTTAAAGAATATCCAATCTCGTGCCCTTCTGGAAGACTCTCTGCAAAATCTAGGCCAGGAATTGGTTTGATTATCTTAGACTCTGCAAGTTCTCTTAAAACATCTCTCGAGATTGTACAAGAAACCTGCTCATTAAACAAAAAATCATCTAGTATAATTATTGCTCTTAGTGCTTCGAGGCTTAATCCGTCCCATAAAAGTTGTGCTTTTTCGCCAAAAATGCGCTTTCTATTCTCTTCTTTACCAGCAACCTTTAAGTTCTGGGCACGATTGGCCATACTTGAATATCTTGATACTAAGGCGCCCAAGTCATGTTCTTCTATAGTAGTATCGAGAATATTGTATTGATCTCCAAAAATCGAACCAAAATTTCTTGCTACAAATGTATAATCTAAGGGGGTCATGGCTTCTTCTATAAGATATTCTTCGATGTCTTCTTCAAGCACAACATTTACTTTAGCATCTAATTCTTTGATTAACTTAGACTCTCCTTTCTCTTTAATTTCCTTTTCTACTTCATTTAGACTGATAAAAACCGGGCGTTGCGGCATATCAATATGAAAACTATCTAATAATTTTGTAAGCTCCTTTTCATGTTTCTGCAATTTTTCTATAGGTATGTCTCTAACAAAAAAATGAAACACATCTAAATCGGAGCCGCTCATCATAAAGCCGGTATTGTACGAAGAATCTCTAACGATTGATACTGCTTCCAAAGATCCTGGATGTTCAGTATTAATTTTATCGATAAACCTCTTCACTATCTCATGAATCCTCTCTGTAATTATTTTATTTTTTAACTGTTCATAAATTTTATATCTTTCCTCTCTGTCTGGCTGAACATGCGCAAGCATTGCTGAAGGTTCTATTGCTAATGGATCAACGCGATCGTACATTCCAATAGCATTTTCTAATTTTTCAAGAGTATCGTCAGCAGAAAGCACTTCCTGCTCATATGGTATGTAAGCCTCTGCGTTTAGTGCATATTCAAGAATTAAATCAGCAATATTTAAAGGCTGCTGACCTCTGACTTTTTCACCTAAATCTTTAATGGAAGATGCAAAGTCTTCTTTGACTCTAGAAATAAGATCGACGATTTCTTCAAAGCCCTCCTTGTCTAAAGCCCTCAATAATAGTAGAAGAAAATCGCTATTCTCCATATCATATCCATCTATTTCATTCAGGAGAATTCTACGTTGATATAAACTTGGGGCTTCTTTGAATCTCTTTACTTTGATAAAATCAGTGAGTATTTTTAACCACGTTATTCTTTCTATTTCTGAGAATGTTATGCTATTTTCATTTGAAATGTCTAGTTTTGAAGTTAAAGTTTTAATTGTCTCTTTTGGTCGAGTCATATTTCCAACTGGGACTCGTAAAGTTTCCTTTGAAAAGGGGGACGAATAGACAGTATTTGTAAACAATAATATTGTGCTTATTATTGCAAGCGCGATCATCGCATTATAATCTTTATCAATCATCTTCATAATCCACCCAAAAAATCACCCTTTCTCAAGGGCTTCAGTTGAGCTACTTGTTCAATTACAAGTATATCACAAATATGGGGTATTGGGAAGGGGTGGGGTAGGTCCTTCGACTCGCCAAAAATTCTCCTTTTCGTTGAATTTTTGACTCGCTCAGGATCAAAATTTACTTCGTAAATTTTGGCGTCCCCAACCGGATTCGAACCGGTGTCGTCAGATCGAAAATCTGATGTCCTAGGCCAGACTAGACGATGGGGACTTGGAGTTATTCTTCATCGGGGATGACGCGGGCTACTGCTGAGACCTTGTCACCTGAGTCTAATTTTATTATGCGAACACCTTGGGCAGCTCTGCCTGTGGTGCGGATGTCTTTTACTGGGCAGCGGACGACCATGCCTTTTTCAGTCATGACCATGAGTTCGTCTTTATCATTTACCATCTTAAGGCCCACTGCTTCACCGTTTTTCTTTGTCACGGTTACATTCTTTATGCCTTTTCCGCCGCGTGATTGCTTTCTATATTGGTCTACAGGGGTGCGTTTTGCAAACCCCTGGGATGTAACTGTCAGGATCGTAGCGTCTTTTCTTGCGATCTCCATTGCGATAACTATATCTTTTTTAGCAAGGCCTATGCCTTTTACACCTTTGGCGCCTCTTCCCATGTCTCTTACTTGAGATTCTGGGAAACGGATAGCCTTGCCTTGGGTCGTGGCCATCAGTATCTCTTGCTTGCCATCAACCCACTTGACCTCTATAAGTTCATCGCCTTTTTCTACGGTAATACCTATTATGCCGCCTTTTCTTGGATTTGAATAAGCCATTAGATCTGTTTTCTTGATTAGGCCGTTCTGCGTAGCCATGACAAGGAACTTCCCGTCTTCAAACTCCTTTACCCTTACACACGCAGAAACCTTTTCGCCCTGAGCAAGATGCAGGAGATTAACTATTGCCTTACCCCTGGCTGCGCGGCCTGCTTGAGGTATCTCGTATACCTTTAACCAGTAGACCTTTCCTGTATTTGTGAACACAAGTATATACTCATGTGTGGATGCGACAAATAGGTGCTCGACAAAATCCTCGTCTTTCATGTCAATACCTGTTACGCCTACACCGCCTCTTTTTTGTTTTCTATACGAAGCAACTGGCAAGCGCTTTATATAACCAGCATGGCTTATAGTGATAACCATATCTTCTTCTGCGATCAAATCTTCTATTTCCATCTCTTCCATCTTTGCGACTATCTCTGTTCTTCTCTCATCGCCATAGTCTTTCTTTAATTCCAGGACTTCGCTCTTCACGATCTCCAGTATTTTCTTCGCGCTCTTTAGAATAGCCTTGAACATCTCGATCTTTTTAATGAGTTCCAGATATTCTTTTTCAATCTTCCCTCTTTCAAGCGCAGTCAGACGCTGTAACTGCATCTCGAGGATGGCCTGGGCCTGTACATCGCTCAGGTCAAAATTTTTCATCAATCTATCTTTGGCTATCTTGGCATCTTTTGACTCTCTGATCGTTTTTATAATCTTGTTTATATTATCTACTGCTATCTTTAAGCCTTCCAGAATATGCGCTCGGCGTTCTGCCTTATCCAGCTCAAACTGCGTTCTCCGTCTTACTATGATCTCTCTGTGCTTTATGTATAATTCAAGGCATTCTTTTAGATTCAGAACTTTGGGTTTATTATCTACAAGCGCCAGCATGATAACGCCGAATGTAGTCTCCATCTGCGTGCGCTTGTAAAGCTGGTTCAGGATGACCTGGGCATTCTGATCGCGTTTTAGATCTATAACGATCCTCATGCCTTCTCTATCAGATTCATCCCTTATGTTTGAGATCCCTTCTATCTTTTTATCCTGCACAAGGTCAGCGATGTTTTCTATGAGTTTTGATTTATTCACTTGATAAGGGATCTCGGTTATAACAATGGCTTCCTTGTTGCCTTTTTGCTGCTCTACGGCTGCCTTTGCGTGGAGTTTTAAGCGGCCACGGCCTTTTTCAAACGCCTCTTTTATGCCTTCCCTGCCACAGATAATGCCGCCTGTTGGAAAATCAGGTCCTTTTACTACTTTCATTAATTCCTTTATAGAAACATCCGGGTCAGCAATGACCTTTACTATGGCATCAACTATTTCTGTGAGATTGTGCGGCGGAATATTCGTGGCCATGCCAACTGCGATGCCGCTCGAACCGTTTATAAGAAGGTTTGGCAACCGCGCAGGCAAGACACTCGGCTCCTCAAGAGACTCATCAAAGTTCGGCACAAAATCTACAGTATCCTTGTCAAGGTCGTCGAGAAGTTCACCTGCGATGGAATCCATTCTACATTCTGTATAACGCATAGCAGCTGCCGCATCTCCATCTACAGAGTTATGAACAAAGATGCCGCTTGCTAAAGCAAAATTATGCGTTCCATCTATTGTTAAATCATAAACATCTTCTCTCTTTCTAAGAAATTTTATTGCCTTTACTTTATGATTGCGTTTTGTCTTTGCCTGATCAATAACTTCCTGAAAATCAGAAAAGTAATGCATGGCGTTTTGAATATTAGGCAAACCATTGTTCGTCCTCATTTTTTCATAGGTTTCAGGCGTAACTGTGGTGCGTGTTTTTAAAAGATCATTTACAAATCCCAAGATTTTACTTTTGACAACCTTTTCTTTGTATAGAGGGTCTTTCCATTTTTTCTTCAAAGAGGCTTTTGCTTTTTGTGCTAGTTGCTTCATTATGTCTGGGTTTTTGCTCAGGCGCCGTTTATTACTCTTAATAACTGCCCCTATGACCTTCTTTGCAAACTTTTCATCCTGCCATTGTAAGGCAATCTTTCTTCTATGAAATTCTCTAGTCGAAGGGTTGCTCCATAGCTCTTTTGCAATTTTGCTAAAGTGATCGGCTGGGTAGTTGGCCCGAAAAGAAGAATCTTTCCATAGTTTTTTTATTCTATTAATATGTTTCTCTCGATAATCAGGATTGCGCCAACGTTCTTTACTTAACTCTGACATGCGTCCCCGATGCTTAGGATCAGACCACAGCTTTAACGAGGTCTTTCTGGTAATCTCGGAGATAAAATCCCTATATTGCTCATCCTGCCATCTTTTTTTAAGCTCCTTTGATTTCAACTTGCTCAATAAATCGCGGAAATCCTTTCTCTTCCATCGATTCTTTAGGTTTCTGCTTGATAATTCCGCCATTCTTTGGCAGTATTCGGGGTCCTTCCATGTTTCCTTAAGAATCTTTAGCATTTCTTCTCGGTAAACAGGATTCTGCCACATCTTTTTATTCCATTCTGAGCGAGCTTTAGATGCACGTCGGCGATTCTTAGGGTCGGCCCAAAATGTCTTTCGTCCTTTTGCAAGTTTTTCTACATATTCTCGATCGTTTCTATGGCGCCAAGTGGTAATATTTCTATGAAGGGCCCAATGATCTCTCCATTGAATCCTCTGAACATTATCAGGGTTGTTGTTTAATTTATTAAAATCTCTGTGGTGTCGTATCTTGCCCGCTGATTTTTTATAAATACCTTTTGCCAAATTCCATGCATCTGACAAATGATGAGCAAATCCCCATTTATTTTGCATTGGCTGATAAAAGATCTCATATCCTTTCAAATTAGGGTTATCTTTCCCGTTATAAAGCTTTGTATATAACGGCATCAAGGAATTGCTAGGCTTTAAGTCCTTGGCATTTTTGTAACTACCGTCTCTCAGCATAAAAGGATGATCTAGAGTACATCTAATTTCCTCATTATTATCTAAAATAACTTTAATGATCTTTGCCTTTTTTCTAGTGAGTCTTGGTTTTTTAATCTCTGCTATCTCTATCTTTTGAGTAACATGATTAAAAGTAAAAGCATAATTCTTTTTCCTTTTTCTGTTTTCCTTTATGAGTTGGCCAAAATCGAGCGACCTGCCATCAGTGAGCCGAATCTTTGTATCTTTAGTAAAACAACCGAAGTTGCCCTGTCCGTCGACAAGAGGGTATCTCAATGAAAAATCTTGCACCATTCTAACAAGTGCATCATACACGGCCGTATCACCGTGAGGATGGAATTGGCCAAGGCAGCTCCCCACTATCCTGGCTGATTTCTTGTAGGGCTTGCTATGCTCCAGACCAAGATCTCTCATTGTATAGAGAATGCGCCTGTGCACTGGTTTTAAGCCATCGCGGATATCAGGCAGGGCTCTACCTATAATTACGCTCATGGCGTAAGTGAGGTAGGAATTCTTCATCTCATTTTCGATATAAACCGGGATCAGCTTTTCGTTTTGCGCGTACATTATTAACCTCTATAATAAACTAGAATCATTTCAATCGCTCTTACAACCAAAGATGGCTATAGTCCGGGCCGTACAATTCCTGCACAGCTTCTTCGTCAAAAGAACCACTTAGCTCTGCAACACTACGTAAATCGTACTCATTAGTATTAATATCATACAACCATAACTGAAAAGCCCTGGATAGATCACCTTCAACGGCAATGGCTACCCAAAATCCGCCAAAATCATGAGGACCAAAACCAACAATAATGAATTTTTTGCTATAAATATCTATGAAGTCTTCCCCGTCAAGAACCCCCTGTTCGCATTCAGGGCAAGTCTCGCGCACATCTATATATTCATCGAAATTCCTGCGAATCTCGATGGGAATAATTGTATCATATATCTCTTCTAACCCATTGATCTCATCAGCAAAAAGTAACGGCCCAAACATAAAACACACACCCACAACCAAAGTAATAATGTAATATAAATACCTCAATGCGCTCCTTTATTTTAATCGCATATAAATATAGGGCGACCGTCTTTCGTAATCCAATGCCCCTCTGTACAGCGATATCCTGATTTCCTGCCTTTTTTCTTTTTCGATTTTTTATCGGCAGGGGATTTCTTCGAAAATTCAATCTCATGGATGGGAACATTTTCTACAAAATGCTGCGTTTCCTCTGCTTCGTCCTTAGTAGCGCCTGCTATTTCAAGAAAATTCTTTACATCATCCCACAATTGTGGGTCTTTCCCCGCCTGTTCAGCATGATGTTGCGCATCAGCAATGCGGCCTTGACCACCATTGTAAGCACCCAGAACAAACTTCTTCCGTTCTGACATATTCCTTACTGCAATCGTATCTAAGCCTCTTATTAATGTTGTCTTCCTGCTAAACCAGCTATTGATATCTTTCAAGTATCTTGCTGCACCTGAAGAAGCATAATCAATATCAAACCTCTGGTCATTCTCTTTGGAAACTACCAAACCATACTCCTCAGCAGTAGCCTTTTTTAACATAAAATGACCAGCTGCACCAGCTGAACCACGTTTTCCTTGCATTGTGCCGAAACTACTTTCCTGAGAGTATACAGCTTCGATGGTATTAACTGTTAGATTATCATCCTCGTCAAAATAGCGCGAGGCGCTTTCAAGAGCTTTGCGTTTATGACTAGTTTCACGCTCAAGCCATGCATCAACATTTGATTTTCTTGGCATAGGCTTATCACCTTGTCATTGCGAGTGAAGCGAAGCAATCTCAAAAAGAGATTGCTTCGGCGCTTCGCGCCTCGCAATGACATAAGTTTTATATATCCAAATTCGTTACTTCAAGTGCGTACTTGTCTATAAACTGTTTTCTGGGTTCGACTTGGTCGCCCATAAGCACTGTGAACATCTCATTGGCTGCTACCGCATCTTCCATAGCTACCTTTAAAAGAGTGCGCGTCGCAGGGTCCATAGTGGTCTCCCAGAGCTGGGTCGGGTTCATTTCTCCCAAGCCTTTGTACCTCTGTATGTGCAAGCCCTTTCTGGCTATCTCCTGCACATAATCAAGGCATTCTTTTAAGGTATCCAAGCCCTTTATATCATCTTCTGACTCCATCTTAAAATCATTCTTTTTTGTGCTCGCATCTGGCTGGAATACCTGCTCTATCTTAAAGCCCATCTTCTCTATTTTTTCAACGATCTTTTCTGTATCTCTTGCCTCATAAAACTCCACTACATGGCCGCTCTTCTCGCCTATTTCAACATCCTTGCCTAGCTCCTTTTCCAGCTTTTTTATGGCCTTTGCCAGCTCTTCGTCATCATAGAGAAATTGGGCCTCCCCCTCCACTTTTACCATATAAATGGGTAGTTTTTTGGTCTTCTTATGCCTAAAACCCAGGTATTTTGGCAATTTCACTCCACGACGCTCTATGGCCCCTGCCAGCTTATCAAACCCCAAAACCAGGTTTAATAGCTCCTTGAGCTGCTTGTCTTTAAAGGTCTTTTTGTCCTTGACCCGCGTAAGCACCATGCCTTCTGTGCCAAGGTCAAACAGGAAATTATTCATCTGCTTCTCTGTATCTATATACTCTTCGCGCTTGCCCCTTTTTACCTTATATAAAGGTGGTTGGGCTATGTAGATATTGCCCTTTTCTATGAGCTGCGGCATTTGCTTGAAAAAGAGCGTCAGAAGAAGCGTGCGTATATGCGAACCATCTGAATTATGAAGAACTACCCCGCCCTCCCCAGCAATAAAATTCTGGTTTTTCGGCACTGAAAAATCATAGACATATTTATCCTTACAACTAACTTCCTTGATAGACTTAACCTCTAATGCTACAAAATCATCACTAATTGACATTGTTTTTCTACCCCAGTTGCCGCGAGACTGAGTTGAAACAACCCAATCTTTTAATTTCCAAGCATCCTTATGGTCCTCCCAGACATCACGCAAGGCTAAAATTTGCTCTCTTGTGGAAATACAGACATCTACTTTATCGTGATTGGCTTTAAATAATTTGCCTTTTCGAATGTGACTCTTTGGACGGTTCCGAACTATAGAAGGGAATATTCCTAATTGCCGCAGTATATACATTAAATTCTGTCCTAACCTCAAAGAAGATGTGCAATATCCAATTACCTTGCGATCGCCATAGCGCTTGGCCTTACTTCTGCCCACCACAATATACCCATCGCTTTGCACCAAACCACGCAACAGGGCCTTTTGTACGGATTCGCTTACATTGTAAAATACATCAGGTATAAATTTCTCATGGGCCTTTTTATCAAAAAGCCCTAAATGTTCCAGCAATAATTTAAAAGTAAATGAGTGAAAGTGGAGCACTATGCAACCATCGCCTTTTCTATCAACAATTGTCTGTGCATCGAGTGTTTCTTTAATTACCTGCCGAAGCCTCTGTGTATAGCGACCGTTTTTATCATGGCCGATTGCGAGCGTAAAACGATTTGGGTTTTTGCCATAGCACCCTTGCGAACCGTCGCCAAGATACCATCCCATAAGATACGCAAGAGCCTCATCTATCTTTAATCTAGTCTTGATCTGAGAGGTGTGATTGTCCAAGAAAAACCTGGCGCCATTATTGCTGCCTTCGCCTTGCCAGCTATTCAAAGGTACATACAAAGAGTGATCGAGTTCGCCTAAGCCAACATCGAGCTGGCTAAGATATAATTTCAATTTGCCATACTGTGGCATGACATTGTCAACCTTTGTCTCCCACTGCTGAACCACAGTCTTATAAACACCTACTAAATCAGCCATCTTAAAACGCGAAACTCCTAACGACTCTCTACGCCTTTGAAGGTCCTTCCATAGAGACTCTTCCAGGTCAACCCAGGCCTCGTCGCAAATCTCATTGACCACGCCTTTTTTCAGTCGGACTGAAATATTGGCCCTTTTTTCTTCTCGCGCGAGCAAGGTCTTGGCTAAATTTATCTCGATCTCTTTATCTACCCGCGGCAATTTAACAGGGAAGACTAGATGATCGCCTGTTTTTATTTTACTGGTTTCTATCTCTTGTATCTTGCCGTCTCTATAAACATAAACGCTATGACAGGACGTTGTTTTTACTTCGTAACCACAATAGGTCTTAAGAGAATATATCTTTGTTCGCAAAGGATGGCGAATCGCCTGATGTATCGGACGCCATTCTAGCTTACCGCTCTCTTGAGAAAAACTCATAATCTGATATCGGCTAGGTTCGATACAATTGTCCACAAACGATCCTACTTGTGTAAAAAAGATCCCTTGTTTTTTCGTGTCATAAAGTAAGATCGGCGTATCTCCAGTCACGCTATCTGCATCGCACATAAGTATTATTTTGTGGTATCTCAGCTTCTCCAGATTAAATTCCTCTCCTACGCCTGTGCCAAGCGCGCTTATAATGGTGCGTATCTCTTCGTTTGCCAAGACCTTATCAAGCCTTGCCTTTTCTACGTTCAGTATCTTTCCTTTAATAGGAAGGATCGCCTGGAATCTGCGGTCCCTGCCTTGCCTGGAGGAGCCGCCTGCTGAATCTCCTTCAACTATATACAGTTCGCACAAGCTCGCATCCCTCTCAGAGCAATCTGCGAGTTTCCCTGGCAAAGAGGTTGAATCTAGCGCACCTTTGCGCCTGGTTAGCTCCCTCGCCTTACGAGCAGCTTCTCTTGCTCTTGCCGCGAGTATTGCCTTTTCAATGGCCTTGTTCGCAACTGACGGGTGCTCTTCAAAATATGAGCTGAGGTTTTCATTTACAATAGAAGCAACAATGCCCTCGACTTCGCTATTGCCAAGCTTTGTCTTTGTCTGGCCTTCGAATTGGGGGTTTGGCACCTTAACGCTTACTACACATGTCAATCCTTCTCGTATGTCCTCGCCAGAGATGGCTACGTCTGAAGACTTGAGCATGTTTTTATTTTTACAATATTGATTGACTGTCCTTGTAAGCGCTGATTTAAACCCACTGAGATGCGTGCCGCCTTCGATCGTATTTATATTGTTTACAAAGGTAAATATATTTTCTGAATATGCATCATTATACTGAAGCGCTATCTCGCACGAGACTCCGTCTTTTTCACCTGCAAAATAGATCACCTTTTTATGTAATGCGTTTTTGTTCCTGTTAAGATGCTCTACGAATGATACGATGCCGCCGGAATAGAAAAATTCAGCCTCTTTTTCTTTGCCCTCATGCTCTAATGTTATCTTTAGGCCTTTATTTAAAAATGCTAGCTCTCTTAAGCGGTTGGACAAGGTCTCGAAGGAAAACTCTATGACGCCCTTGAAGATTTCCTTATCTGCCTTGAAGGTCACACTGGTGCCTGCGGTCTTTGCCTTGCCAACTACTGTGAGTTTCGAAGCAGTCTTGCCCTGCTCATATTCCTGATGATAGACCTTCCCATCCCTTTTTATCTCTACCTCGAGCCATTCGCTAAGCGCGTTTACAACGCTCACGCCTACTCCGTGCAACCCTCCTGATACCTTATAAGAGCGGTGGTCAAACTTACCTCCTGCGTGAAGCGTGGTTAAGACGACCTCAACAGCAGGCTTTTTCTGCGTCTTGTGCATATCCACAGGTATACCGCGGCCATTATCTGTGACAGTAACGCTATTATCCACATGAACAGTTACGTCTATCTTGTCGCAATGACCAGCCATTGCCTCATCCACAGAGTTGTCCACCACCTCATACACAAGGTGATGTAGTCCTCTTGAGGACACATCGCCTATATACATGGCAGGCCGCTTTCTTACTGCATCAGCGCCTTCCAGCACCTGGATAGTCCGAGCATCATACTTTTGCCCTTTTGGAGTATCTGGTTTTTGCTTTGCCATTATGTGATATCTCCCATCTTGAGTCGGATGTCTTCTATTTTATACTGCTCTAAATCCTTCTTTATGTTCTTTAATATAGAGCGCTTTTTTAAGCTAAGACTGTAAAGCCATGTGGAACTGTCTACCTCTACTGTTAAAACCTTGCGCGTCAAACTAACTGGCCGCGAATGAAGAATAGCTTTTTCTCCAGCTGCCTTTTGCCATGCCTGCGATATTTTTTCTTTTTTACCAGGCCCTTGCTCTTCTATTTTCTTTACTATCTTGCGCAGTATGCCTTTTATGTCTTCAGTATGGCCAGTTCTTCTTTTCACAACAATGAATTACGCGAGCTGCATGGGGAGCACCAGGTACAAGTACCAGTCCTCTATCCTCATAACAGCTGGCTTATCAGGTCCAGCTATTTCTATCTCGATCTCGTCCTTTGGTACCACCTTTAGCGCATCAAGAAGATAGCCCGGGTTAAAACCAACCGTCATCTCGTGACCTTTATAGTTAGTCTCTATCTCTTCTCTTGCCTCACCTATGTTTGGATTGGTTTTAGAGACCACGATCTTATCTTTTAGGACGTCCATCTTTATGGATCTGGAGTCCTGCGTCGTAAGAAGCGCTGCCCTTTTTACGCCCAACAACAATTGTTCTCTATTGATAATTATTTTATCCTTTAACTGTTTTGGTATGATCTGCTCGTAGTTCGGAAACTCGCCCTCTATAAGCCGCGAGATGATCGTGACATTTTCCAGCTCGAACTTTGTCTGGTTTTCACCAAATGTTATCCGGACCTCTCCCCCATCTTTCAAGACCCTGTTTAATTCATAGATGGTCTTTGACGGCACAATGATCGATTTATCCGGCGCTTCCTTGCCCAGGTCTTTTTTAATAAGGCTCAGTCTTTTCCCGTCCGTGGTTACTATTAACAGCTGGTTTGCTTTAAATACAAACAACGCCCCATTTAAAACATACCTTGTTTCATCATGAGAGATTGAAAAATGTGTCATACTGAGCATTTGTTTCAACATAGCCTGTTCTATTACAATGTGCGGCTCGTTTTCAAACTCCGGGAACTTCGGGAAGTCCTCTTTTGGCAAGCCCAGTATTTTAAAGAAGCACTTTCCGCACTTTATTGTCATTGAATTGTTTTTCAGTGTGTTTATTATAATATCCTCATCCGGCAATTCTTTAATGATCTCATTAAACCTCTTTGCCGGCACTGTCAACGCGCCGCTATCTTCTACCTCTGAATTCAGCGTAGATGATATACCTATATCAAGATCCGTACTTGTAAGCCTGACATTGTTTTTTTCCGCTTCGATCAATACATTTGATAATATAGGCAGGCTGCTTTTTGATGATATGACATTCTGCACGTTCTGTACGTTTTTTATAAGGTCATTTTTGATGATTTTTAATTTCATAAACATCCCCCAAGCGTTATTATATTATTAGTTTTTCTCTATTGAAAATTAATAGTATTAGTATTAAGTAGTGTTAGTATGTTGATAACCGCGAAAGCCATCACTTTAATTATAGTTACGAAACAAAAATTATCCACAAAAAAATATTAATTATTCACATTACTAACTATTTATCTCAAGCATCAGGCGATTGATCAAGTTCTTAACATTTTGGTTCTTCTTAATTTCCTTCTGTATTTTACTGCAGGCGTGTATGACAGTGGAATGGTCCCTGCCGCCAAACTGTTCACCTATATCAGGGAGCGTGGAGCTGGTAAGCTCCCTTGAAAGATACATGGCCATCTGCCTGGGGTATGCGATCTGCTTAGAGCGCTTCTTGGCCTTTAGATCAGATGGCCTCACGTCAAAATAATCAGCGACTTTTTTCTGGATAATCTCCACAGATATCTTCTTCTCCCCTGCCATGAGCACGTCTTTCAGCACATCCTTTGCAAGCGTCATAGAGACCTTGGTGTTTGCCATGGACGCGTACGCAATGACCTTTATTAAAGCCCCTTCAAGCTCGCGGATATTAGTCTTGATCTTTTCAGCTATAAAATACAATACATCTTCTGGCAGTGTGGCAGCGTTGCGCTCTGCCTTTTTCTTTAATATGGCTATGCGCGTTTCAAGATCCGGCGGCTGCACATCTGTTACCAGTCCCCACTCAAACCTTGAGACAAGCCTTTCTTCAAGGCCTGGTATGGTCTTTGGCGGCCTGTCGCTAGAGAGCACGATCTGTTTATGAGCGTCGTAGAGCGCGTTAAAGGTATGGAAAAATTCTTCCTGCGTGGATTCCTTGCCAGCGATAAAATGCACGTCATCTATCAGCAGCACATCGACCTTGCGGTATTTTTCCCTGAATTTTGACGTGGTCCTGTTCTGGATAGCGTTTATGAGTTCATTGGTAAAGCTCTCGCTCGAGGTGTAAAAGAGCTTCATGTTTCTGTGCATCTCTGAGACATAGTGGCATGCTGCCTGCATGAGATGGGTCTTACCCAGGCCCACGCCGCCATAAATAAAAAGCGGGTTATATGCCTTTGCAGGTGATTCAGCTATAGCCATGGTGGCTGCGTGCGCGAAACGATTGGACGAGCCCACAACAAAACCTTCGAATGTATACTTGGGGTTCAGGTAAAACGGTTTTTTCTGCGCTGGTCTTTCAGGCGTGGTAATTTTTTTTGTGTCCACTCCCCTTTCCTGCGCAAGAGGCCTCACCTCAAAAGTTATTGGCATGACCTTGCCGATAACTTTCAATATAGATATATTCAAGACATCTCTGTAGTGATCATAGATCCAGTCTTTGAAAAAATTAGACGGCACCTCTATTACAAGGGCATCCTCTGTCACCGACGAGAGATTGGTTTGCGTAAACCAGTTGTCAAAGGCCCTTTGTCCTATTTCCTGTTTTGTGTGATCAAGGATTTTGTCCCAGATATTAGATAGGTCAACGCTCATAGGTTCACACATTATAACAGGGAGGTTTTACGGTTTCAAGAGAAATCTTTCCTCTTGACGGTATGCTCGAGTGTGTTATAATAAATGGTCTATAGATAAGGAGATATTGTCGTGAAAAAACATCTGACTAGAAAAAGTCTTTTAAAGCGAAAACGCAAGCATGGTTTTAGAAAAAGGATGCGCACTGCCAAAGGCAGGGCCACTTTAAGACGTAGGCGCAAGAAAGGCCGCAAGAGACTCTCTGCTTGATGAAGAAGCATTCCTTTACAAGGAAAGAGCATCTCAAGAAGAACCAGGCAATAAAAGCAGTTTTTGACAAAGGCGTTCGCTTCAGGAGCAAGCTATTTACAGTATTTTTGCTTAAGAGAAATAACGACTCCGGCGTCAATAGAGTCGCGTTTGCAGTAAGAAAAGGGCTGTATAATAAAAAGCCTAGCTTGAGAAATAGATATAGACGAGTCCTGCGAGAGGCATATAGAAACACAAAAGAATTTATGCCTGGCGGCCATGACATGATCGTGCTGGCCACAAATCTTACCAGGCAGACAAAAAGTACCAGCCTTGAACGAGAACTAATCCATGTATTTAAAAAATGCGTTAAAAAATAGCATAAATTTTTATCGTAACTATTTATCACAATTGACGTTACGCAAATGTAGATATTATCCATCCTGCTCAGAATATACACTCGAAGCAATAGAACATAAGGGCGCATTCCAGGGGTTATTAAAGGGGGCGTTGCGGATATTGAGATGTAACCCGCTATTCCCTGGCGGCTACGACCCCTACAAAAAATAACTTTACATTTAAGGTCTTGCTTTAAATGTAAAGTTAAGAGAGGAAACATGGAGAAACGGCTTTTGACTGCAGTGGTGCTTTCGATTTTGGTGATGTTGGTGTATCCTTTGTTCATGGCAAAGATCAACCCGCCGCCTATTAAAACAGAGTTCGTGACACAACCGCTTGAACAAAAAGAAGTTATAGAAATCGAGCCAGTGGCAGTAGAACAAGAAATCATTGCTTCTGGATCTCTTGAAAACGAAAAATATGCATTAGACCTATCTGATGTAGGCGGCTCAATCCAAAAGATCCAGATAAAAGACGGCAAGAGGTTCGACATCGATCTAGTGGAAAAGGCATTTTACCGAGCAGGGGTTTTGTCAATAGAAGGCAAGGGCGCGCTGCAAGGACTATCGTCACAACAATTTGCAATCAAAAGAGATACAAATTCACTTTACACAGAAAAAAATGGACTCGCAATAGAAAAACAGGTAAGATTTTTAAAGAACCAATACGGTCTGAATGCATACATAAAGATAACGAATAATTCTGGCGTAACCCAGAATCTATCTTTCGAGCTCACCACTGCATCAAATATATCTGATAAAGAGGCGTGGGAATCAAGGTATATTGGTGTAGACGTTTTGTATAAGGATGGCAAGATAGCAAGGATAGCAAAACCTAACTCTAAGAATCACAACACGTTATACCAAAACAATATCGAATGGCTTGCATTAAGAAATAAATATTACTCCATTATTGCCCAACCTGATTTTATACCATCAGGCGTGTTTACTGACAATATACAAGGTTCTCCTGTTGCAGGATTTATTGTTGATGAGAGGATCGTGCCTGGAGAAACAAAGACATATAAACTTCTTTTCTATATGGGGCCGACAGAAGGCATTGAATTAGAAAAGGTTGATAGGTCTTTTGGCAGGGCATTATATTTTGGCAAATTAACGAGCATAATTTTAGTACTTTTGAGCGTATTGAAATTTTTCTACAGCATCTTTCATAACTATGGCATTGCTATACTACTACTGACATGCTGTATTAGTTTTCTGCTTTTCCCTTTGTCATTTAAAAGCCTAAAATCTATGCGCAAACTCCAAGAGCTGCAGCCACATATAGAAAAAGTACGGCAAGAGCACAAGGATAATCCGCAGAAGCTAAACAAGGAAATAATGGAGGTTTATCGTCGGTATAATGTAAATCCCATGGGCGGGTGCTTTCCGATGTTTTTACAGATGCCGATATTTATCGCGCTATACCAGACCCTTATGAGGTCAGTTGAGCTCAAGGGCGCACACTTTTTGTGGATAAAAGACCTTTCTATGCCAGATGCTGCATTTCATCTTCCATTCAGCCTGCCTTTTCTGGGAAGTGCAATAAATCTATTGCCAATTTTGATGATAGGTGCTATGATATTACAACAGAAGCTTTCGCAGGGCAAGGCAAGCGCTAGCCAGACAGACCAGCAGAAGATGATGGCTTCTATAATGCCGATTATGTTTGGATTTATATTTTACTCTTTGCCAGCTGGCCTGGTGTTATACTGGTTAACTAATACCTTGCTTACAAGCACATTACAATTCTTTGCCTTAAGAAAATCATGACTCCTCATAAGCAGAGGCTACATGAGATAGAGATAGAAGCAAAGACAGCGCAGGATGCGATCAAGATAGCTCTATCTAAATTAAAGGCTGATAGATCTGAGGTAGATGTAAGGGTCTTGCGAGAAGAGCATAAAGGCCTATTTAGTATGAATGGTTCGAAATTAGCTAAAGTAAGAGTTCGCAAGAAGTTACAGAAAAAATGATACGGTTATGATACGGTTAGTTTTATGGGAAAAATCATAGCGATTTGCAATCAAAAAGGCGGAGTAGGAAAGACTACAACAGCTATTAATCTTGGGTATTCTCTTGGCTTAAGAGGGAAGAAAGTGTTGCTTATAGATTTTGATCCACAGGCCAATGCAACCAGTGGCGTAGGAGTTGATAAGGCAAAGATCGAAAAGAACATATATGATGTATTGATTAATAATATCAAGCCCGTAGATATCGTACAGAAGTTATATGATTCAGAGTTTAAGTTGATCCCATCCAGCATAAATCTTACTGGTGCAGAAATAGAGCTCATAAGTCTGATGAAAAGGGAATACAGGCTCAAGACCAGCCTTGAAGGTATTAAGGCAGAATATGATTTTATTATCATTGATTCACCACCTTCATTAGGACTTTTAACCATCAATGCCCTAACAGCAGCTGATTCAGTTCTGATACCCATACAGTGCGAGTATTATGCCTTAGAAGGCCTTAGTCAGCTTTTAAACACCATAAATCTGGTAAGGGATAACCTTAATCCTGACTTGGAAGTAGAAGGCGTGCTATTGACCATGGCTGACTATAGGACAAACCTTACATCTGAGGTAATAGGCGAAGCCAGGAAGTTTTTCAAAGAAAAGGTCTTTACCACGATTATACCCAGGAGCATAAGATTAAGTGAAGCACCTGGTTTTGGCAAGCCAATACACATGTATGACAAGAGGTCAATGGGTTCAAAGACCTACGAAGCACTTGCAAAAGAGCTTTTAGGTGAAGCAGTAAATGAGGAGGGTGTACAAGAATGGAAAAAAGAGGTCTCGGAAGAGGTTTAGAAGCGCTTATATCAGGGACAAGGGACAAGGGACAAGGGACAAGGGAAGACGATAGAGCTACTACCTTATTAAAAGCCGGTAAAGGCCAAGGTGTGGTTAATGTGCCCTTGGGCAAGATCAAGGCTAATAAGTACCAGCCAAGAGGGGATTTTGATAAGCAGGCCTTAGAGGACTTGGCTAACTCGATTAAGGAAAAAGGCTTTGTTCAGCCAGTCTTAGTAAGAGATGTAGATGGTGAATATGAGCTAGTTGCAGGAGAGCGTAGATTCAGGGCTGCTCAGAAGCTTAATTTAAAGGAGATACCAGCTATAGTCAAGGATGTTTCAGATCTAGACTCTCTAGAGCTTTCTATAATAGAGAATGTGCAGAGGGAAGATTTGAATCCAATTGACCAGGCAAAGGCATATAAGAGGCTTTTGGACGAGTTTGATATGACTCAGGAAAAGGTTTCTGATACGATTGGCAAAGATAGGACCACAGTAACCAATATATTGAGGCTGTTAAAGCTCCCAAAGAAGATTCAAGAGCATGTTTCACGTGGCACGATCTCTATGGGCCATGCAAGGGCAATGTTAAGCCTATCAACTGAGAACGAGCAAAACAGGCTCTGCACCAAGGTTTTAAAAAATGACCTATCTGTAAGAGACACAGAGAGATACGCAAAAAAAATGTCTGTGCATTCAAAGAAAAAAGTCTCAGAAAAAGATCCGAATTTGCTATCATTGGAAGAGGAATTAAGAGATACATTAGGTACAAAAGTGCGTATTCATAAAGGCAAGCGCGGCGGTAAGATAGAGATAGAATTTTATTCGGACGCGGATCTGGAAAAGATTATAAGTCGTTTAAAATCAAAGAGTTAGGAGAAAGGCATGAACCAGCAAACACTTATCCTTATTAAGCCAGACGGTCTGCTTAAGTCACTCACTGGCAATATCCTAACCCGGCTATCTGAGTCAAAGCTGGAAATCGTTGCAGCTAAAATAGTTAGGGTCAGCCGCAAGCTCGCAGTAGAGCACTATAAGCACATGAAAGACAAACCGTTTTTTGAAGAGTTGATTAAATATATCCAGGGAGAATTACATGACAGACGCAAGGTAATGGCAATGGTATATTGGGGAGAGGATGCAATAAAAAAAGTCAGGGAACTTGCTGGCGCAACAAATCCAGAAAAGGCAGAAGCTACAAGCATCAGAGGCTCTTACGGTAGGATCACCACAAAAGGGCTTTACGAAAATGCACTTCATGCATCTGCGAATCCAGAAGATGCAGAGCGCGAGATAAAACTCTGGTTTGAACCAGATGATATTATCGTTGATATGTATCCAACAAAGAGAAAGACTGTTGAGCAAAAGAATAAGCGAGTTTGGGCATGATAAAAAGCATGACAGGTTTTGGTAAGGGTGAATCAAAGAGCCAGTTTGGCAGGTTTACAGTGGAAGTGCGCACATTAAACCACAGATATTTTGATATCTCTTCCAGGATGCCGAATAATCTCGGGGTCTTTGAAGACAGGATTAGGAATTATATCAATAAACACATCAAAAGAGGCAAGGTAAATCTCGCGCTTTCTCTAAAAAAGAATGGCAAGGGTTTTGAGACGACAAAAATCGACCATGACGCTATTCAAAAATATCACAAGATGCTCACTAAGATCAAAAAAAGATTTAATTTAAAAGACGAGATAAAACTTTCTCATATATTATCATTTCCAGATGTGATCGTGCAGGACCAGCCTGAATATGATGTAAATTCTGTATGGCCTGCCTTAGAATCAGCCATTAAAAAGGCAGCGCTTGATTGCAATAAGATGAGGGAAGAAGAGGGCAAGGCACTTTATAAGGATCTCACAAAAAGACTAGGCAATATCTCTTATTCCATGAAAAAAGTTTCTTCTATAGCGCCGAGTCTTGTCGCGCAATATAAGCATAAACTGGATTCTAAGATAAAGGGCATTTTAAAAAATAAGAATTTTATAGACCGCTCGAGATTAGAAACAGAGCTTGCCATGTTTGCCAAGCAATCTGATATCTCAGAAGAGCTGACACGAGCCGAGAGTCATATAAAAGCAATAAGGGCGGCTCTTAGCTCAAATAAAGAGGTTGGAAGGCGCCTGGATTTTATATTACAGGAATTGCAGCGTGAGATCAATACGCTTGGCGCAAAGTCTCCCAGCACAAAGATCTCCCAGCTCGTCATAGACATAAAAAGTGAAATAGACAAGATGCGCGAACAGGTCCAGAATGTGGAGTGATATGAAGAAAAAGGGCATCTTATTTATAGTTTCAGCGCCGTCAGGGTCGGGCAAGACCACATTGTGCAATAAGTTAGTGGATTCTTTGAGCGGACTGAGTCGTTCTATTTCCATGACCACGCGGGCCCCGCGCGCAGGAGAGCGGGATGGCATGGATTATATTTTTATGGAAAAAGAAGAATTCTTAAAACGAAAAAAGAAAGACGAGTTTTTGGAATGGGCAAAGGTGTTTACCGAATATTATGCTACGCCCAGGAAATATATAAAACATATGATAACCAAAGGCCATGATGTGCTTTTAAACATAGATGTGCAGGGCGCAATGAAGATAAAGCGGCTAAAGATGAGAGCAGTGTTTATATATATACTGCCGCCATCCATGTCACAGTTAAAGGAAAGATTAACGAGTCGTTCAACAGATACTAAAAAAGAGATAGCGAAGAGACTCAGGATCGCGAAGAAAGAACTATCGTATCTGTCCAGATACGATTACGTTGTCGTCAATAATATCCTGGACTCAGCGCTTGAAAACCTGCGTTCCATTGTCATAGCAGAGAGATGTAAAGCAATCTGATAAACAAGGTCAGGAGGGAGAAAGGAATGTCTTATATGCCGCGAGAAAAAGTTGTTAAGAACGAAGACAGTCTTTATAAATTAACATTGATTGCTGCAAAAAGGGCCATAGAACTAAACAATGGCGCGAAGAAATTAATAGAAACCGAGTCGAAAAAATTCTCAACAATTGCCCTGGAAGAGATAGGAGAGGGCAAGGTGAAATACAAGGTTAAGGGTGCGAAATAAAGGTTATGGAATGTTACGTAATGTTATGTAAAGTTATGGAAGGTTGCAAAAGTAAAGAAATCCAACGTCTTTAATGTAACGTTCCATAACATTCCAAAACTTTCCATAACCTTACGTAACCTCCTTTGTAAATATGAAGAAAACCGTAGTCATAGGTGTTACCGGAAGCATCGCGTGTTACAAGACCTTCGATATTATACGAGGGCTTCAGCGTCTTGGTTTGTCTACAGAAGTAGTGCTCACAAAAGAGGCAGAAGAGTTTATAAAACCGCTTTTGTTTCAGTCCGTGTCTTGCAATAAAGTCATAAGCTCTGACATGTTTAAGGTCCCTGAGGAATGGGATATTGCACATGTATCTTTAGCTAAAAAAGCAGATCTTATACTTGTTGCGCCTGCTACAGCTAATATCATAGGAAAAGTAGCATCCGGCATCTGCGATGACATGCTCACCTGTACGATCTGCGCTACAAAAGCTCCGGTCCTATTCGCACCAGCCATGAACGAGGCAATGTACAAAAACAAGATCGTCCAAGCCAATATCCAAAAACTCAAAAAAGCCAACTACCTTTTCACCGGCCCCATCAAAGGCAAACTCGCCTGCAACACCCAAGGCCTGGGCCACATCCAGGATATCGACGTAATCGTCAAAAAAACAAAATCCTTACTTATCTAATATTGGAGACGTCTACCGACTCGATCGGGAAGCTGTCTTGGATTTGTTCGGGAAGGTGTCTCTTTGTCAATTTATTGTCAACCAGAATTATGTCTTATTGTCAATCACGTGTCCGAGCATGGGCCTAAGGGAAGGGTTGAGATTTTCAATTTTTATAGTAATCTCTGTATGTGCTTTTTGAAATACTCTAAAGATCTCGTCACAAAATCCCTGCCCTATTGATTTAACTCCCTGAAAATCAAGGACGATTTCTTTAAATTTTTCAAGGCCGGATAAGAGCCTTCTGGCTTCTGAGCGGGATATGTATTCATCTTGGAAAAGCTTAACTAGCACTTTTGTTTTTTCGAATCTATAATCGAATTCTTCAGGGGCATAAAGATTAAAGATGTTGGTCAGTTTTTTTCTAGAGTTTTTGCTAATGCTAAAATTTACTTCTGTCCCCCTGATGAATCGTTTTTCTTCTACAAACACATCTTTTTTAATGTTGTCGAATAGCAAATTTGTCTTATGCGATTTAAAGTTAATATAATCAGCTGCCTTGGATGTGAAAAAGATACCTTCTCCTGTATGTCGTTTTGGCATTGTTGTCTGCTTGCCCTTTATAAGCTCACCTATAGCGTCAGTTTCTTTTTGCAGTTTGGATTTAGTGTTGATGGAGTAAAAGAGCCCAATCCCATAGTCCCTAATTTTAAAGCCATATTGGTGTTGATCGGCGAAGAATTCGACTAAACAATTTTTCGAGCGAGAATGCTCAATAGCATTATTCAGCATTTCAGTGAATGCGTATTGAATGATGTTAAAGACATTTTCTGAAGCCTTCCTTTTTAAATTTAAATACATATTTATTTCTTTAAAGACAATATCCTCTTGGAGGCCTGTCAGTAAATATAGGCGGTGGTATCTCTGTACTATTGGCTTTTTAGATTTGGCATAGCGATATATTGCTCCTCTGGTTTTGCCTTCTTTTATAATCTTGCCTTGCTTAATTAATTCTGTAAGGTGTTTATTAAGGGCCTGCCTAGAGATATTGAGGAATGTACACAACTGTTTACCCCTCACAGAGTTGTGTTTTTTTATGTATTGTAGTATTTTAGTTCGCATCTCCATAAGACCTCCACATATAAGTATACTGATTGTCAACCAATTGTCAACCAAAAGTTATTTTTATTGTCAACTGACCCCAAGGCCCAAGTTGGATATAATCTCTTGCAATAATAGCTGGATTTGGTATGATATTGACAAGAGGTGATATCCTATTAAGATCCTAGTTACTGCTGGGCCGACGATAGAGCATATAGATCCTGTGAGGTTTATTTCAAATAGATCCACAGGCGAGATGGGGTATGCGATTGCTAGTGAAGCATCTCGAAGAAAGCACGCTGTTACACTTATAAGTGGGCCTACCAGAATAAAATCTCCCAAGGTTAAAAAGTTTATTCCCATTGAAGGAGCTGTGGATCTCTTAAAGGCGCTTAAGAAAGAGATTAAAGGCGCGGATTGTCTTATTATGTGCGCTGCGGTTGGGGATTTTAGGGTAAGGAAGGTTGCGAGCAAGAAGATAAAAAGAAAAAAGACGTTGTCGCTGCAGCTTGTGCCGAATAAGGATATATTGAAAGAATTATCCAAGTATAAAAAAGCTAAGTTGTTTGTGGGATTTAGCTTAGAGACTGAGAATTGGCTTAAGAATTCCTCTAAAAAGCTAAAAAGTAAGAATCTTGATTTGATTGTGGCTAATCGGTTGACAAAGAGTTATAACCCATTTGGTGACAATAAGTTAGATGTATGCATCATTGATAAATCCGGCCATAGGATATATATAGATAATAGAAAAAAACTATTTATATCACATGTTTTGCTTGACAAAATAGAGAGGTTATGGTATTTAAGGAGAAAGGATAACTCATGAAAAAGCGTGGATTTACACTTATTGAATTATTGGTTGTAATAGCGATTATAGGTATTCTTGCTGGTATGCTGCTTCCGACCATTGGCAAGGCGAGAGAGAGAGCCAGGCGTACGAGCTGCATGAATAATCTGAAACAGATAGGCATTGGCTTACATATGTATGCTACAGATAATATGGAAAGGTTTCCTAAGACGCTTCAGGATCTGGTGGATGGAGAATATATAGATACGCTTGAGATCTTTAAGTGTCCTTCAAGCGCAAGCGATATCCCTACAAGTGCAGATAGTGGAGATTATGTGTATCAGTCAGGACTTACAGAGTCAGCTGATTCAGACGAGCCAATAGCTTGCGATAACGCAGATAATCATAAAGGGACTGGCGGGAATGTACTTTATGTAGGCGGCCATACCAGGTGGCGATCTGCCTCTGGCGGCAAATGGTCTCCGCCATTTTAATGAATACAGGAATTTTTACAACGTGTAGCGTAATTTTAATGATGCTACACGTTTTTGTTTTCTAAGGCGACGTACCCAAGTAGAAAGGGAGCGGTCTGCAAAACCGTTATGCATGGGTGCAATTCCCATCGTCGCCTCCAAATTTTTAGCAATGCCACATAAAAGAAAAGATTTGAAAATTAAAGGGGCAAATCTTTGGTATTTAGTAGGATTGATAGCCAGTGATGGATGTTTGAGCAAAGATGGTAGGCATATAGATATAACAGCCAAAGATTACAATTTTTTAAAAGCCCTGGTAGAGAAGTTAAACATTTCTAACAAGATCGGTGTAAAGAATAGAGGCACAAAGAAACAAGCTTATCGTATTCAAATTGCAAATAGGGATTTTTATGATTTTCTTTTATCTATTGGATTAATGCCAAAAAAGTCTTTAAACATGAATAGCTTAAATATACCAAGGGCATATTTTTTAGATTTTTTAAGAGGCATGATAGATGGAGATGGGTGTATCCGTAGATGGACACACCCAACCAATAAAAGAGAACAATGGAGCTTACGCATTTATTCAGGTTCGATAGTTTTTATTAGCTGGCTCAAAGATGCGGTCGAGATTTTATTAAGAGCAAAAGGCATGCTTTATAAAAACAAAGATCGCAGAGATTGGGTATTGAAATATGGGAAAATGGCTACAAGAGAAATTGTTAAGAAATGTTATTATGATGGCTGTATTGCCTTGCAGAGAAAGGCAATTTTAGCTAACGACTGTTTGAGTTCATATAGAGGTTGGAGCAAGAGTCGCACAGTTAATTTTTAAATTGTATAAGGGCGGGTGGCGGAATGGCTTACGCGTTGGACTTAAAATCCAATGGTCCACAAGACCGTGTGGGTTCGAGTCCCACCCCGCCCACCATGGGATAGAAGCGAGGGGCGGTTGGCGCAGTTGGTTAGCGCGTCACGTTGACATCGTGAAGGTCACTGGT
>CAZWYD010000011.1:0-7904 GCA_964637815.1 uncultured Planctomycetia bacterium
CTGCTATGGAATTTTATCGGGCTTTAGGTATGGAATTTATTTTAGCCCTCTGGGCCCTATCCTCAAAAAGACGACACCGTCTCGTCAAACTCATTCATCAAGGTATCGTCAAAATGCCGACGCCATATATACGAATAAAGATATATTAAAGAAGAAAGTAGGCAATATATTTCAAGGCATGACCGAGGCGGATAGGGAGTTTTTAAGAAAGAAAGGCCTTTTGTAACCTATGTCTTTGCCAAAGATCATAATGACAGACCTCTTAAACCCTAAAGTATACCTATGGATAGACGTCATCCTCATCAAAGAAACCCCAAAAGCCATTCTGATCGAGTTTGACGGTAAAAAGACATGGTTGCCTAAGGCCTGGGTTGTAAAGATTAAGTCTAACCGTCATTGCGAACGAAGTGAAGCAATCTCTATCAAAATATCCGAATACCACTGGGCTAAGAAATTTCAAGTGCTTAAATATAACTTGCTTATTTATAAGATCAAGAGGAGACATGTAATCTGACAGTTATGAAGTGTATTTATTGTTTACAGGAAAGAACAGCAAAAGATTTCAAGAAAAGAGAGCATGTTATATCGCAATGCTTCGGAACTTTTACCCCAGATAATCTCATTTTGTATCAGAGCGTGTGCGATGAATGCAATCAATACTTTGGCGATAAGATTGAGCTATATCTTGGAAGAGATACAATTGAGGGAATCGAACGGTATAAACATGGCATTAAACCACGAAAACAACCAAAGCATAAACGTATAAAGTTTAAGATTGCTGAAGGCCAATTAGCTGGCATAATTGTGACTCCAAAATACTCAGAAGGGAAGGATATAATTGATATTGAACCAGTGCTACAAGTAGGAATTTTTAATAAACTATTAAATCGATTTGATTATTACGAACTAGATGATATTCCCGCGTTTGATCAATTAAAAAAACAAGGCCGAGAACTTAAGGGATTGAAATTTGATTTTATTTATAAAGATAAGCATGAACTTAATATTTTATTAGAGAGATTGAAAGGAAAAGGGTATAAAGAAGTAAAAATGGATACTGATAAAGAATGGCCTGATTTTGTGAAGCGGAGGAATCAAACACTTGTTGCTGGCGAAATAAAAATAGATAGAATAATTTATCGGGGAATTTGCAAAATCGTATTTAATTATTTAACGTATATACAAGGGAAAGAATTTGTTCTATCTAGCAATTTTGATGAAATAAGAAATTTCATTAGATATGACAAGGGTAATTATAATGATTTCTTTTTTGTAAACCAACCTCATATTCTAGCAAATGATAGAAAACTTTCTAAATTTAATGCAAAAGAAACATGCGGACATCTTGTTGTTTTGGGCTGGAACGGAATGACATTGCAAGGGCGAATAAGTTTGTTTAATTTAAATACTTATATGGTGCGTTTATGTACAAATTATGCTGGTATTTGGATGCCTATAAAATCCGGGCATCATTTTGATGTAACATCAAAAGAAATTATCCCCTTGTTGGCAGTGAGTCGTCGTCTTCTTCCGACTTAAGAAAGGAAATGATTTGATTTTAGTTCAACCTAACCCCTCCCCTTTCTTAAAGTTACAACAACTTCCGCAAAGCATAAATTTTCTTGAAAATCCTCCATTTCTATAGTATACTTATATATGTAAACTATAGCAGCTAAAATAACCAGGTTAGCCTTATAAAAGGGTCATTTTTTATCTAGATTATGATGAAGATTAACAAAGCATTCAATTTGAAGATCGTATCAGTTATTATAGCAATGCTATTCTTGCATAATACTATTCTGTATTCTCAGACTATTCCAAGAGATCTTCTAAGGATACCTATTGAGAAGAAAACCTGCCTACGTATCATTGACAGGTTGAAAAATAAGGGTTTAATAGTTTCAAGAGATGTTGAGCTTTTGCCTAGTATTCCAGCAGAACAGATAGAGCATTTAAGAAAGACAGTTCATCCTATATCTGTTCAGGCTTTACCGAATGGTTCTACGGTAGTAGGGAGTATGGATCTTTTGCACTATGGAGCAGCTATATATATGTCTGACGATGAGCATGTTATACCTTTGTTAAATGAACAAGGTAGGTATCTAGCAGAAGAACGTGTTGGAAAAGTAGCCGTTGATGAATTGGGAAATATATATGTTGCAGTAACTAGCACGAAAAAGATTAGAAAATATAATGATAGAGGTGAGTTGTTAGGTAGTTATGACGTTAGTTATAAAGGATCAGTAGTAAATATACAAGGACTAATTGCATATAGAAGTAAATTATATTATACAATAATCGATTCGGATGAATTTAGAGTTTTAGATCTACTTACAGGTGAGGACAAGGTGCTTGGCGGTTCTGAGTTATTTGCTGAGATTGGCGTTATGGATTTAATTCTCAATAAAAATTTAGATGTTATCTATATAGTGGATACTACGGTTATGCGATTGAGGACTTTTGATATAACCACAGGAGAAATTGGAGAGGTTAAAGAATTCCCAGGCATTAGCCATGGCGGTGGAGTTACCGTAGATAGTAAGGGTAAAATATATATGGGAGATAGCAGCAGAAGAGTAATCCATGTTGGTAGCAGTGACGAGGGCTATATAGGATATATTCCTTTTATTGAAGGAGAGGCGTTATCAGCTCTTAATGTAGATGACAAAGATAATCTGTTGATTGGACGATCTGGTGGGTTTGATATGGTTTCTAAAGATGCTATTCCTGGATTATTGATAAGAGCTACTAAAGTTTCAGAGGAAATATTTTCTACTAAACCTTTATTGCTTAAGGTGGCCATGGTTGAGAAATTAGAAGAAAAAGTCCCATCTCAGGAGATAATGATGCTTCCTGATCCCCATGGAGAGCTAGAGCTATTGGATAGACGCATAAGTATGGAAGATTTGACGGAACTTGTCATTGGATCCTTTGGTGGATACGAAGAAGAGCCACATCTTGTGAGTATCCCAGTTAATCTTTTGCCTGCATCTTTACAGGAATTATTAGTTAGGATACAGATTAGGTCTATTTCTGGTGAAGTAGTTAATTTATATGAGTATATGGAAGAAAATGTCGATGAAGTAATTTTCTCTCCTTTTATCAATAACATTCATCCCGATGGTAGAGTAGATCAATGGGGTGGCATGGTTATACATGAGGGCATGTCTAAATCAATAGAAGAATTATCTTTGTTTGTAAATCCTGATAGACCTGGGAAGCGAGTCATTTACGTTAGTTTAGCAAGATTGTTTAATATGCAAGGGGGGAAAATAACGCATGTTGCAGAATTAAGAACTTCGCAACTTCAACAGATGAGCGAAGTTGACTGTGTGCATCATATTATCGAAGAAGTTGCCCACGTGGAAACCATGAGGCTTGTCTTTGAAGGACGTTTGTCTACCAAATATTATGATAGGCCCTATTTCATTTGGTTTGAGAAAATAGGAACCACTGTAAAATTACAAGCCTTGAGCAGTTTGCGTACTGCTTTAAAAGAACTTTTTCCTGGTAGTTCTCAACAGGCAGATGAATTTGTTGAGGCTTACGAGAAGGAAGCCAAAAACAAGATCAGATCGTTAAATAAATCATTAGAACTACAGGAAGATGATTTTGATATTCAAGAGCTTCTTAATTCACAAAGCAGAACTCGAAATGGAACTTGATTCTAATTTATTTACAAAAAATCCAAAAATTCCCCTTGACACATGCCAAAACATATGATAAACTTCAATTAATGACAGAGAAGGAGATTCTTGCGAAGATCGAAGCTTACATGTCAAAACATAATCTCCGGCAGTGGGAATTGGCAAAAAGGTTAGGTATTCCAGAAGCAACGCTCAACAGGTGGTTAAGACGTAAGACAAACATATCAAATGCCTACCTTGTCATTCTTAAGAAAGAAGGAGTTATTTAAAATATTTTTTTGGAGGAAAAATTGACGTATATCAAAACAGATGATAATAGAGGTAAAGAAAGAACGATATTTTTTTATCCAAAAAATTATCATCTGACAAAACAACTCTCAAGAAATGGAGGTTTAAAATGACTCTAGTGACTGCGAAGGCAATATCAGAGAAATACAGTATCCCGCTGGGAACAATCTATTATTACATCTCAAGAAATGAAATCCCTCACTATCAGATAAGAGGCAGAAGAAAATTTAACCCTCTTGAGGTTGAGAGCTGGGTAAAACAAGGAAAATCAAATGTCGCTACTAAAGTTTGGTAAGGTATATAAAAGGCCTGACAGTCCCTTCTTCTGGATCTGGTACTATGACGCTAATGGAAGACGACACAGAGAAAGCACGCAGACCAATAATAAAAAGTTAGCTGAGGAAATGCTGCGTAGTAGAATCCTTGAGTTCCAGAGTTTAAGATCTGGCCTTAAGACTACAAGCGATATGCCTTATGATGCATTTAGTGATGATTTTCTGAAACATTATAAAGCCCGGTATCCATACGAGACCTTTAAATCGCACAGGAGCGTTATAAATGAGTTCAGGAAATTCATGAATATTATAAGGATAAATAGGCTAAGAGAGATTACGCCCGAGGTTATCAATAAATACATAACATATCTAAGAGAAGAAAAGGGAAACAAAGCCTGTACATGCAACAATCACCTAAAGAACCTAATTACACAGTTTAATTTCGCAGTACAGAATAAGCTTATGTATGAGAATCCAGCCAAGGGATGTTCAAAGATTGAAGTTACAGACGCAAAGAAAAAAGGCGCGCTATCAGTGGAGCAGTACCAAAGATTTATGGATATTGCAAAAACTGAATATCCCTTCTACCTCCCTATCTACTACACATTCCTTCATACAGGACTGCGTTTCACAGAGCTTATCAATCTAAAATGGGAAGATATAAATTTTGAAGAAAAGGTTCTATGGGTGATTAAGCCAAAGGGTAAGAAATCAGCAGAATATATCTCTATTCATGATAATCTTATCAAGATCCTTCAATCAATACCAAGGGAAAGCGAATATGTATTTACAAATGAGGCTGGAGAACCCTTTAAACCAAGATCAAGAAAAATGATAAGGCGCCTTAAAAAGATACTTTTAAAAGCTGGAATCACCAATATAAGCACCTTACATGAATTAAGGCATAGTTACTGTAGTCAGTTATTTAATGCAGGGCTAAGTGCTAGGGAGGTTCAAGTCCAAATGAGGCATAAAGAGCTCAGGGTTACAGAAGGATATGCCCACATATTCAGGCCTGAGATCAATAAGAAGATTAAGCGATTAGAACGCCTCGACAGGTAGTTTTGTCACGATTTTGTCACGTTCTTTTAAAAAAATATAATGATTGACAAGTTTACCGACGATAAGTAGAATGTAGTAAAAAAGGTGGGAATGACCCCCGTCGTCCCCGCCAAATTCGCTGAAAGCGAATTTGATCCTGAGCGAGCCTAATAATGTGACGAAAAGAAACATTATTAGGCGAGTCGAAGGACCTTACCTTACAACTTTCCAGCAGCCATCAGGATGAAGACCATTACGAATAGGGCAACGGTTTCGATCACACCCAGCACGATAAGGTAGTTACCAAATCCCTTGCCTGTTTCTGCCATTGCGTCAGCTGCTGCCGCACCTGCTTTGCCCTGCATCCATGCTGACATTCCCATTGCAAGACCACCAAGTATGCCTGCGCCAGACATGAACTGCCCTTTATTCGCAAGCTCTACAAAGGCATTCATTACGATCATGCCATAGATGGTCTGGGAGAGCGGCGCGCCTACGAATACTGTGAGAATAAACGGCGCGTTCTTATTCTGCGCAAAGCACTTTTTCCATGCGCCAACCGCTGCCATGCCTGCTGCGCCTGCGCCAAGCGCAGAACCCATTGCAGCGAACGCGAGTGAACCCGCAACGCCAAGATCTTTAAACTGCAATAACACATTTGCATCCATCAGCTTACCTCCTGTTTAAATGGCGTATACTCCACGCCTGACCATTCCATGTTCATGTGACTCGAAAACTCCAGCATATTTAATCTCACGCCATGCACCAGAATAGCCATGGCGCCTAATAAAATATTCAGCGTGTGTCCAAATAAAAGCACAAATGCTGTCAGGAATCCCGCAAAAATATTTCCATAACCTATACCTGAAGCCATCTGGTTAAACGCGTCTGCCACTGCCACAGTTGCCGCGCCCACTGCAAACAGGCGTATATATGAAACAACGTCCGTGAAGCTATTGATTACATTAAGAAGGAGTCCCCCTACGCCAGAAGAAACTGTCTTAAATAAACTCTTAGTGGGATTTGTGCATAAAATAATAAGGCCTGCGCCTATCATTAAAAGCCACTTTGTACTCTCTGCAAATGCCTCGCCTAAAATCAATGTCTTTGCTACGAAATATGCCCCCCATAACATGCATATCCATCCTGTTTCAGAAAATGCCTTTATCGACGGCATTTTTTGGATAAATCTCCATACATGCGCGATACTCAGGTGAATGGCTCCTATCAAAAAACAGAGTGCCTGGATAGTTTCCTCTTGCCTTAAAAGTGGGAGAAGCGGTTGAATCCTCTCTGGCAACCATGCCTGGCCAAAGAATGTACCTGTTAATAATCCCCAGCCTATTGCGCAGAGACTCAAAAGATATATAAGGAAAAATATTGATCTATCTTTGACCTTGTTCCTGAATTTCACATGGCAGAATAGATTTAGAGCAAAAAATATAGTGCCGTAACCAGCATCACCTATAAGCATTCCGAAAAATATTGAAAAGAATACTAAAAACCACAGGCTTATATCGACTTCCCTGTAGCCAGGGATAGTATTTATCATCTTAAAGATAGGCTTTATCATTTCTATCCATCGAGGATTTCTTATTAGGGTAGGGGCATTGTCGCTCTCTAATGGATCCTCGACAATAAGGCCCCAGCTTTCCCTTTCCGCTATTTTTTCAATAAATTTCACCTTATCCAGAGGACAATACCCTCTTAGATACGATAATTTCTCAAAACTACCAAGGCCTGCAGATACTTTACCAAACTCTATCAGGGAAGAAAGTCTTTTTTCGTACGAAAAAAGTGAATTTTTATATTTTGAAAGATCTGCCAGGCCTTTTTCTATCTCGCGCAATTTATCTTCTTCTCTTTTTAGGCTCGACAGCATCTCTTCAAGGCCTTGTTCAGGTAATTGCGTAACCTCAAAAGGTAATTTTATCTCTTCTCTTGAGATAGCTGCGCAATAAAACATGTTACCTTTATTAAAAAGCTCCTTTAGTATTACGCCTTCTGGTACATTGCGCAATTCTTTCTTTGTGAGCTTACAAAGCCTTACCCATACACCCTTTGCCTCGAGTTTATAAATAAGTTCTGGGTCAAAATCACCCCAGTTTTTCCATTTTTCTATAGCCTTCTTTATATTCTTTATTCCCTCGATGAGAACTTCTTTTTTATCTACGAAATTCAAGATCTCTTGCGTTAGTTTATCCGGCCGATTATGTGTTTTTTGGGATCCAGATGAATCAGACAATGCGTCTATGGCCTTAAAAAGAGAAAGGTGTTTTTCTTTGAGAAGACTTATGTCTTCATTTTCTGGAGGCCTTTGGTGCTCGACATGCACAACGCCTGACCTTGCCAGGACATTGAGTGTCGCGTCAGTGTCTTTTGACTGCACTATTATGCTTAGCTTTTTCATTGGCACTATCATGCTACACCTTCCAGAACCATTTCTTCGATCTTATTCTTTGCTATCTTTGAGCGGCCCACTGCATTAGTCTGCTGGTCGCCCAGATATATCCTTATGAGGCGGATATTTTCCTTACACTCGGGTATTTTGATTTTTTCAAATAGATTAACGCGCTGCGTGGCTATCCTTAATTCATGCTCCAGTATCCGCAGTTGCTGTTTGATTATTTTTTCCTCTTCTAAAAACACTACA